>CACYXC010000076.1 GCA_902778285.1 Oscillospiraceae bacterium | reverse complement strand
CGTGCCGGAAAGCAGAAACAGCGAGTCGTTATCACAGATACAGTCGATCGCGAAGAATTCCCGCCAGAGTTTGGCTTCCTCCTCCGCAGGGAGCAGCTGCCTTGCAAGGCCGCCCGGCATGATGCTGCCGAGCGTGTTCATCCGGTCGCGGCCAAAGGGGAACGCCACCGTAAGCCGCCCACGGGGCAGCAGAAGCTCTCGCGCTTTTTCCAGGAAGTCACGCGGCTGCAGGAAGTGATGATAGGCGTTAAAAGACACGATCACCTCATAGCCGGGCTGCTCGAGCTGCAGGAAGTCGGCTTGGGTCAGGTGGATGCGCGGATCGGAGCCGTATTTCCTCTGTGCCAGACGGATCATCTCCCCGGAGATGTCCACACCCTCGATCTCACAGGCGCCGCCGTCCATGAGATCGGCAAACATCGCACCGCTGCCGCAGCCGACATCCATCACACAGGCGCCGCCCCGCTGGATCGAGACCATGGCCGTGACGATGCGGGCGGCCTTAGCCTCCGCATAATCGTCGTCCCAGATTGAGGCGACAGAATCATAGTATTCAGCGATCTGCATGAGTTTCCTCCTTGCGCAAATCACACACGAGCCATTTCCTTAATTCTTGATTTCCAGGACCGAATCGACCAGTTTTTTCGTATAGGCCTCTCTGGGCTGACGGATTACCTGTGCCGTTGGGCCCTCCTCCACAAGGGCACCGTCGCGCATGATCATCACCCGGTCGCACAGGCAGCGGATCACCGCCAGATCGTGGGAGACAAAGATCGCGGAGGTATGGCTCTCGCGGCAGATGTCGGCAAGCAGATGCAGGATCTGCGCCTGGGAGGACACGTCGAGTGCGCTGGTGATTTCGTCGCAGAGCAGGATCTCCGGTTCCACGGCCATCGCGCGGGCGATCGCCATGCGCTGGCACTGCCCGCCGCTGAGCTGGCGGGGTGTGCGATCCATCAGCTCCCGCTGCAGTCCCACCCGGTCGGCCAGCGAGGCCAGGTCGAGCGGCGCGCTTCTTCCGCGCAGATTGCGGACCGACTCGGTGATCGACTCCGCGATCGTACGGCGGGGATGGAAAGAGGCGGGCGCGTTCTGAAAGATCATCTGCATCGTCCGGTATTCTTCTTTGGTGCGCCGGGGCGAGAGTTCTTTTCCATGGAGCAGGATGCTGCCCGCGCTGGGCGCTTCCAGGCCGGAAATAAGCTTTAGGAGCGTGGACTTGCCGCTGCCGCTCTCTCCCGCAACGCCCAGGATCTCCCCGCTCTCGAGGCGAAACGTGGATCACGGTGCTTTGCTGCTCATAGCGCTTGGCAAGGCTTTTCCCTTCCAGAACGATCATGGCATGGCCTCCTTCCCGCCGCAGCAGGAGACGAAGTGGCCGTCTCCCACCTGCCGCATGGCATAAGGCGCATGGGCACAGTTTGCCCCCGTTTGAGGACAGCGGTCGCAAAACTCGCAGCCGCTCTCCGTGGGGCCGGTCATCGGCGGGCTGCCGGGCAGGCCGTCAGGCATCGTACCGTCCAGGCTCGGGATCGCCGCACGCAGACTTTTGGTATAGGGGTGCTGTGGATCGCACAGCACGTCACAGGCCCGGCCAAACTCCACCAGCCGCCCGGCGTACATGACGCCGATATGGTCGGCCAGGAAATGGGCCAGCGCCAGATTATGGGTCACGATGATCTGTGTCACGCCGCTTTTATCGCGCAGGCGTTTGAGTTCTTCGGCCACCTGCAGCTGGATCGTGGCGTCCAGCGCGCTGGTCGGCTCGTCGCAGAGCAGGATCTCCTGCTCGAGCAGCAGTGCCAGCGCCAGCGCCACACGCTGGTTCATGCCGCCGCTGAGAGCGAAGGGGCATTCCCCCAGGACGCGCCGCCAGTCGCTGAGCTCCACCTTGGCAAAAGCCTCCGCCACCTTGGCGTCAAAGGTTTTCGGGTCATATTTCCCGTGACTTTTGAGCGTTTCGATAAACTGCTTTCGATAGCTGCGGATGGGGTTGAAGGTCGCCTCCGGCGTTTGGAAGACGATGCCCATTTTTTCGCAGCAGAGCTTGCGCCGCTGCTTTGGCGGAAGGGCGGAGAGCTCCGTGCCCTCCAGCGTGATGGAGCCAGAGAAGAGACGGATCTCGGGTGCCGCCATCAAGGCCTTGAGCAGGGTGCTCTTGCCGCAGCCGCTCTCCCCCACGAGGCAGAGGATCTCGCCCCGCTGCAGGGAAAAGGACACGTCCGCAGCGGCGGGGCGGTCGCCGTATCCGACGCAGAGGCGGTCGAGCGTGAGGATCGTGTCGCTCATGTCTCCGCCTCCTTTGCTTCCAGCGCGTCGCGCACACAGTCGCCCAGATAGTTGAAAATCATCACTGTGATGATCGTGGCAACGGCCGGGGCGAGCACCGCCCAGGGGGCCAGCTGCAGATAGGCGCGGGAGGTGTTGATCATGCTGCCCCACTCCGCCTGCGGCTCGATCACACCGATGCCGAGGAAGGAGAGGCCCGCGATGCCGATCATCATGACGCCGATCTGGGTCGCCGCCGTGACGAGCAGAGGCCCCAGCATGTTGGGCAGCAGCGTTTTTATCATGATCGTCCAGCCGGAGCAGCCGGAGAGCCGGGCGGCGTGGACGTAAGGTTCTTCTTTCAAGCTCAGCACCTGGGCGCGGGCCAGGCGCGCATAGAGCGTCCAGCCGCTGATGCCCATAGCGAGCATGGCGTTGCCCATGCCGCCGCCCAGGATGCCTGCCACCGCGATAGCCAGCACCATCTGCGGGAAGGCCAGCATCACGTCCGCAAGGCGCATGATCAGCGTGTCTATCATGCCGCCATACCATCCGGCCAACAGGCCGAGCACGGAGCCGGCAAGGAAGGTGAGCCCCACCAGTGCAACAGCTGAGAAGATTGAAGTTCTCGCCCCCATCAGCACGCGGGAGCAGACACAGCGGCCGTAGCGGTCTGTGCCGAAGGGAAACTGCGCGCAGGGTGCGCGGTTCATATCCGCGGCAGAAGTTGCATAGGGATCGTTGCGCTCGGGTGTTTTGATCCGTTTTTTCATGCGCCGCCCCCCTTTCTGCGAAGCCGGGGATCGATCCATGCATAGCAGATGTCGATCAAGAGGTTGATGACGACATACACCGTGGAGGTAAAAAGCACAAAGCCCTGGATCACCGGGTAGTCGCGGTTGCTGATGGCGTCCATGGCAAGCTTCCCCAGCCCCGGCCAGCGGAAAATGGTCTCGATGACGACACTGCCGCCAAAGAGTGTGCCGATGGAGAGCCCCACGATCGTGAGGATGGAGATGGAGGCGTTGTGCAGCACGTTTTTCAGCACATAGCGCTCCTTCACGCCGCGCAGTCTGGCGCCCGAAACGTAAGGCTTGCCCAGCTGCTCAAGGATCTCCGCCCGAAACTGGCGGATAAAGCGGCCGCAGATCGGGATGGAGAGCGCCAGGCAGGGCATCACGAGCCCCTTCACGCTCGCTTTCGCCGTCAGCGGTAGCAGATGCGCCTTGACGCACAGAAAGTACATCAGCAGCACGGAGATCAGAAAGTTCGGCAGTGAGTTGCCGGCGAAGCTGAAAAGCCGCGTGATATCGTCCAGCAGCGAGTCCTTGTGGAGCGCTGTGAGGATGGCAAGGGGAAGCGCCGCCAGGAAGGCCAGCGCCAGGCTCGTCAGCGCGAGGATCGCTGTATAGCGCAGTGCCTTGACAAGCTTCTCCGCCACAGGGAAGCCGTCCTTATAGCTTTCACCCAGATCAAAGCGCAGCGCATGGAGCGCCCAGTCGCCGTACTGCACCAGGAAAGGCCGGTCGAGGCCCATGCTTTCTCTCGTTACATCAGCAAAAACGTCAGGAAACTGACGGCGATCAGGATGCCGACAAGGTGCAGCAGTCGTCTGCCTATGTATTTGGCCATCGGTCAGTTTCCTCCTTTCATGCAATTTGGGGCCGGTGTAGACGCACCGGCCCCATCGGATCATTGGGTTTTATGCGATATCCGTCTCAGGCGTGAGGCCATAGAAGTCGAAGGGGATGTCCTCCGAGAATCCGGTGACGCCGGGCCTTGCGACAGAGACCTTGTTGAACAGGCCGACGTAGCCGAAGGCGTTGTCGTCGATGCTCATCTGGACGATTTGGTTGGCAAGCGCGGCACGCTGATCGATATCGGTCTCAAACTGGAGCTGATTGATCAGCGCCTCGGACGCGTCGGTGGGGAAGCCGGCCTTGGCCCACTTGCCGCTCTGGCGGTACAGAGCATCGACGCAGTAGTAGGGATCGCCGCCTGTATCGGCGATCATGCAGTAGAGCGCGATGTCATAGTCGCCGGTCGCCACATAGCCGGCGTCCGGATCTTCCTGCACGACCAGCGTCGCCTTGACGCCGATCTTCTCGAGCTGCTCCTTCATCAGCAGGGCGAGGTCGGGCAGCTGGCGGGACTTGTAGTGGGCAATGCTCAACTCAAGCACTTTGCCGTCCTTCTCATAAAAACCGTCGGCACCCAGCGTATAGCCGTCGGCCTCCAGCAGGGCCTTGGCCGCGGCGGGATCGGGTGCGGGCTTTGTGACCTGGCCATAGGGCGCGGAAGCAATGAAGGGACCGACAGCCGCGGAGGTCGTGCCTTTGAGATAATCGGCAATGGCCTCGCAGTCTACCGTCAGGTTGATCGCCGCGCACACGCTGTCGTCGAGGCGCGTCTGGTTGATCACGTAGAATTGCATGCGGGTGCCGGGAATGACCGTGAGATTGTAGCTGGCCGGATCGGCTTCGTAAATCTCCTTGGCGGCCGCGTCCACGCTGGTGTAGCAGTCGATCTCCCCGGCCTGCATGGCCAGGAGCTTGGAGTCCGCGTCAGGCATATAGAAGAGCGTGGCGCCGTCGAGCTTGACCTCGCCGTTCCAGTACTTGTCGTTCCGCACGACCTCCACATCGCCCTCCGGCTGGAAGGACTTGATCACAAAAGGTCCCGTGCAGATGGGAGCATTGTCAAAATCTGTGGTGGCGTCCAGATCCATGACCGCAAACTCGGGGTCCGTCAGCGCGACGAGCATGGTCGGGAAGACATCCGGGGTCGTGATGACAAGGGTCTTTTCATCCTCGGCCTTGAAAGTGAAGGCCGCCCAGTCATCGTAGCGTTCGTTGACCTCGATCAGACGCTGAAAGTTGCGCGCCACCATATCGGCGGTAACGGGATTGCCGTTGGAGAAGCAGGCGTCCGCCAGCGTAAAGGTCCAGGTCAGGCCGTCTTCGCTGACGCTGAAATCCTTCGCCAGCAGCGGGCTGACAGACATATCCGCGTCGATCCGGTACAGCGTCTCAGTCATGCCGTAAATCTGCGTGTACCAGCCATAGTAGTCCTTATGGGCGTCCAGGCTGGGATAGGCGAAGTTTGTGGCCATCCGCAGCCACTTGGTCTCCTGCGGGGCCGGGGCGGCATCCGCGGCAGGTGCAGCGTCCGCAGCCGGAGCCGGTTCGGCAGCCGGAGCCTCGGCCGGTGCCTTCTGACCGCAGGCCGCGAGGGCAAGGATCATGCACAGTGCAAGCAGAAGCGCAAGGGTCTTTTTCAGATTCTTCATCTTGTTTCCTCACTTTCTTTTGCCTTTTGGGCTTCTGCCCCCTGGGGGATACAAATTTCAACAATTTTTCACACTATTTGTAGGCGGCAAGGCAGAAGATCGGCGTCGGGTTGAAGAATTCGTCGATCTCGGCATAAATACGCCGGTAGGCGCCCATATCCACTGAGACGCGTTCAAAGCCCGCTTCGATGAGCAGCTGTACGTCCCATTGCGGTCGCGGCCCGTGATAGGCGCCGACCTCCATGGTGATCGCCTCGTTCTCAGCCTTCATGTATTCCGGCACCAGCTTGTGCGCGTGGTTTTCCGGCAGCTCGTGCTCCTCCTCATCCTCCAGCGCCGCGCTGTAATCCGCGTCGAAGTTGATAAGCACGCCGCCCGGTTTTAACAGTTTGTACCACTCCCGGTAGGCCTTTTCGATATGCGGCAGCGTCCAGGTGAGATTGCGCGTCACCAGCACGTCAAAGCTCTCCGGCGCAAAGTCCGGCTCCTCGGCGTCCATGACGGCAAAATCCGCTTGGAGGCCGAGGATCTCCGCCGTCTGCCTGGCCCGGTCGATCATGTCCGGCGTCAGGTCGATGCCCGTGGCCTCGTGTCCCTCGGCCACGAAAACGAGAGCGAAAAAGCCCGTACCCGTTCCCAGATCCAGCACGCGCAGCGGACGGTCCTGCGGGATATAGCGATGAAATTCTTTGAGCCAGCGCTCGTGCTTTTCATCTTCAAATTCCCGGATGCGCTGGGTCTGAAAGGCCTCCGCCCGGTGAGACCAGTAATGGGTGATGCGGTGCTTGATCGGTTCCATAGGTCGTTCTCTCTCCGTTTCTTTTGCTTGTTCCCGGCTTTTTTTCTGTATTATAGGGTATCTCGATCTGCCGCGGAAGCCCCCCGGGGGGATAATCCTTTTTTCTGAGAAAGCCTTGGCTTTCTGCGCGTTTCCGCATTTTTGGCCGCGTATCCCCCCGGGGGGCTTGTGGTATATGTCCGCGCATGATACTTTTTAGAAAAAAGAATTCGGAGGCATCTATGCAGATCAAAAGCATCGCCGGTCATGAGCTGACGCCCGGCAAAACCGTCAAAGATCATATCCACGTAGAGGGCACCGAGCTGCACGTGCCCCATGTGCTGCTCTGCGGCGCACAGCCGGGACCAACCGTTCTGATCTCCGCCGGCATCCACAACGCCGAGTATGTGGGCATCCAGGCGGCGATCGAGCTCTCCAACGAGCTGGACGTCTCCGAACTGCGCGGCAACGTGATCCTGCTGCCGCTGGCCAATCGCTCCGGCTTTGAAAACCGCACCATGTCCATGGTCTACGAGGACGGTAAAAACCTCAACCGGGTCTTTCCCGGCGACCGGGAGGGCAGCGAAGCCGACAAGCTGGCTCATATGCTCTTTGAGGTGTTCATCCGAAATGTGGACGCCTACATCGACCTGCACAGCGGCGACGGGTATGAGGCACTGATCCCCTACGCCTACTATCTGGGCGACACGCCCGCCGAGGAGACGGCGAAGCAAATGATTGATTGTGTCAATGTCAAGTATGTCGTCCGTTCCCGCTGCCGCACCGGCGGTGCATATAACCTCGCCTCCGTCCACGGCATCCCCAGCGTGCTGATCGAGCGCGGGCAGCTCTCTCTTTTCAGCCGGGAGGAGATCGAGGCTGACAAGGCCGACGTGCGAAATATTCTCCGCTGTCTGGGCGTTCTGCCGGGCGAGGCCGTCAGTTATCCCAAGACGCAGCTGCTGGAATACAGCGACGACGCCCCCTTCACCGGCTGTTGGTACCCGGAGAAAAAGGTGGGCGACGTCTTCCGCAAGGGCGAAAAGCTGGGCGAGATCCGGGATTACTTCGGACGCAGCCTCTTTGTGGAGTACGCGCCGGACGACGGCGTGCTGCTGCATCAGTGCGCGTCGCTGAATATTATTGAGAAAGGCCCGATGGTGACTTACGGTGTCCCGACAGACAATTCTTTCTGAAAACAAATCTTACTGGACCGGCCGCGCCGCGTCCTATTCCGAGGTCAATCAGTTGGAGCTTGCTACGCAGCAGCGGCAGAAGTGGAGCGACTGTCTCCATGCCGAGATCGCGGTGCTGGAGGTGGGCACCGGCCCGGGCTTCTTTGCCATCCTCCTGCGGGAACTGGGCTATGATGTGACGGCCATCGACCTGACGCCCGCCATGCTGACCGAGGCAAAGAAAAATGCCGGCGAGCTTGCCGGCAAGATTCGATGGATGGAGATGAACGCAGAGGCGCTGGATTTTGCGGACGCTTCCTTTGACGTGGTGGTCAGCCGCAACCTGACCTGGAACCTGCCCCATCCCGACAAGGCCTATGCCGAGTGGGCGCGGGTGCTGAAGCCGGGCGGACTGCTGTTGAACTTTGACGCCAACTGGTACGCCTATCTCTTCGACGACGAGGCCCAGGCCGCCTACGACCGGGATCGGGCCAACAGTGCCGAGCAGGGCGTGTGGGATCAGAACGTGGGAGAGAACTTCGACGTGATGGAGGACATAGCCCGCCGGGTTCCGCTGTCGAATATCCGCCGCCCGGATTGGGATCTCGCGCTGCTACAGGGCCTCGGCCTGCGCGCAGAAGCCGACGAGCAGGTCTGGCAGTGCGTCTGGTCAGAGGAGGAAAAGCTGAATTTCTCGTCCACCCCGCTGTTTTTGGTGCGAGCAACAAGAACGGTATCGTAAGCATAAAGGGGTGTGCTTTTACCAGAAGAAAAGAAAGACCCGAAATCATTTGCTCGTTCGTACAATGGTTTCGGGTCTTTTTTATTTTCGGAATTGCAGAAGTGCAATTCTTCGCCTGATGCGCCTTGAAGAATTGCAAAAATGTGGATTTCAGACTTTCGTGAAGTTTTTCCTCGTATAATTGGGTTGAAGCAGGAAACGGAACGGGCTTAGAAAAAAGCCATTACTTCCTCTTGCTGTTCTTCCCGCGCTTGTTGGGCTGCCCTTTGAGCAGAGATGACTTTTTCAGGATGCTGATCAGGCTGACGAATTCGTCCTTAGACAGCTTATCGTAGTTGATGCCCAGCTGCTTGCAGAACAGGCTGGCCTGGCGTTCTTCGGGGCTGCCCTCGTAGCTCATGGCCGCTTCCAGCTCCTGACGTGCAGTGTCAGAAGGATTGGTCGCATCGGCGGTGGTCGGGTCTTTCTTGTGGGCTTCCCGGATATCCGCGATGATCTTATCGAGATCATCGTGGACGACCCGGCTGAAATACTCGTTTTCGTCGATCTGGGCCAGCTCCAGCGTCCGCATGTACAGATCGTTCTCGCCGGGATTGTGCTTTTCCATGACAGTTTTCCGCGCTTCGGCCAGGACGACGTTCAAATCATGTACCCGCATGGCGGCGATCCGATCCGCGCAGATTTCCGTGTCTACCATCAGGCGCTGAAAGTCCTTATGCGTGGCGATCTCACACAACAGGCGGTTGTTGATCCTCCCGCTTGCCAATAACTTCATCATATCATCACTCAGGTGCAGACCGGCCAGGTCTGTGTCTGGGTGATTTTTCATTTCCGAGACCCCCAGCAAATAATCCGTGGAGACACCGTAGAACTCCGCCAGCGTCACGATGCTGAACGGGCTGATGTCTTTATAATCATCGGCTTCATAACTGCCGAGGGCGGATTTGGAAAGCCCGGTGGCCTCGGCCAGCTCTTCCAGAGTCAGATGACGCTCCACGCGCAAGTCCTTCAATCGCTCGGGAATGGACAGTTTTACATACATTTTCGTTCTCTCCTTTGCTGCAAAACAAGGCTTTTTAACAGTATACCACATCATTTCCTTGATCGTGGAATTTTTCGCGTTTTGCCCCGATTTTCCTACATCCTGGATATACGGGAGGAGGCCTTTTTTCTTGGTACGATACGGTCAGAACAAGTGAATGACCGTCCGAGCTGAGATAAACCGCCACGATCTCGCAAGAGGGAGCGCGGCCCCTATGGGGCCGACGGCACAGCGCCGAGCAGGGTTGCCTGTCAGGAAACAGGGAGGGAAGAACGGCAAGCGGTAAAGGGAGATTTCGTTCTTAAATAACTGCTCTCACTTTTCGGGAGCTGAGAAAGGAGGTGACCCCTGTGTCAATCATTTTTGCGGCCATGCCGGGACGCTGGAACAGCGGATTCGCGCCGTATAATCCAGGCGAACAGTAAAATGGATCAGCCGGAGGAACGCTTGACCCGGCTGACCCAGGAAGAAAACACAAGCGAAAATCGTTTTAAGGAGGATTCTTAATGGAACATTACAACTACAACGGAAAAGAAATCATCGGGATCGACCACGGCTTCGGCAATATCAAATGCCGGCACGTGGTCTTTCGCTCGGGCGTCAAAGCCTACGACAGTGA
>CACYXC010000075.1 GCA_902778285.1 Oscillospiraceae bacterium | reverse complement strand
TTGCACAGATTGTACCGCGAAAGGGGATTACCGTCCCCTCTCGCGCTCTCCCCATGCGAGTCCGACTTGCTCTGTATGGGTTTGTCTACAGTCTGAGGCTTTGGAAGCTCCCGAGACAAGCAAAACCCCTGCCGTCCCGCACTGTACACGGGACGGCAGGGGTTTGTGTATTACCTCAAAACTCCAGGCTCAAAACTCAAAGCTCTTTACTCCACGGAGATCATATAGTAGTACACCGGCTGGCCGCCGCTGACCACGCTGACCTCACTGTCGGGGAAGTTGCCGCGGATGGTCTCCGCGGCCTTCTCGGCGTCCTCTTCGGTCACGTCCTCCCCGTAGTAGACGGTGATGAACTCGGGGTGGAAGTCGTCAACGGCCCAGCTGAGCTCCTTGAAGAGGGTCTTCGTGTTGGTGTAGCTGCCAATCAGGGCGCCGTCCAGCAGGGCCAGATACTCGCCCGCGTGGATGCTGTGCCCGTCGAAATCGGAGTCGCGCGCGGCGTAGGTGACCATGGCGGTGTGGACGCTGCCGATGGCCTCGCCCATGGCGCCGACCAGACTCTCCTCGCTCTCGTCGGGGGAGAAGTTGAGCATGGCGGAGATGCCCTGCGGCACGGTCTTGGTGGGCATGACGACGACGCGCTTTTCCGTCAGCGGGATGCACTGCTCGGCCGCCATGATGATGTTCTTGTTGTTGGGGAAGACGAAGACCGTGGAGGCGGGGGTGCGGTTGACGGCCCTGAGGATGTCGTCGGTGGAGGGGTTCATGGTCTGGCCGCCGGTGACGATGGCGTCGGCCCCCAGCTCCAGGAACAGCTCCTCCATGCCCTTGCCCGCGCAGACGGCGACAACGCCGTACTCCTTCTCGGCCTCGGCCACGCCGCTGTCTTCCTCGGCGGGCGCCTCGCCGTTTTCCATCGCGCTCAGCTCCGCGTCCACCTGCTCGAGATCGTCCGTGCTCTTCGCCTTCTGCCCGGCCAGCTGGTCGAGGGCCTGCAGGCGCATGTTCTCGATCTTGGCCAGATCCAGCGCGCCGTACTTCTGGCTCTCGCTCAGGGCGCTGCCGGGGATGTCGGTATGCACATGGACCTTGAAGATCTCGTCGTCGTCGCTGATGACCAGCGAGTCGCCGATGCTGCCCAGATAGCGGCGCAGCGGCTCCAGATCCACGTTGGGATCCTTCTTGCGCACGACAAAGACCGTGTCGAATATGTTGATCTCCGGCACGTCCACCTTGCCCTCGACAAAGACCGAGTCCTCCTGCAGATCGCGGGCGGAGACGGGCTTGCCGGAGGCGATCTCCCCGCGCAGGGAGGCCAGGATCGCCGTGAGGATCACCATGTAGCCCTTGCCGCCGGCGTCGATGACGCCGGCCTTTTTCAGCACCGGGTTCTGGTTGAGCGTGTCCTCGAGCGCCTCGTCGCCGGCGCGGATCGCCTCGACAAGGGTGTTCTCCAGATCGGCGCCGCCCTTGGCGGCCTTGACCGCCGCGGCGGAGGCCAGGCGGGAGACGGTGAGGATCGTGCCCTCGGCGGGCTTCATGACGGCCTTGTAGGCGGCCTCCACGCCGTCGTTCATGGCGCCGGCAAACTCCGCGGCGCCGGCGGTCTCCGTGCCTTTGAGCCGCCTGGCGATGCCGCGGAAGAGCAGCGACAGGATGACGCCGGAGTTGCCGCGCGCGCCGCGCAGCATCGCGCCGGCCACGCAGTCGGACACGGCGGCCACCGTGTCGAAGTCCCGCTTGCGCAGCTCCGCGGCGGCGTTGTTGATGGTCAGGCCCATGTTCGTGCCCGTGTCGCCGTCGGGGACGGGGAAGACGTTCAGGTCATTGATAGCCTGTATATTGGCGTGCAGTGCTGCGTCCGCGCAGAGGATCATTTCCTTGAAGGCCGCGGCATCGATATACTCTCTCATGTTCTGTGTTTCTCCTTACCAACTGTGAAACGTAGTTTCGCAATTGAATTTATCCGATGATGGAGTCTACATACACATCCACGGCCCGGACCGGCACGCCGGTGGCCTTGTTGAGCTTGTAGCGGACTTCCTTCATGATGCTGCGGCAGACGGCCGCGATGTTCACGCCCTGGTCCACGCCGATGTGGAGCTCCAGACTGATGCTGCCGTCGTCATGATAGTGCACCTCAACGCCCCTGGACATGTTTTCCCTGCGCAGAAGCTGCAGCGGGCTGCTGCTCTGGCTGCGCCCGACCATGCCCTTGACGCCGAAGCAGCTGGTCGCCGCGTCGCCGGCGAGGTTGGAGAACACGTCGCCCGTGATCCGGATCCTGCCTATGTCGTTGACGATCTTTACCATTCTCGTTCCGCTCCTTTCTCCGGCCGCCGCGGTCTCCCGCAAATGGCCGCAAATCCGATTTTATGATTATATACCAGATCCGAAAAAAGTACAAGGTGTTTTTCGGCTTCGCCGCGAAGGGACGGGAAACGCGCGGTCCGTGCGGCGCGAGGATCGTCATTTTTCAAAAAAAGATGGGGCCGGAAGGTTTACAAGCCGGCGAAATGATGGTAAACTTAAGCTGTCCAATAGCGCGGTGCGGAGCCGGTTTCGCGGAGCTGCTCCGCCCGGGCAATCTAAATGTTTGGAGAGTGAAGCCATTATGAGACACTTCAAAACGATGGACGGCAACAACGCTGCCGCCCATGTATCCTACGCGTTTACCGAAGTAGCCGCAATCTACCCCATCACTCCGTCCAGCCCCATGGCCGACTATGTTGACCAGTGGGCCGCTCAGGGCCGCAAGAACATCTTCGGCTCCACCGTCAAGGTGCAGGAGATGCAGGCCGAATCCGGCGCACATACACCGCCTCCCAGGGCCTGCTGCTGATGATCCCCAACATGTACAAGATCGCCGGCGAGCTGCTGCCCGGCGTGTTCCACGTCAGCGCCCGTACCCTGGCCAGCCACACCCTGAACATCTTCGGCGATCACAGCGACGTGATGGCCTGCCGTCAGACCGGCTTTGCCATGCTGGCCGAGGGCAGCGTGCAGGAGGTCATGGACCTGGCTCCCGTGGCCCATCTGGCCGCCATCAAGGGCCGCGTCCCCTTCCTGAACTTCTTCGACGGCTTCCGCACCTCCCATGAGCTGCAGAAGATCCAGGTCTGGGATTACGAGGACCTGGCCGAGATGGTCGACATGGACGCCGTCAAGGCTTTCCGTGCCCGCGCCCTCAATTCCGAGCATCCCGTCATGCGCGGCTCCCACGAGAACGGCGACATCTTCTTCCAGAACCGTGAGGCCAAGCTCGGCACCGACTACCAGCTCTTCAACTACTACGGCGCTCCCGACGCCGACCGCGTCATCATCGCGATGGGCTCCATCTGCGACGTGGCCGAGGAAGTCATCGACTACCTGACCGCCCAGGGCGAGAAGGTCGGCCTCGTGAAGGTCCGCCTGTACCGTCCCTTCTGCCCGGACAAGCTCCTGGCCGCCATCCCCGAGACCGCGAAGAAGATCGCCGTTCTCGACCGCACCAAGGAGCCCGGCGCACAGGGCGAGCCTCTGTATCTGGACGTCGTCACCGCGCTGGCCAACGCCGGCAAGACCGATATTAAGGTCATCGGCGGCCGCTACGGCCTCGGCTCCAAGGATACGCCTCCCGCCTCCGTCTTCGCCGTGTACAACGAGCTGAAGAAGGACGAGATGAAGCGCATGTTCACGCTCGGCATCGTCGACGACGTGACCAATCTCTCCCTGCCGGAAGAGAAGGCTCCCGCCACCGCCGCCCACGGCCGCGGCCGGCACCATCGAGTGCAAGTTCTGGGGTCTCGGCGGCGACGGCACCGTCGGCGCGAACAAGAACTCCATCAAGATCATCGGCGACCACACCGACAAGTTCGTCCAGGCCTACTTCCAGTACGACTCCAAGAAGACCGGCGGCGTCACCATCAGCCACCTGCGCTTCGGCGACAAGCCCATCAAGAGCCCGTACTACATCAACAAGGCCGACTTCGTGGCCTGCCACGTTCCGTCCTACATCACCAAGGGCTTCCCGATCGTCCGTGACGTCAAGCCCGGCGGTGTGTTCCTGGTCAACTGCCAGTGGAGCTTTGCCGAGCTCGAGCATCACCTCGACGCCGCCTCCAAGCGCTATATCGCCAAGAACAACATCCAGCTTTACATGATCAACGCCATCGACCTCGCCAAGAAGATCGGCATGGGCAAGCGCACCAACACCATTCTCCAGTCCGCCTTCTTCTCCCTGGCCAAGGTCATGCCCGAGACCGAAGCGATCCAGTACATGAAGGACGCCGCCCTGCACTCCTACCTCAAGAAGGGCCAGGACGTCGTCGACATGAACTATGCGGCCATCGACGCCGGCGCCACCGCCTACGTCAAGGTCGAGGTTCCCGCCTCCTGGGCCGACGCCGTTGACAACAAGGAAGCCGTCGAAGAGACCGGCCGCGCCAAGACCGTCAAGATGGTCAAGTCCATCCTCGATCCCATCGACAAGATGGACGGCGACAGCCTGCCCGTCTCCACCTTCGTCGACCACGCCGACGGCACCTTCGAGCTCGGCGCTTCCGCCTATGAGAAGCGCGGCATCGCCGTCTCCGTCCCGAAGTGGGATGCCGAGAAGTGCATCCAGTGCAACAACTGCGCCTTCGTCTGCCCGCACGCCACGATCCGCGCCTTCGCTCTGACCGAGGAAGAGGCCGCCGCGGCTCCCGCGCAGACCAAGCTCGCCGACATCAAGGCCGGCAAGGGCAAGGGCGTTTACAAGTTCTCCATGGCGGTCTCCCCGCTCGACTGCATGGGCTGCGGCGTCTGCATCAGCCAGTGCCCGGTGGGCGCGATCGAGATGGTCCCGATGGAGAGCCAGCTCGAGCAGCAGGAAGTGTTCGACTACATGGTCGACAAGGTTGCCGAGAAGAAGGACATGTTCGTGGCCGACAACGTCAAGTACAGCCAGTTCGCTCAGCCCTACCTCGAGTTCTCCGGCTCCTGCGCAGGCTGCGCCGAGACGAGCTATGCCCGCATCGTCACCCAGCTCTTCGGTGATCACATGCTGATCTCCAACGCGACCGGATGCTCCTCCATCTGGGGCGGCCCGGCTGCCACTTCCCCGTACACCGTCAACAAAGAGGGCAAGGGCCCCGCTTGGGCGAACTCCCTGTTTGAAGACAACGCCGAGCACGGTCTCGGCATGTACCTGGCCCAGAAGAAGATCCGCGGCGATCTCAAGGCCAAGGTCGAAGAAATGATCCAGGCTCCGTCCTGCTGCGCCGAGCTCAAGGAGGCCGCCCAGGCCTGGCTCGACACCTATGACGACGGCAACGCCAACCAGGCTCCCGCCAAGGCCTTTGTCAAGGCGCTGGAGGAGAGCATCAGCTCCATCGACAGCTGCATCGCCTTCCTCGGCTCCGACATGGGCAAGCAGGTCTACGGCGACGCGCGCGATGCCCGCTGGCTGCCGAGATCCTCGAGCAGAAGGCTTACCTGAACAAGAAGTCCATGTGGATCTTCGGCGGCGACGGCTGGGCCTTCGACATCGGCTACGGCGGCGTGGACCATGTCCTGGCCTCCAACGAGGATGTCAACATCTTCGTGTTCAACACCGAGGTGTACTCCAACACCGGCGGACAGGCCTCCAAGGCCTCCAACATCGGCCAGGTGGCGCAGTTCGCCTCTGCCGGTAAGGAGATCAAGTCCAAGAGCCTGGCCGAGATGGCCATGACCTACGGCTACGTCTATGTCGCGCAGGTCGCGATGGGCGAGAACAAGATGAAGGCCCTCAAGGCCATCGTCGAGGCCGAGGCCTATAAGGGACCGTCCCTCATCATCGCCTACGCTCCGTGCGAGATGCACTCGATCAAGGGCGGCATGGAGAACTGCCAGAAGGAAATGGACAAGGCTGTCAAGTGCGGTTACTGGAACCTGTTCCGTTACAACCCGGCGGCCGAGAAGCCCTTCACGCTCGACTCCAAGGAGCCGGCCGGCGGTTACCGCGAGTTCCTGATGAACGAGGCGCGTTACAGCCGTCTGACCCGCGAGTTCCCGAACAGAGCCGAGACCCTGTTCGTGGCCTCCGAGGAGAACGCCAAGGCCCGCTACGAGCATCTGATGAAGCTCAAGGGACTTTACGAGTAATCCTCAAATACAGCACAACCAAAAGCACCCTGACGCATCGCGTCAGGGTGCTTTTCCTTTACTTTCCGTTTCAGCCGTGGTATGCTTGGTTTTGCAAAGAAGTGTCGGCATTTCGGGAAGAACAGGAGAAAACGGATGACACACAATGAGAACGAATACGGTACAAAATGGCTGCGGTTTTATGTATATTGGCGTTTTCCGATCAGCTTCTTTTTAAGCGGGGTCACGATTTTGGCGAGCTGTGAGCTCATTTATTCTGACATCCCGATCTTGATCGTCGCCCTTCTGCTCGATCTGGGTCTGCTGGCGCTGCACGTTGCGGTGTACGTTTTGATGCGCAGGATGAGAACGATCGGATATCAATTGAATTATGTGTCGCTGTCGCTTGAGGCGGTCGTTTTTGCCATCAATGAGGCGGCAAAGGAATTTCCGTCGTTTCCGTCAAAAAGCTTCACCTTTTTCCTCCCGCTGGCGCTCTTTCTTCTCATATGGGTCGTGCCCAATTTTATTTATTTTCGGCACAGAAGCTATCTGTTTCCTTTCAGCAGAGAGCATCCCTTCTCCGCTCCGTATCAGAAGGCTGAGCTGAGTACGTTTATCAATTTCCAGCGAGGATCGGTGATCGTCGAAAACGCCGCGCGGGGCGCCCCGGACAAAACGGCAGAGGAAACTCCCCGGCTTCTTCCCGACCGGGAAAAGGCCATGAGATACTGCAGATCCTGTGGCGCGCCGCTGCTGCCGGGGGCAAGGTTCTGCACGAACTGTGGGCTGGATCTGCAGACGCTTTACTATACGGCAGAGGACTGGAATTAAACCACTGCGCGCTTGGCCGATCATAAAGCGCAAAGGCGTCTAAGAGTAATCCTCAACCATAGCAACAAAAACTCCCCGGCGCATGCGCCGGGGAGTTTTCTCTTGTTCTGCGCCGCTCCGGTTATCGGGTGAACACGACAGTCGCCGGGGCGTCGGACAGATCGACCGTATAGCTCATACCGTCGAGCTTCTTGACGTTTCCGGCAAGAGACAGGAAAGGCTCGACCGGGCCGATCACGTCATAGCCAAAGCCCTTGCCGCGATAGTGCATCGGGATCACGATCTTCGGCGCGAGCGCCTTTGTGATCTCCCACGCGCCCGCCGCGTCCACCGTGTAGTGTCCGCCGACCGGGATCATCAGCACGTCGACGCGCCCGAGCGCCGCGATCTGCTCCGCCGTCAGCGCGCAGCCGATGTCGCCCATGTGCACGGCACGCACGCCGTCTGCCTCGACGAGCGTGATCGTGTTCTCCCCGCGCAGCGCGCCGCGCCGATCGTCGTGGAAGGACGAAATCTGCTCGATTTTGCCGGAAAAGCTGTCGCCCGTCAGCGCGACGCCCTC
>CACYXC010000074.1 GCA_902778285.1 Oscillospiraceae bacterium | reverse complement strand
AAGGATTCCACTTCATCCTTTGCAGGGGCTTGGGGCAGCATGCCTCAAAAGGTTAGGGGATGCACGCCAGACTGGGTTTTGACACAGTCTGGGGGATTCTTCCCCTTGTTGCCTTTCTTTGGGATCAAAAACCGTTTCTTTCCCCAACGGGAAAGAAATGGGTTTTGCTCTGAGCAGTTTCTCATCTGTGAAAATTATAAATAATAAAGCACAGTGAGCCTTTACTCTGAGCATTTCCTGAGAAAAGATCGAAAAAAGTACTTGCATTCCGAAAAAACTTATGGTAAACTACCATAGCTTGTGACGGGATATCCGTGCACAACAGAGAAAGGTGGTCCGCTGCCGCGGCAATGCCCTCCGGTATGAACATCTATAAGAAAGAGGATCAAGATAATGGATCTGGTCAAAGTTCTCAGCGAGCGTTACATGAAGAGCGAGCTGCCTGAGATGAACGTCGGCGACACCGTGCGTGTCCTCGTGCGCGTCAAGGAGGGCAACCGCGAGCGTACCCAGGCTTTCGAAGGCACGATCATTGCCAAGAAGCATGGCGGCATCAACGAGACCATCACCGTGCGCCGCATCTCCTACGGCGTCGGCTGCGAGAAGGTATTTCCCGTACATTCTCCCTCCATCGTCTCCGTGACCACCGTGCGCAAGGGCAAGGTCCGCCGCGCCAAGCTCTATTACCTGCGCGACCGCGTGGGCAAGAAGGCCAAGGTCAAAGAGCGTCTGTAATCGCTTCCATTGTTTTTATGGCGTCTTCCTCGGAAGGCGCCATAAAACATATCCGGCAGTTTTTCCTGTTTCTTCACTGCTGTGGAGAGGAGGTATTCCCATGAAAAGCTTTTTCAAAAACAACTGGCTCACGATGCTGATCGTGCTGCAGCCGATCCTGGACGTGGTGGCCTTCTTTTTCCAGAATGAGGTCGCGACTGTCGCGGGCTATATCCGCCTGGGCATCATGATCGCCCTGCCGCTTTATGTGCTCATCGCCCGGCGCGGCGGGAAGCGCTTCTGGATCGCGCTGGCCATCATGGCGTTTTATTCCGCCCTGCATGTGATCAACGGCTTTCGCAGCGGCTATATCAGCCTGTATTTTGACCTCTCCTATCTCGTCAAGGTGCTGCAGATGCCGGTGCTGGCCCTCTGCTTTGTCTGCCTCATAGACGACGAGCAGACCAAGAGGCAGGCCTTCCGCGGGCTCTGGATCGCCGCGGGGCTGCTGGCCGGCTTCATGCTGGCCGCCTTCCTCACCGGCACCGGAAATTCCACCTACGGGGAGGGGATCGGCTTCTCCGGCTGGGTCATCAACGACAACCGCAACGCGCACAGCATCATCCTCGTGACGCTCTCGGTCTTCGCGATCTGCCTTGCCATCCTCAACGGACGGAGGTTCTGGGCGGTGCTGATCCCGTTTATCGTTACGGCGGGCTTTCTCACCAACGGGACTAAGGGCTGCTATTATTCTCTGTTCGTCATCTTCGGCGGCTATCTGCTGTTTCTGCTGCTCGACGCCATCGTGCATAAGACTAAGCTGAAAAAGCGCCTGATCCTGGCGCTGGCGGCGCTCATGCTCGTTTCGGTCGTCGTCTATCCCTATACGCCGCGCGCCAGAGTCAGCGAGGCGCAGGCAGGAGCCGTACACGACGGCGAGATCGAGGCCGCGCTGCTGGAGATGAACATCGACATCAGCAAGATGACGCCGGAGCAGCGCTATAAGGACCCGCAGGTGCGGGAGGTCTTTTCGTACTATTATCTTCGCTATATGATCGGCGTGCTGCCGGATCTGTTCGACCGTTTCGGAATGGACCGCGTGCTGCAGTGGTTCGACATGAGCACCGACGTGGCCCGGCTCATCGACACGCGGCAGATCAAGCTCTGCTACGCCGGACTGCTCTGGGAGGACTGCGACCTCCAGACACGGCTCGTCGGCTTTGAGATCTCCGAGCTCGGCTTTGACGGCACGCACGATCTGGAAAACGACTGGCCCGCGCTGTATTACTATTACGGCTATTTCGGCCTGACCCTGTACGGCCTGTTTGTGCTGGCCTTTGTGCTGCGCATGCTGCGAAAGCTCTTCTCCGATTTTCGCGGCAGCCTGACGGAGGAGAACTTCTCCCTCGCGCTCAGCCTCGCGCTGCTGCTGGGTCTGGCGCAGTTTTCCGGCGCTGTGCTGCGGCGGCCCAATGTGTCGATCTATCTGGCGCTCGTGCTGGGCCTGATCTGGTACCAGGCGCGGAAGGAGGCCGCAGGGGATGAAGCTTAGCATCATCGTCCCCGTCTACGGGGCGGAGGCCTATCTGCGCCGCTGCGTGGATTCGCTGCTGGCGCAGGAGCTCGACGATTTTGAGATCATCCTCGTGGACGACGGCTCGCCGGACGCCTCCGGCGCGATCTGCGACGAATACGCTGCGCGCGACGGCCGCGTCCGCTGTCTGCATATCGACAACGGCGGGCAGGGGAGAGCGCGCAACTTCGGGATGGACATCGCACACGGCGCGTATCTCGGCTTTGTGGACAGTGACGACTGGGTGGAGCCGGACATGTACCCGAAGCTCCTGGCTGCGGCTGAACGCGAGCGGGCCGATGTGGTCGTCTGCGGCATCCGCGCCCTGCATGAGGATGGGCGCGCGGAGAGCCTTCCCGTCTGGAAGGAGGGCAATCCGATGGCGGCGGCCGGCTCCGCCTGCAACAAGCTCTTCCGCCGCGGGGCGGTCGGGGAGATCCGCTTTCCGGAAGGGCTCTGGTACGAGGACTTCGGCTTCTCGGCAAAGCTCCTGATGCGCTCGAAGAAGACCGTATATCTCCCGGAGGACCTGTATGACTACCGTGTCGGCCAGCCCTCCACCATGAACAACGACAACGCCCGCAGGAATCTGGACATGCTCGAGATCATGGAGGATCTGCGGGAATTCACCGCGGCTGAGGGCAGCAGGGACGATTTCGAATACCTGCTCATCAACCATGTGCTGCTCGACTCGGTCAACCGCCTGTCCCTGCAGCATACGCCGACGAAGCTCGAGGTGATCTGGCTGATGCGCGCCTATGTGCGCGAGCACATCCCCCGCCTCACGGAGTGCCGGGCCTGGCAGCGCGAGACGCGCAACCGCCGCATCATCATGAAGCTCAACTACGACGGGCTGGAGGATGTCTCCAAGCTGATCCTGAAAATCAAAAAAGCGATATAAGACTAATCTCCAATAAAACACTTTAAAATCCAATCACGGCCAGTGATGCTTTTGATGACATCAGCGGACAGGGTGTTAATGGTGTCACAGAGGCGGTC
>CACYXC010000073.1 GCA_902778285.1 Oscillospiraceae bacterium | reverse complement strand
TCCGAGAATGCCTTCGCCATTATACATGTAAATCACATGATAAATGACAACCAAAACTACAGTTACCCATCTGATATTGTCTAAGTAGTATTTTCTCATGTATTTCTCACCTTTGCAATTTATTTTAACATTATTTTAATTGCAAGGCATACCCATGTCTACCAACCAAACCGAACATTTATATCTCTGAAATGTTAAAGCTGGTTGCGAAATCTAAAATTTCTTCAGCACAAAGCTCACCTCCCACAACCTCCCTTAGCTTGTATCACTGACCAGCTTCACTTGATATCCGTCAATATATTTCCGCAGATATTCTTGATGCCGTTCAACATGGCATTGAACGCATCACTCCGCTGCCGCCGCTTTCTTTCTCTTCATCAATAAACTCATAGTCTCGACCTCGTTTTCTGAAATAGTAAAATCGTAGCCACGCCACTGCTCCTTGACCAGTTCCCTCAGACATAAAAAGAGGGCTCCCATCACACCGAGCACGCTCTGCCTCCGGTGACGGAAACCCCAGTAAATCAGGCTTTTTCAGCCCTTTTTCTTCAAGAATGTGTTAGTAGACAGACGGTCTCGATGTGGCATGTGCGCGGGAACATGTCCACCGCTGTGACCTCCTTCAGCGTATAGCCGAAGCTGTTGAAGCGCAGGATATCCCTGGCCAGCGTGGCCGGGTTGCAGGAGACGTAGACGACGCGCTCCGGCCGCATGGAGGCAACGGACTCCACCGCTTTCTCGTCCATTCCTTTGCGCGGCGGATCGACTACGACGATGCGCGGACGGAGACCGCGCGCGGCGAGCAGCACCGCTGCCTCTCCGGCGTCGGCACAGAGGAATTCCGCGTTCTCTACGCCGTTGCGCGCGGCGTTTTCCCTCGCGTTTTCGATGGCCTCCGGCACGATCTCCGCGCCGATGACGCGCCCGGCCTTCTGCGCCAGAAAGAGACTGATGGTCCCGGCACCGCAGTAGAGGTCGAAGACCAGATCGTCCTTGCCCGCGGCGGCAAATTCGGCCGCCCTGCGATAGAGCTTCTCCGCCTGCGGGGGGTTGATCTGAAAGAAGGCCTGCGGGGCGATCTCAAAGTGCAGGCCGCAGAGCGTATCCCGCATCGTTGCGCGTCCCCAGAGCGTATGAAATTCGCCCCCAAGCACCGTGTTTCCCTTCGTCTTATTGATGTTCAGCACGATGCCGGTGAGCTCCGGACAGGAAGCGCGCAGGGCATCGACGAGCGATTGCGTCCGTGTGCCGAAGCCGCGCGCCGCGACGACACAGACGACGGCGTCCTGCCCGTGCACGGCCTGTCGGCAGAAGACATGCCGCACCACGCCCTTTCCGCTGAGCTCGTCGTAGGCGGGGATCCCGTGTCCGCGCATGAACGCGGTCACGGCACGGGCGGCGCGGACGCTCAGCTCGCTTTGGATCAGGCAGTCCTCGATCGGGATCAGCTCGTGGCTTCGCTCCCGGAAAAAGCCGAAGGCCGGGCCGCCGCCCGTATCGGAGACGGCAAAAACACCCTTGTTGCGGTAGCGGAGCATGCTGCCGCTGCCGAGTATCTCCTCTGCCTGAAGCTCCTGCTTTCCGATGTGCCGCAGCGCGGCGTTGACCTTGTCGAGCTTGAAGCGCAGCTCCTCCTCATAGCTCATGTGCCAGGTGTCGCAGCCGCCGCACCTGCCGTAGTATGGACAGGCGGATTGTTCACGGGCGGGAGAGGATTTGAGAAGCTTCTCGCCGCGGGCATAGACCGCCGTGTTTGTTGCCTTGACGATGCGGATCTCCCATTCTTCGCCGGGGATCGCGCGCGGCACGAAGACCGCCCGGCCGTCCACATGGCAGACGCCGAGAGCCTCGGAGGAGTATCCGTCGATCCCGACGGTATATATATCGTTTTTCTTGATCGTGTTCATGTGTTTTATGATATCACAGGGCTTTTCATCCCGCAATCGGAAAAGCGGAAGTTTTTCACAGTATAAGAAAGGGAATTCGTTCCCATAATAAGCCCTGCAGAGTCATAAGGAGGAGCATCATGAAAAGAGCGATCATTTTTGTATGCGTTTTGACGTTGATCTGCACGGTCCTGTGCGGCTGCGGCAGTCTTCGTGACGGGCAGCCGATGCAGTCACCGGCGGCGACCATGGACCTGATCCCCGACGCGAGCCCCATGCTCACGCCGAGTGCGGATGACGGGATCGTAAAAGATGAGGACGGCATGATTGAGGACAACGAGCCAACCGGGACCGCAAAGCCTTCGGCCAGCCCGAGACCCAGCGCCAGCCCCGCAGTCACCGCAAATCCCTGAGCGAGCGATACGCATACGGAAAGGAGCCGTCAGCCGACGGCTCCTTTTTATATAATATGAAATTGAATATGACTTGTGTTTCGCGAGAAGTGGGAGTATCATGGGGAAAAAACGACCGGGAGGCGCAGAATATGAGTTACATCCCCACACCCGAACAGGCCGAAGAGCTGGTAAAGCGCTACAACAAAGAGCCCTTTCACATCCAGCATGCGGAGACAGTGTCCAAGGTCATGGGCGAGTTTGCGAAGGAATACGACCCGGAGAACGTGGATTTCTGGCGCACGGTCGGCATGCTGCACGACATCGACTTCGAGCTCTGGCCGGAGCAGCACTGCGTCAGGGCCAACGAGCTTCTGCATGAGCTGGACGTCGACGAGGAAGTGATCCACGCCGTTGTCTCCCACGGCTACGGCATCTGCAGCGACGTGGCGCCGGAGAAGTACATGGAGAAGGTGCTCTTCGCCACCGACGAGTTGACCGGCCTGATCGGTGCGGCCGCGCTGATGCGGCCCACCGGGATCTCCGACATGGAGGTCAAATCCGTGAGCAAGAAGTTCAAGGACAAAAAATTTGCCGCGGGCTGCGACAGGGAAGTGATCCGCCGCGGCGCGGAGATGCTGGGCATGGAGCTCAATGAGCTGTTCGGCAAAACGATCGACGCCATGCGTGCCGCGGAATGTTGAGGCTGTATTTTGCGGATGTCAGCGCGCTTGATCCGAACGATTTCGCCGGAATACTCACGGACTATCGGCGCGAGAAGCTGAGCCGTCAGCGAGACGCACAGAGCCGCCGACAGGGCCTCGGCGCGGAGCTTCTGCTCCGCCGGGCGCTGGCGGACTGTGCGCCGGAGTGCCTGTGGCCGCCGGAGATCCGCCTCGGCGAGTACGGAAAACCCGCGTGGAATGTGGAGGGGCTGTATTTCAATCTCTCTCACTCCGGTGAGTTTGCAGCCTGTGTGATCGCGGATTGTCCGGTCGGGCTGGACGTGCAGGAGGCCTGCGTGTACCGGGAGGCTCTGGCACGGCGCTTTTTCACGCCGGAGGAGCAGGCTTTTCTCATCGCTTCCGAAGAACGCGATCAGGATTTCGGCCGCATTTGGGCGATGAAGGAGAGCTATCTCAAAGCGCTGGGGAAGGGCTTTGCGCGCCCGCTGTCATCCTTCTCCGTCGTTGGAGAGGGGAGAGACAGGCTTGACGCGGCTGTCTGGTATTCCCGCATACAGGGATATCATTTCTCCGTCTGTGCCCCGGGCGCCGCCTCCGCTGAACCGGAGATCATCGAAAAAAAGCTGCCGTGAGGCAGCTTTTTTCAGACTGTAGACAAAGTACCCATAGGGAGTGCGAAAGCACTTTCTATGGGTACTTTGTTATGGTAGAATAGGGATAAGGGGGCGAGGCGCATGAT
>CACYXC010000072.1 GCA_902778285.1 Oscillospiraceae bacterium | reverse complement strand
GGTGAGGACGCCGAGACACTGCACGCCAAGCTGCCGCAGCCCGCCGCCATAAAAAAGGCCTTTGGTGCCGTAGCTCTCATTACAGGCAAAAAGGCCGACGGCGATCGTTCCCCAGATCCCGTTGACGCAGTGGACCGCCACGGCACCGACTGGATCATCCACGTGGAAACGCATGTCCAGGATCTCCACAGCCAGGTCTACGAGGATCCCCGAGACAATGCCAACCAATAATCGTTGCTCCGAGCGCATCCACGCTGGCGCAGCCAGCGGTGATGGCGACCAGTCCGGCCAGCGAGGCGTTGAGGCACATGGAGACATCCGGCTTTCCGTTCTTCCTCCAGGTAAAGAGCATACAGGTGACCGTTGCCACCGCCGGGGCAATCGTAGTTGTCCCGAAGATACGTGCCATCTCTTCCACATCGGCTGCCGCCGCGCCGTTAAAGCCGTACCGAGGATCGCCGCGCCGACCAGCGCGGACAAACCTCCCACCATGTGAATCACACAGGATCCGGCAAAATCGATGAAGCTCAACCTGCTCAGCCAGCCGCCGCCCCAGACCCAGCCGGCCTCGATCGGATAGATGAGCAGACTGATGATCGCGGAATACAGGCAATAGGCGGAAAACTTCGTCCGCTCTGCCATGGCGCCCGACACGATCGTGGCTGCCGTCGCGCAAAACACCAGCTGAAAAACAAAGGATGACCAATCGAAGCCTTCAAAGTCCCGGAACATTCCCCATTCCGGCCTGCCGACCAGACCAAGCGCACCGTGCTGCCCCATCATCAGCCCATAGCCGAGCAGGAAGAACATCACCGTCCCGATGCAGAAATCCATCAGATTTTTCATAATAATGTTGCCTGCGTTTTTGGCCCGGGTGAAGCCGGTCTCCACCATGGCGAAACCGCACTGCATAAAGAATACCAGGATCGCCCCGACCAGAAACCAAATTGACATGTTCATACGTACACCTCCAAAAAAGCGGACGGCAAGGGTGCTACGCTCAACGCGCGGCGCCTTTGCCGTCCGAATATGTCGGTGATTATACTTCCCGAGAATTCAGAAGTCAAGGCTTCCGCTATACCGGTTTCATCGGAAAAGGAAAAGGAAAAAACTATGACATGGCGGGAAGTATGCTCCAAGGCAAATGATATAAAAAATGTATAGTAACAACTATATTATATGTATTTTATTTTTCTCGGTTCCTGTGCTATGCTTCAGTCGTCCCCGGGAAACAGACAAATCCAAAACGAAAAGAGGCGAGCATTGTGAAGAAGCTGGAAAAAGTATTTGAAGAGTTTTACGAAAGCTTCTCGCACCGTGAGGGCTGAGACCTTCACCGCTCAAACGGGAAGAAAACATCATCTTTAAAATGAAAAGGAGTGTCTGTTATGAAGAAAATGTCCGAACTGTTTAAGGAGTACTACAGGAGCTTTTCCCATCGGGAAGGCCGTTAAACCACTGGTCTCCTAAAAAGATATATAAATCATAGGGGGTCCCTCCATGCGCTCAGAGGGATCCCCTGCATCAATGGCTGGGATGAAGACAGGCCGCAAAGAAAAGCTGCCGCAGCGAGCCGGGGACGGTGGGAGCCCGGTGCAAGCGTCTTTGGCAGGTAACCCTTCGGAGCCGCGACCTGAACAGAAAGAATCAGTAGGGAAGCCGTAAGCGCTGCGTTAAAGGGCCGGGAGCTGATTGGCTCCGACGAGTGATCGCTTCGGCGGTAAGAAAGGTGGCACCACGGATACGCAGCTGTCCGTCCTTTTGAAAGGACAGGCTGCGAAAACTATCCGGAGGTGCTTTTTTCATGTGCAGTATTATGGGATTTTTGTCCGATCTTTATTCTGCAGAGGAGATCCGTCCGTATTTTGACCGTACGAAATCACGCGGGCCGGACGATACCAGGATCGAGCCTGTCGGAGCGGGCCTGCTCTGCTTCCACCGCCTCTCGATCATGGGCCTGGACGAGCGGGGGATGCAGCCCTTCTCGCGAGGGAAAAACAAGCTGGTCTGCAACGGCGAACTCTACGGCTGGCGAGCCCGGCGGCGGGAGCTGGAGGCGATGGGATACTCCTTTGCCGGCGATTCCGACTGTGAGCTGCTGCTGCCGCTGTACGAGGAATACGGGTTTGGCATGTTTGACAAGCTGGACGCGGAGTTTGCTCTGATCCTGTTCGATGGGGAGAGCGGACGGCTGATCGCTGCCCGGGATCCCATCGGGATCCGGCCGCTCTACTACGGTTATTTCTCCGACGGGAGCATCGCCTTTGCCAGCGAGGCGCAGAACCTGGAAGGCCTCTGTGCGCGTATTCTCCCCTTCCCGCCGGGATATTATTATGACGGCGAGCGCTTTGTCCGCTATGCCGATCTGACGACGGTTACCGATTATTCCCCGGACGATCTGGAGACTGTCTGCAAAAACATCCGGGAAAAACTGATTGCCGGCGTGGAAAAGCGTCTGGACGCAGACGCGCCGCTGGGCTTCCTGCTCTCCGGCGGTCTGGATTCCAGCCTGGTCTGCGCCATTTCGGCAAAGCTCCTGGGCCGGAAGATCCGCACCTTCGCCATCGGCATGGATCTGGATCCCATCGACCTGAAATACGCGCAGATCGCCGCGGACTACATCGGGGCGGAGCACACGGCCTTTCATATGACAAGAGAGGATGTGCTCTCCGCGCTGGAGGACGTAATCCGGCTGCTTGGCACCTGGGACATCACAACGATCCGCGCAAGCCTCGGCATGTATCTCTGCTGCAAGGCCATCCATGAGACCACGGACGTGCGCGTGCTGATGACCGGGGAGATCTCGGATGAGCTCTTCGGTTATAAATACACGGACTTTGCTCCCTCCGCCGAAGCCTTTCAGCAGGAGAGCAAAAAGCGGATCGACGAGCTGCACATGTACGACGTGCTGCGGGCGGACCGCTGCATTTCCGTGAACTCTCTGGAGGCCCGCGTCCCCTTTGGGGATCTGGACTTTGTACGCTATGTCATGCGGATCGACCCGGAACTGAAAATCAACCGCTACGGCATGGGAAAGTATCTGCTGCGCCATGCCTTTGAAGACGACCATATACTCCCCGACGAGATCCTGTGGCGGCAGAAGGCGGCATTCTCCGACGCGGTGGGTCATTCCATGGTGGACGATCTGAAAGCCTATGCCGAAACCGTCTACACCGACGAGGCGTTTCGGGCCGGGTGTCGGAAGTACGCGTATTGCCCGCCCTTTACCAAGGAGAGTCTGCTGTATCGGGATATTTTCGAGAAATACTATCCCGGGCAGGCGGAGATGATTGCCGGCTTTTGGATGCCGAACCCGGAATGGGAGGGCTGCAGGGTGGACGATCCCTCCGCCAGAGTGCTCTCCAACTACGGCAAAAGCGGTACATGATACTAATACCTGATAAAAAGCTTTAGAAAGATTTTCGAGTCAGAATTGCGCCAGACGAGGCGGCGGCCGCAGAGCATAATGGAGATATATGGTCAAGGCCGCCAACGAAGCATGGCACAATTCTGGCCGGAAAGAATCAAAGGTTTTTATTAGGTGTTAGTATAAGACTTGCGGCTGTCAGGCTTTTTGTGTATACTTTCCGTATTCTGAAAGAAAGAGGCGGATGAAATGGATCTGCGCGCGCTGCACTATTTCGTCGTTGTGGCGGAGGAGCTGAACATCACCCGGGCGAGTGAGCGATTGAACATGAGTCAGCCGCCGCTCTCCGCCCAGATCAAGGGCCTGGAGGAGGAGTTGGGCGTACAGCTTTTCATTCGGGGCAAGCGGCACCTGACGATCACAGACGCGGGCATGCATCTGTATCGCCGCGCGCGGCAAATTCTGGAGCTCTCGGATCAGACCCAGCAGGAGCTCATGTCCATGGAAGGGCTCTCCGGCGATCTGAACATCAGTCTGGTGGAAGGCCGCGCTCCGTTTCTGCTCTCCCGCTGGATCGCGGGCTTCCGCTCCGAGTTCCCACGCGTGGCGATCCACCTCTGGAACGGCAGCGGCGACGAGGTCATGGAGCGTGTGCAGCGGGGATTGGCAGATCTTGCGCTGGTGGCTACTCCCTATAATGCCGAACAGCTGGACGGCTTCTCCGTCGGGCGCGAGCCCTGGGTGGCCATGATGTCCAAGGATCATCCCCTCGCCGCAGAAGAGGGGCAGTTCCTGCCGCTGCGCAGGCTGGTGGGGCAGCCGCTGTATATCCCCAGCCGCCGCTCCCGTCTGGACTCCATCCGGGCCTGGTTCGAGGAGCT
>CACYXC010000071.1 GCA_902778285.1 Oscillospiraceae bacterium | reverse complement strand
TCTGCCCCTATCTTTTGCTTTTGTGGCATAACAATGCTCCCCCTATGTTTGACAGTGTTTTTTCCTTTCACTGTCTCTCATAGAGGGAGCATATCAAATGTCTGCGGGGCAGTTTCCTGAAGGACATGGTTTGCCGCGCAGGGGCCGACGCCCCCGGCGGCCCGGCGGAGGCGCATTCTCTCGTAGGGCCGATCATCGATCGGCCGCACGTGGGTCTTGGAAACGGCCGGGCAATGCCCGGCCCTACGGTACGCGGCGGGCGGCGAATAGCCGCCCGTACGATGCCGCCGGACATTTCCCCTGTAGGGGTCGGCGTCCTCGACGACCCGGCTGCACAAGCTTTCATCAAGCGCAAAGGACGGGCGAATACGCAGAATGTGTGCGTATTCGCCCGTCCTTTGCGCTTTTTTGGCCACAGCGCTGGCCGCCGGAGGCGTTGAAGTAATAGACCTTCTGAAACCTGCCCTCGCTACTGCCGACAGGTGAAGAGCAGGACCTGGCGGCCGCGGCCGATCTGCTTGAGAAGCTCCATGGCCTGGGCAAAGCGCGTCTCGTCGAGATTGACCAGCGCGTCGTCGATGATCAGCGGGCAGGGCTCGCCGTCGGGCAGGGCCAGCTCGCAGGCGGCGAGCCGCACCGCCAGATACATCAGATCCAGCGTCCCGGCGCTCAGATACTCGCTGTCGCGGGCGACCGCGTCGTCCTTCGTTTTGGCGCGGGCGCTGAAGTCCCGGTTGATGAGCACGTCCTCGTAGCGCCCGCCGGTGACGGCGGACATGTACTGCGCGGCCAGACGGCCCAACTCCGGCGAAAAGCGGCTCTGCAGCTCGGCGTCCGCCTCCCGCAGGGTCTGATCGGCGAGCGCGATGGCGTCGTACTCGCTCTGGATCTGCTCATAGTCCTCGCGCAGGCAGCTCAGGGAGCTCGCCAGCACCAGCGGGTCGCCCATGGCGGACAGGCGGCCGTTGAGCTGGGCGATCTCGGCCGAGAGGTGCTCGGCCTTGCCTCTGGCGGCAGTCAGCTCCCGGCTCAGACGGGCGGCCTCGGTATCGCCGCCGGTGAAGTCCAGCTCCGTGATGGCGCTCTCCTCCAGCTTCGATACCTGCTGCTTGCTCTTCTCCCATGCCTCGCGGCTGGCGTGCTCGGCTTCCTCGGCGGCGCGCAGCGCGGCCTCCAGCGCCAGCCGTCGCTCCAGCACCTTGTCCAGATCTGCGCTGGACGCCGCCTTGTATTTCCTGAGCAGCTGCCGTTTTCGCTCGGCGGCCTCGACCGAGGCCTGCTTTGCTTTGGAATAGCGCAGCAGCAGCACGACAGCCGCCGCGCAGAGGACGCCCGCCACAATCATCAGCGGGATCAGATGCTTGTAGGTGTACACCGCCGCCGCGACCACGGCCAGCAGGAAGCAGACGATGGCGGGCCAGAGGGCCTTTCCGGTTTTCCTGCGCTGCTCGAGGGCCTGCAACTCCTCACGGTCGGCCTGCACCTGCTCCTGCAGCTCATGCAGCGCCAGCTCGCCGAAGTCGCTCTGCCGCAGCTCCTCCCGCCGCTCGGACAGGAGGGTCAGGCTCTCGTCGTGCATGTCGCTGGCCGCCTGCATGCGCCCGCGGCCGCTGTTGAGGCGGTTGATGGCCTCTCTGCGCTGGCGCTTGCGGCTCTCGGTCACGGCCTCCTCCAGCCGGGCACAGGCCTGCCGGGTCTCTTCCAGCTGCTTTTCCAGCTTCTGCACGTCCTCCACGGAGCTGCCCATATCGTCCAGCCGCTTCTGCAGCTCGTCCATCTCGCCCTCGAGCTCGGGCAGCATGCCGCGCCGGTTGAAGCGGCGCTTGCGCTGCCAGGCGCGCAGGCGCTCGCTGGTCTCGGTGTAGGAGCTCTGTTCCTCGCCGGTGGTGACGATGGCGCTGATGCGCTTTTCGAGGTCTGGGCTGCCGGACACGGCCACGGCGCCCTGGCCCACAAAGGCGGTGCGCCGGAATACGTCCTTCGTCACGCCGGTGAGCAGCTCGCCCGCGTTCTTGCCGGTCATGCCGTCCACGGGGGTGTTCGTGCCGGTATAGGTGGCGGTGAATTCCCGCATCGGCGCGTTCTTGGCGTGGGTCGTGCGGGTGATCGTGATGTCGCAGCGGTCGGCGGTCAGCTCCATGCTGCCCTCCATCGGGGCGCCGGACCACGGCGCATAGCGCAGCTTGTCCGGCAGATGGCCCGCGCGGGCGCGCTCTGCGGAGTCCACGCCGTAGAGCATCGCCTGGATAAAGGCGCACCAGGTGCTCTTGCCGCTCTCGTTGGGGGCGTAGATCACGTTGAGCCCGTCGTGAAAGCTCAGGCTCTCGTTCTCCAGCTTCCCGAAGGACGCGGTAAGCTTACGGATCATCATGCTGTACCACCTCCTCGGCGTTGTCCAGCGCGGCCAGCCCCCAGCGGGCAGCCTGCTCGACGCGGATGCGCTCCTCCTCGCTGTGCGCGTTCTCGAAGCGCTCGCGCAGGCGGCTGAGGAACAGCCCGCGCAGCGTGTCCTCCCCGGCGCTGTCCCACACGCTGCGGCGCAGGCGGGTCTCGTCGCGCAGCTGCAGCTCGAAGAACATGTCGGAGAGATTTTCGTACAGCCGCCGCAGGTCCGGCGGCGCATCGGTCTCGCCGGTGAGCACGATGCGGTACACGTCGCCCACCGTGTCGTCGGGCAGGCGGCTGGGAATGGCCAGCAGCGGGTCCTCGCCCGCCATGTCGAGCTTTACGACCTCGTAACGGCGCTTGGCGATGCTGACCGTGCGCAGCTCGCACAGCGAGCCGTCGAGCGTCACGATGCTGACGGTCTTCTCACCCGTCTCGTCGAAGCCGCGCCCCTCCGGGCAGCCGGGCCAGGAGTACCAGGTCGAGCCTGCGCGCTGCAGGCCGCTGGCCTTGTGGATATGCCCGAGCGCTGCGTAGTCCAGATTGCTGTTTTCCAGCTGCTGCACGGTGATGGGGTCGTAGCGGGAGTCCTTCGCCGTGAGCTCGCCGTGCAGGCAGAGGATGTTGTAGGTCCCTTCCGCCCGCTCGCAGCGAAAGCCCTCCAGCAGCGTGCGGCTGGACGGCTCGGTAAAGGCCGCGCCATACACGCGCGCGTGCAGCTCCGGCAGCACCACGCTGCGGATGGCGCCCTCCGTGAACACATGCACGTTGTCCGGCAGGCGCAGGCGCGCGTAGGGGGACTTGGCGGAGTAATAGTCGTGGTTGCCGGGGGCGATGAACACCTGCGCGGGGATGCCCCGCAGCGCGCGGATCAGCTCCTCCCCGGTCTCGTAGAAGGTATTGCCGCTGTCCAGCAGATCGCCCGCCAGCAGCACCAGGTCCACCCGCTCCGTGACGGCCAGATCGGCCAGCCGCGCGAGCAGTTCCCGCTGCTCCTTGCGCCGGATCGCGGCCTTGCCCGCGGACAGGCCCTCGAAGGGCGAATCCAGATGCAGGTCGGCCGCGTGCAGGATCTTCAGCTTTCTCATAACAGCCTCACACTCTCTGCGCTCTGGCAGCGCCCGGTCTCCGAATCGATCACGAACAGGCAGCCCTCCAGCTTGCTCGCGCCCTTGGCGGCCTCATAGCGCCGGGGCGGGTCGCCCATGAATTTGCCGATGCTCTGCTCCGGGTCGATGCCCAGCACCGACTGCACGGCGCCGGTCATGCCCAGATCCGTGATGTAGCCCGTACCCTTTGGCAGCACGCAGGCGTCCGAGGTCTGCACGTGGGTATGCGTGCCCCAGACGGCGCTGGCCTTCCCGTCGAGCAGGAAGCCCATCGCGCGCTTTTCGCTGGTGCCCTCGGCGTGGAAATCGACGAGGATGATCTTCTCCTTGATCTCCGCCATGTAGCCGTCGGCGATGACGAAGGGGTTGTCGGTGTTGTTGTCCAGCGTGAAGCGGCCCATCAGGTTGAGCACGCACACATCCCCGAAGGGCAGGGAATAGACGGCGATGCCCCGGCCGGGGCACTGGGGGCCGAAGTTGGCCGGGCGCAGGATCTTGCTGCGCTCGTCGAGATAGGGGCGCAGCTCCGTGCGGGTCCAGGTGTGGTTGCCGAGGGTGATCACGTCCGCCCCGGCGCGGAAGATCATATCGGCCTGGCGGGGCGTGATGCCCACGACGTTTGCGTTCTCCCCGTTGACCACGACGAAGTCGATCCCGTTTTCCTTCCGGTAAGGCTTCAGCGTCTTCTCCAGAAAGCTCAGCCCCGGTTCGCCGCAGACGTCGCCCACGGCCAGGATCTTCACGAGCATAGCATCGCCTCCTTTGCTGCGAACAGATACTTTTTCATATTATTATACCACAATTATCCTGCTGGTAGCAATGCCGATTTTGGGCATACTATCGATGAAAAAAAGCCGGAAGGAGGAGGGCAGCATGGACAGGAAAACCGTCACGATGGGGCTCATGGGGATGGCCGCCGTCGGCGCGGCCGCGGCGCTGATGATGCCGAAGCAGGAACGCCGAGTGAAGAAGGCGCTGAAAACGGTCGGCGCCGCCGTGGACTCGATCTCCCGCATGATCGGCTGAGCGCCCGAAAGAAAAGCGATTTTTTTGCAAAAACCCCTTGCATTTCTCTGTAAGCTGTGCTAATATATCCAAGCTGTCAAGGAAAACTTGATATGCGCTGTTAGCTCAGCTGGATAGAGCGTCGTGCCAAAAGACCCAGCCCATACGGGCTGGGTCTTTTGGCACGCTGCGCGTGAAAGATCCGCTTCGCTCAAATTCATGGGAGGGGATACCCAATCCCCTCCCATGCCCGCCCCATGCAAAACGGAAGCTGACTGCGAGGCATCCTTAGGTAAAAGTTATACAAAAGACGGGTCGCCCGAATGGGTGGCTCGTTTTTTGGCATTTTGGGAGGGCAAATCCAGATTCGAACCCCTGACCTAAACGCGAAGCGTTTTTGAGCGAAGCGGAACAAGTTGCGAAGCAAGGCGCGAAGCGGCAGGTTTCGCAGGGGTTCGAATCCCATACAGCGCGCCAATAATCCCACTGGATTTTTGAGAAATCAGTGGGATTTTTGCATTTTCTGAGCGGTTTTGTTTTTGCGGGCTTTTGTTTTCCGGACAGGCCTTGGAAACACGGGAATGCAGAAAGGGTGTTTTCATGGCTAGTGAAGGGAAACGAAAGAATGAAGGACCCCATCTTTGATGTGCGTTCTCCGTTCTTTCGCAAGTATCTTATCTTTTTCGCTGTCTCCAAAGGAGAAATTCTTCTATATCTTTCAGCAGTAGCAAGTCCTCATTGCTGAGCTGTTTCACCCTGTGGCGAATATAGGCAGGATCGACATTGGATAATCCCAGCAGATAATCAGAAGATATGCCATACAAATGACAGATTCGTGAGAGCATTTCGTGATTAGGCTCACTCTTCTCCTGTTCCCAACTGGACACCGTGTACTTTGTCACATTCAATTTAACTGCTAGCGTCTGTTGTGTATCGCCGTGGTCTTTCCTGACTTCGGCAAGCCGTTCTCCAATCACCAAGATCACCCGTTGAATTGCAAAGATAAGTTCCAGTCGGCGGTGCAGCCAGGTGGGAATTAAGATTGCAAAGCCTTTCATAGAATTAAAATATGCAAACACGGGTTCAA
>CACYXC010000070.1 GCA_902778285.1 Oscillospiraceae bacterium | reverse complement strand
CATCATGCGCCTCGCCTCCTTATCCCTATTCTACCATAACAAAGTACCCATAGAAAGTGCTTTCGCACTCCCTATGGGTACTTTGTCTACAGTCTGAGGCAGCCTTTCGGCTGCCTCATTCATTTGGTGGAGATAAGCGGGATCGAACCGCTGACCTCTTGAATGCCATTGAGCGCCTCGTAACTTTTTATAGTAAAAAAGTTCATGAATTCGCAAATATCAAATCATTTTAAAAACTATTTTTAATAGTCAGAACATTGTGTTTCTTCTTCATTCCAGTCAAATTTACAGTCTGACTGGAACTCAAAAATACTTTTGACTGGAACAGACTGACTGGAACAATATTTCAATGAAAAAGGAGAAGAAAAATGACAATCCAATATCATAAATCCGGGGGCTATTACCTCCCCAATCTTGTGCTTGAAGATACCGAAGTACAGTCTATCGGCAAGTATGGCCGGATGCGGAAACACTATCTGAAAGAGTACCGGCCGGTGCTGTATACCAATCTGCTGCTGTCCGGGGAACTGTTTCAGCACTTGGAAGAGATTGATAAGACCTGCGAGGAGCGCATGGAACTGCTAACCCAGCAGATGACAAAGCAAGAGGGCGTGACCGAAGCTCTCAAAGCCGCCGATCAGATGGAGTGGGTGCGGCATATGAACAGCATCCGGAACCGGGCGGAAGAGGTTGTCCTTCACGATCTCGTCTACTGCTGAGGAGGTGCCAAGATGCTGATTCTGGAAGATCTTTACCTCGGCGATGTTCGCCCCAGTGAGCGCAGCTTTAAGCGCAACAGCCAGTATGCAAAGGCGCTGGATGAGGTCGTAAAAGCGGGAGACGCCCTGACAGACACCCTCACCGAAAAGCAGAAGGAAGTGTTCGAGGAGTACATGTCCGCCCAGCGGGAGGTCAATGTGCTCACCGATTGTGAGACTTTTATCTACGCTTTTCGTTTGGCTGCCAAGATCATGATCGATGTGCTGACCAACGGGACGATGAAGGAAATCTAAAACCAAGAAAAGCGAGGGTGGGACGATGGTCCCATCCTCGTTTCCTTTTTCGACATACCCTTGTGGAGTTTCCTTATCCGCAAAGAAGCTGCTGACGTTAGCTCAAGGAACCTGATACGCCGCGGAGAAGCGATTGACCGAGGTGCGCTTTTCCACGATGGCTTTCAGCATGGCGTCGCTTTCCGTGATGACACGGCCGCTTAGTCTGCTGATACCCAACTTCAGCAGTTCTGGGCAGCAGGTGACTGTCGGCCCGGTAAGGATGACCTCAGCATTCCGACTCAGCTCCAGCAGGCGCGGCATGGTCTTGTTGATGGCGGCACTGCCGGTGATGATCACCAGATCGCACAGCGGCAGATAGAACTCGCTTGCGCTGTCCGGCAGGGCTCCGGCTTTTTCTTCCCGGTCCATGATGAACAGCTTTTTGGCGGAGATAAAATCCTCCTGCGTCATGTTGCTGTGGCCGATCATCATGCCCACCATCCCCACCGTGCGGCCGCGGATCTCGACGCCGTCCAGCGTTTTGGCGTCCGGCTTTACAAAGCCGCAGCCGTCGTGGTTATAGAAGGCGTTGACCGCGGCGAAGGCCTCGCTGGCCTCCTCCATATTCCAAGAGAGCATGGCCTGTCCGGCCTGACTGAGCGGCAAGCCGAGCAGACTTTCAAACATCCGCGCCACGGTCTCGCCCGGGGTGTGCATGGCGACGCCGGTCCGTCCGTCGCTGAGCACCGCCGCTGTCCAGGAGATCCCGTGCACCAGCTTTTGAACCGTCAAGTCCCCCGGCAGACCTGTCTGGAGGATTTCGTAATAGGACGTGTCGATCATCTTACCGGATCCAGTTCAGCGTCTGCTCCCGCAGCCAGTCGGCCCACTCCTGCACGCCTTCGCCGGTCTTAGCGCAGATGGGAATGACCTTCATGTTGGGATTCAGGCGCCATACATACTCTTTGCACTTCTCAAGATCAAAGTCAAACACGTTCATCACGTCGATCTTGTTGATGAGCAGCACGTCGCAGATCGTGAACATCAGCGGGTATTTCAGCGGCTTGTCATGGCCTTCCGGAACGGAGAGGATCATGGCGTTCTTGACCGCGCCGGTATCAAACTCCGCCGGGCAGACCAGGTTGCCGATGTTTTCCAGAATGGCCAGGTCCACGTCCTCTGTGCCGAGATTTTCCAGTCCCTGCCGTGTCATGTGCGCATCCAGATGACACATGCCGCCGGTGTGGAGCTGGATCACCTTGACCCCGGTCTTTTCAATGGTGGCCGCGTCCACGTCCGAGTCGATATCGGCCTCCATGACGCCGATGCGCAGCTCGTCCTTCAGCGCCTCGATGGTGCGGCGCAGCGTTGTGGTCTTGCCCGAGCCGGGAGAGGACATAAGATTGAGCAGAAAGGTTTTGTCCGCTTTCAGCTCTTTTCTGAGTTCCTCCGCCCTCCGGTCGTTGTTTTCCATCACGCTCTGTTTGACTTCGATGACTTTGAATTCAGGCATTTTCATTTCCTCGCTTTTTCTATCTATACTGCATGTTCAGGTTTTCCGGGCCGAGGCGTCACCTTTTCACATAGGTGAAGGTCGAGGCGATCTCCTTGCTGTCGTAGATCCCTTCGATCCCCTCGGCAAGCGGCTTGCGCGTTACGGCAAGATACACGCCCTTTTTCTCCACATTGAAGAAGATCCGGCCGTCCTCATCCGTATGCAGGATACGCTCGAAATACTCTTTCCCGTCATAATGGATCACCGTCACCGTCGCCTGCTTTACCGGGAAGCGGTCGTGGATCAGGGTAAGATGCACCACCTCCGCGTCCGGCTCCCAGGGCTCCGGCACGAAGCTCACGCGGGATTCGTGGATGAAATTGGCCTGGCCCTCCGTCTCGCCGACCGCAATGCAGGTCTCATAGATCTGCGGGTAATTCTTGGCGTCCAGGATATCCGGATAGGTCCGTCTGTCGCCCTCCAGATATTCGTCCTTTTCATTCCGGACATAGTTGTTGTCGTAGATTGCCATGATCGTGTGAATGCCGCGGGAGAGCGGCGTGAAGTTCAGCTCATAATAGTCGCCCCACTCATCTCCCGGCCCTTTTACCGGCGCGAGTGCGATCCGGTTCCCGGCCTCGTCACAGACGAAAGCCCGGAATTCGTCCAGACGGAAGAAGCCGTCCGGCCGCATATAGTGACCCCAGCGCAGGATGGCGTGGACTTCCTCTCCCGGTTCGTAGATGGATTTATCCGTCACGATCCAGGCCTCGTGCCCGTAAACCAGATAGTCGGTGGTGTCGATTCCCCTTCTCATGTTTCTCCTCCTGTGATGTATGTGATTTCTATTCGAAAGCTCAGTTTTGCCGTTTTCTTTTACTGATTAGTCCGTTTTCGGAGCAATAGTATACGCACATGCCGAGAGCTGTGAGTCCCCAGGTGACCGGGTAGGCGGCCGCCACGCTTTGGATGCTGCGGGTGTGCGGGACGATCCAGAACAGAAGCGCCGAGCGGATCAGGCAGAGGTTGAGCAGCACGATCAGCATGGGCACTTTTGTTTTGCCCTGACCGCGCAGACTGTCTCCAAGGATCTGATGAACCGGGTACAGCACGTAATACGGGAACGTTACCGCGATGATTCGCCGTCCCAGGGCAATGACAGAGGGTTCCTTGATAAACAGGCGAAACAGCGCCCCGCCGAAGAGCAGCGATACGGCGGAGAGGATCGCCGTCAGTCCCAGCGAGATCAGAAGGCAGTCGCGCGTACCCCTTCGGATGCGCGCGAACTGCCCTGCGCCGCAGTTCTGCCCGCTGAAGGTCATGATCGCCTGGCCCAGCGCCATGATCGGCAGATAGATGATCAGTTCCACCTTGAAATACGCGGTAAAGGCCGCAATCGCATCGGCGCCGAAGGCGTTGATATGCGCCTGTACCACCACGTTGGACAGCGTGATCACCAGTGCCTGCGCTCCGGCCGGCAGACCGATGGCGACGGTCTTTTTCAGCAGTACCGGATCAAAATGGATCCCCCGGAGGCGCAGCGCAAAGGCGTTATCCAGTCGGCACAGCTTCCGCGCAACCAGCGCCGCCGCTACGGTCTGGGAAAAGAGTGAGGCCCAGGCCACGCCCACAACGCCGTTTGCCAGCACGCGAAGCAGCAGCCAGTCGGCCGCCACATTGACAAGGCCTCCCACCAGTTGGGCAAGAAGCGGGTTTTTCGAATCCCCCAGCGCCCGCAGCATTCCCGCGCCGAAATTATACGCGACGATCGAGGGCAGTGAGAGAAAATAGATCCGTAGGTAGGCCTCCGCGTTTGCACGGATCTCCTCCGGTGTGCGGATCAGGCGCAGATAGCCCGGCGCAAGCAGCCAGCCGAGCAGGGCGAGAACGATCCCTCCCGCCAGAGCAAGCGCCGCGGTGTTGCCGATCGCACGGCGCAGCTTGTCCGTGTCGCGCTCGCCCCAGCTCTGTGCAATCACGACCCCCGCTCCCACGGCCAGACCGCCGAAGAAGCCGATCAGGCAGGTGATCAGCAGCGTGCTGGCACCGATGGCCGCCGAGGCGGTCTTGTCGATCACGTTGCCTACAAAGATCAGATCGACGGTGCTGTATAACTGCTGCACCAGCGTCCCCAACAGCAGCGGGAGGGCGAAGCGCAGCAGCTTTTGTATGATCGGGCCTGTTGTCAGGTCCTCGTTTCTTTGATTCATGGCATGAAGTTGATCTTAACAGTATGATAGCCCCCCGAGTGACCGGCTCGGAGGGCTATAGCAAGAGAGATCCTCGGCTGCCTTTGTGTCGGAGAGGTGAAAGAGA
>CACYXC010000069.1 GCA_902778285.1 Oscillospiraceae bacterium | reverse complement strand
AAAATACCAGGCATGTACAACATAAGTCAAACCTCCTTTTATTTTCGGTCCTGGATGCTGTTCAGGGCTGTTGCTGTGGTATATGCCGCAAGGGGAGATTAGGAAACCCGGAACCTGAGTTCCGGATCTCTTTCCTTCTTGCAAGTATGTTATAGCACTTTTGTTAGCACTCGTCAAGAGAGAGTGCTAATTCTTCTGTGAATAATTTGTTAACTCTCATATATAAGACGGGTCACGATTTATTTTCACGGCATTTGGAAAACTGCTTTAGCGCAATCGGGAAAAATAACCCTGCTCAGATTGACCCGGAGAGCATGGCAAAGGCTCTGTCATTGGAACACGACAAAAAGCGAGAAATGCCGTAATATCCGGATCAGACATGTGTGTCTGTTTCGGTGAACAGCGATTCGTCTGCCTCTTTTGTCCCGTCATTTGCTCTGCGGTCGGCGGGATGCGGGGTGTCTCTCTCAATCCGCTGGTTTATGATTCTTGCCCGTCCTTTTCGCTCAGGTCCTTACAGAGCGTTTTATACCAGAATCCAATTCTCAATACAATTCAAAATCCTTGTACCGCCATATTGGCTTGAACTGTTCTGCAAACACTTCCTCAACTATTAACAAGTCATCTTTGTCAATGATACCCTCTGACCGCATTTCTTTCATCAAGGCCATTACAATCAAATACTTCTGCTGACGATTCTGCTTTTCTTTTTCCTGTTCCATTTTATATTCTCCTTTCAAGCCTCTCGGCTTGGAGAATAGCTATGCTCAGAAAAGCAGAAAAGTCAAGCCTCAGCTTGCCAGAGAGAGGGGGACGACCCATTTCGCACACGATTTCTTTTTTATCTTTCAAACGAAAACCCCATCTCGTACACGTTTTTCTTATCTCGCATACGATTTTCTTTGAAACATGGAAATGTGGATCATAGAGCATCATTTTTCTTGGTAATAACAGGTCAATAATGCAGAAAATTGGAGTTGATACGAACGTATCTTTGAGTATATCAATCGCGAGAGGGAATAACCAATCCCCTCTCGCGCTCTCCCCATGCGTGTCAAACTTCGGCAGCATGGGTTTGTCTACAGTCTGAATTGGAGTTGATACGAACGTATCAACTCCAATTCTAAAATGGTCCGAGTGGAGGGATTTGAACCCCCGACATCTTGGTCCCAAACCAAGCGCGCTGCCAGCTGCGCTACACCCGGAAATGCTGTTTATCGGCCCGCTCATTATATACCATGTTTTTGCCGGGTGCAAGTGCTTTCTGGCCGTGGGGGGCGGGACGCGGAAGACCTCCGCGGATCGCCGTCTTCCGACCGGCGCCGCCCTCCCCTTTGACAAAGACGGCGCGGCCCTGTATAATGCTTTTCGGTCAAAAACACCCCGCGGGGAGAGGCTTCACGCCCGCCTGTATTCAAACGGAAAGGAAACGAGACATGATAGAGAACGCCGAGCGATTTTTCGCCCTGTACGAGCGCGACGAGGCCCTGCGCGAGCGCGTGGCCGAGGCGGAGGCCTGCTATCCCGGCAGTCTGGAGATCCGGGAGGCCGTGGTGGAGGACGTGCTGCTGCCCATCGCCGAAGAGCTGGGCCTGCCCTTCACGGTCAAGGAGCTGCGCGCCTACGAGACGCGCATGAAGATCAAACGCATCCGGCCCGAGGGCATCCCCGAGGAGGGAGAGGAGATCGAGGAGCCCTTCCGCTACTGGCTGCTGGACTACGGCTGGGAGGAAAACGACGATGCCGTGCGCAGTTTCCGTGAGCGTGCGCGCGAAATCGTCGAAAAATGACGGCGGGGACCGCCGCATCCTGTGCCTGTCCGACACCGCGGCACAACACTTTGCACAAATATTATCAATTTTCTCAAATCGGCACAACTTGGGCTTTCTTTTTGGAAAGTCTTGGGGTATAATACTTTAGACCTAAATTTTGTTAGGAGGAAAAGAATCATATGAAGCAGTATTTTGAGATCGTAGACGTGATGGCCAGAGAGATCCTGGACTCCCGCGGCAACCCCACCGTTGAGGTCGAAGTTACCCTGGACGACGGTACTATCGGCCGCGCGGCCGTTCCCTCCGGCGCTTCCACCGGTATCCACGAGGCCTGTGAGCTGCGCGACGGCGACAAGGGCCGTTACGGCGGCAAGGGCGTTCTGAAGGCTGTTGAGAACGTCAACGGCGAGATCGCCGAGGCCCTGCTCGGCCTGAACGTTCTGGATCAGACCTATATCGACAACCTGCTCATCGAGCTCGACGGCACCCCGAACAAGACCCGCCTGGGCGCCAACGCCATTCTGGGCGCCTCTCTGGCCTGTGCCAAGGCCGGCGCTCTGGCCACCGGCAGCAGCCTGTACAACTACATCGGCGGCGTCAACGCCAAGACCCTGCCCGTGCCGATGATGAACGTGCTCAACGGCGGCGCTCACGCCTCCAACAGCGTGGACATTCAGGAGTTCATGGTCATGCCCGTCGGCGCCCCCAACTTCCGTGAGGCGCTGCGCATGTGCGCCGAGGTCTTCCACACCCTGAAGAAGGTCGTTCCTCCCTCCGGCGTGGGCGACGAGGGCGGCTACGCTCCCGACCTTGCCAGCGATGAGGACGCGCTGAAGGCTCTGGTCGTCGCCATCGAGAAGGCCGGCTACAAGCCCGGCGAGGACTTCATGATCGCCATGGACGCCGCTGTGTCCGACTGGTACAACCGCGAGGACGGCAAGTACCACCTGCCCAAGCGCGGCACCGTGCTCAGCAGCGACGAGATGATCGACATGTGGGAAGACCTGGTCAACAAGTACCCCATCATCTCCATCGAGGACGGCCTGGGCGAGGACGACTGGGAAGGCTGGCAGCGCCTGACCAAGCGTCTGGGCAACCGCGTGCAGCTCGTCGGCGACGACCTGTTCGTCACCAACGCCGCCCGCGTCAAGCAGGGCATCGAGCTTGGCGCCGCCAACGCCGTGCTGATCAAGGTCAACCAGATCGGCACGCTGACCGAGACGCTCGACGCCATCCAGACCGCCAACCGCGCCGGCTACACCGCCATCGTCTCTCACCGCTCCGGCGAGACCGAGGACACCACCCTGGCCGATATCGCCGTCGCCGTCAACGCCGGTCAGATCAAGACCGGTGCGCCTTCCCGTACCGACCGCGTCGCCAAGTACAACCAGCTGCTCCGCATCGAGGAAGAGCTGGACACCGTCGCGCAGTACCCCGGCAAGGCCGCGTTCTTCTGCATCAAGTAAACTGACAAAGGTAACACGGGAAACCGCCGGCCAACGGCGGTTTCCTTTTCTGTGAGTGCGTTTTATGGAAGACAAAGAAATCCTGGACCTTTTGCGTGAGCGCGCCGTCGGCTTTACCGAGGCCTGCGGCATCCGCTTTGTAGAGGCCTCCGCGGGCCGCTGCCTCGTCTCCTGCGAGATGGGGGCCATGCACCGCAATCCCGGCGGCTTCGCGCACGGCGGGCTGCTCGCCGCGATGATGGACGTGGCCGCGGGGGCGGCGGCGATCTTCGCCGGCGGGTCCGCGCGTCCCATCACGACGCAGAACTGCGATATCCACTTCCTGCGGCCGGTCTCCGGTCCGCTGGTGCTGGCGGAGGGCGTGTGCATCAAGGCGGGCCGCCGCTGCGCCGTCGTGCGGGTGGACGTCCGCGAGAACGACTCCGCGCGCATCTGCGCCAGCGGGACCTTTGAAGTCTGCTATCTGGATACCTGATCGAAAAAGCAGTACAGGCTCAAACGGGACTGTCATCCTGAGGAGCGGAGTGACGAAGGATCTCATCCGTCACGCGGAGAGCGGGCTTTATGAGATCCTTCGCTTCGCTCAGGATGACGGGAACAGCGTTTGTCTGCAGTCAGACTGCAGACAAACGCCATGTATTGAAGCTGGACACGCATGGGGAGAGCGCGAGAGGGGATTGGTTATTCCCTCTCGCGTTTCATATCCTCAAAAATGAGAACTTTTTCGAAAGATCTCATTTTTGATGCTCAAGGTGTCGACAAAGTGTCGACACCTTGAGCAGGCCGGTTTTCCGGCCTGCTTTTTTCATAGTTTTCATTTTATCCATGAATTTCGCGTCTGAATAGAGGTATAATGCAGGCAGAACACAAGGGAGGCATGCTGCTTTGAAGCATCCCGCACTGACAAGAGTATTTGCGATCGTGCTGGCGATCCTCTGTCTGGTCATGCTGCTGGCGGGCCTGTTCGGGCTGCGGAGCGCAGACAGGGACCGGCGGCGCGCGCTGGACGACGCCGGGCGCCTGCGCGACCGGGCGTCGCAGTATGCTCTCGCCCTTTCCGCGCTGGAGGGAGGCGTTCCCTATCAGGAGGCGAACGACACCTGGCAGCGCCATCAGAGCGAGCACGACCGACTGGTCTCCAGCCATCGCAGCGAGATGGCGATCTATACCGCCACGCAGAGCGGCATCCGCAGCGGTGCCTACGCGATGGACCAGGCCGACGCCGCCTTTGCCGAGGGCAAACGGCAGTATGAGGCGGGGCTGGCCGAATTCAACAAGCAGGCTGCCGCCTTTGATGCGCAATACGCACAGTTCCAGTACGGCAAGCAGCAGCTGGAGAACTTTGCTTCCCTGTACTACAGCGCCGCGGGGATCCTGGGCAACGCCCAGGGCCTCGCCGCGAGCGCCCGGGGCATTGCGGAGCTGATGGACAGCGACGATGCCGACGCCCGGCTGCAGGTGACGCTGGCCGCCTATGACGGGCTGCTGGCCGCTGCCGATCAGGCGGCGGCGCTGCCCCAGAGCGTCAAGGATATGATCCCCACGCTCGACGCGATCGCCGCCATGGACGCGGGCTCGCTCGACAGCCTCTCGCAACTCGCCCAGATGGGCGAGCTCGGCGGGAGCGGCGTGCAGATGCCCGCGATCGACATGGGGCAGGTCCAGCAGATCAAGGCGGTCTACGACCAGGCCTGGCCGCAGGTGAAAAACCTGATCCTGCAGATGGACGGTCTGATCCCCGCGATCGACAGCGCGGCACAGGGCGCCACCGGCATGACGCTCGCGGAGATCCGCGCGCAGGCGCAGGCCGAGCGGGACGCGGTCGCCTCGGGCGGCGCGGAGGGCCTCAGCGAGGAACAGTTCGAGACCGCCCGAGCCGTCTACAACGCCTCGCGCGGACAGATCTGGGCCGCCCTCGGCGCGGCGGACGGGCTGCTGGCGCAGCTTCAGGGGATCTCCGACCAGATCGGCGGCGTGATCGGTGCCGCACAGGCGCAGATCGCGCAGGCGGAGAGCATGCTGGCGCAGGGCCGCGCCGCCATCGAGCAGGGCCGCGCCGCGCTGGATGAGGCCGGGCGGCAGATCGCCGAGGGCGAGAAACAGCTCTACGACGCGCGGGCGATGATCTGGTGGCAGATGGGCCAGCAGCAGGAGAAGGCGGCGCAGCTCCAGTATGAGAAAGAGCGTCTGGACGTGGAGGCCGAACAGCTCAAGGACGCCGCGGCCGCCGTGGAGGCGCGAAAGGAGCTGGAGCAGAGCGAGCGCTCGCTTCGCCTGATGCTGCTCAAGCGCGAGGAAGTGGAGGAGCGCAGCGAGGCCGGGATGGACCTGTCGCAGGCCGCCGTTGTGACCGCGGGAGAGCTGGAGGACGAGGCGCTGCGGACAGGGCAAGGCCGCGGCCTTGCCTATCTGCTGCTGATCGCGGGCGGCGTGCTCGGTCTGATCGGTCTGCCCGCCGCGTTTGAAAGGACGAAGAGCCGCTTCCTGCTGCTCGCGCCGGTGCTGCTGTGCCTGCTGTGCGCGGCGGCGGCCGAGGCCGTGTGCCTCTATCTGGGCCGCGGCAGCAGCTATTCCGCGATCGGCGCCGGGATCTTCGCGCTGATCCAGCTCATGGTCGCCGCGCCGAAGAAAAAGGCATAAGAAACAATCAGGGCGCGTTGCAAAATAGCGCAGGATAACAAAAGCACCAGTTAGGTCCAAAAAGGACTTGGCTGGTGCTTCTGTTTGCGTTAAAGTTGTAGGTGTGAA
>CACYXC010000068.1 GCA_902778285.1 Oscillospiraceae bacterium | reverse complement strand
CGCGGTAGGAGGCATGTACCAATCCACAGCATCCCTTGCAGTGTAGCACAGCCCTTGGAGAGGGGCTATAAAAACTACTACTTCATAATACAAGGAGGCGAAGCGGATGAGATCATGCGGACAAACATGGCTCGCCGTACTGATCCTGCTGGCGGCGCTGCTTGCACGGATGCTGTGGCCGGCGGGTACGGCGGCGCTTCGGCGGGAGGCCATGCGCGTTCTGGCGGCGGAGCGGGGAAGCTTTGAACTGGTGCAGGCGATGGGACGGGCCGCGGAGAGCGGAGACTGGCGCGGGGAGTTGATCACCGCGCTCGGAAACGGCATGCGAGAGCCCGGGGCATGAGGGAGCGATTTCGGATCGGCCTCGGTGCTGCTCTGCCTGCGGCTCTGCTCCTGCTGCTCGGCAGTGTCGAGGTGATCGCCGCCGTCCTGCTCCCGGCTTTCTGCCATGAGCTGGGGCATCTGCTCGCGCTTTGGCTGCTCGGCCTGCATATACGGAGCATCCGTATGGAGCTGCGCGGCTTCTGTATCGAATATTACGGAAGCTGCAGCGCCGTGGGACATGCTCTCGCCGCGGCCGCCGGACCTTTTGCGGGCTTCGCCTGGGCCTGGGCGGCCTCGGCGATCGGGCAGCGCACGGGGCTCGAATGGCTCAGCCTCTCCGCGGGCGTCAGCCTGCTGCTGAGCCTGTTCAATCTTCTGCCTGCTCTTCCGCTCGACGGCGGCCGCATCGTTCTGGCCCTCTCCTGCGCCGTGCTCGGGGACAGACGGGGCGAGCGCGTCACGGAGGCGCTCAGCCTTTTCGTCGGCGCGGCGCTGCTCGGCGCAGGCGTCTGGCTCATGCTGCGGCAGCGCGGTGTGGCGGTGCTCGCCGCCGCGATCTGGCTGCTGCTGTATCAGGAGAACGGGCGGGGTCTTGTCAAGCGTGGGGAAATGATATAGAATATCAGCCAGATCAACCGATCGAATACCTGCTGCACAGACAGGAGAGTCCCATGGACAAGCGTTTGGAGCGTATTCTGCCCCGCGTTCAGAAGCCCGCCCGCTATACCGGCGGGGAATACAATCAGATCCTCAAGGACAGGGACAAGGTGGATATCCGCCTGGCCTTCTGCTTTCCCGACACCTATGAGATCGGCATGTCCAATCTGGGCATGAGCATCCTCTATCACACCATGAACAGCCTGGACTTCGTGTGGTGTGAGCGGGCCTTCGCGCCCTGGGGCGACATGTATGAGGAGATGAAAAAGGCGGGCATCCCGCTCTACGCGCTCGAGAGCGGCGATCCGCTCTCATCCTTTGACTCGCTGGCCTTCTCTGTGGGCTATGAGATGGCCTACACCACCGTGCTCGACATGATCGACATGGCGGGCCTGCCTCTGCGCTCGGAGGACCGGAAGGAGCTGCTGCCCATCGTCTGGGCCGGCGGCACCTCCGCCGTCAACGCGGAGCCGATGGCTCCGTTTATCGACCTCTTCGTCATCGGCGAAGGGGAAGAGATGAACAATGAGCTGCTGACCCTGCTGCGGCAGGCGAAGCTGGAAAAATGGAGCAAGCGGGATTTCCTGATCCGGGCCGCGCAGATCGGCGGCGTATACGTGCCCTCCCTCTATGAGGTGAGCTATCACGATGACGGCAGCATAGCCGCCGTCACGCCCACCGAGGGTGCCCCCGCGCGCGTGACCAAGCGCATCATTTCCGATCTGGACAGCGTGCCCTTCCCGACCGATCCCATCGTCCCCTCCACGGAGGTCGTGCACGACCGGGTGAATCTGGAGCTCTTCCGCGGCTGCGTGCGCGGCTGCCGTTTCTGTCAGGCGGGCTACGTCTACCGCCCGATCCGCGCGAAAAAGCCGGAGACCCTGATCCGGCAGGGGATCGAGACGCTGCGCAATACCGGCCATGAGGACGTGACGCTCCTCTCGCTCAGTACCAGCGACTACCGCCCTCTATCCGCGCTCTGCGACGGGCTGCTCGATTACTGTGAGCCTCGGAGCATCGGCCTGTCCCTGCCCTCCCTGCGCGCGGACAACTTCTCCATGGACATCATGGAGCGCCTGCAGAAGGTGCGCAAGAGCGGCCTGACCTTCGCCGTCGAGGGCGGCAGCCAGCGCCTGCGCGACGCGATCAACAAGAACGTGACCGAGGAGGATCTGCTCAACACCTGCCGCATCGCCTTTTCCGGCGGCTGGAACAGCGTGAAGCTCTATTACATGCTGGGTCTGCCCACCGAGACGGACGAGGATATCCTCGGCATCGCCGAGATGGCCAACAAGGTCCTGCACTGCTGGCGGGAAAACGCGAAGAACAAAAACCGCGGCGTGAAGATCACGATCTCCACCTCGCTCTTTATCCCCAAGCCGCACAGTCCCTTCCAGTGGGAGGCGATGATCGAGCTTCCCGAGTACCTTCGCCGCGTCAATCTCCTGCGCGGCGCCATCACCGCGCGCAATGTGACCTACAACTGGCATGACGCCGCCACAAGCCTCATCGAGGCGGTGCTCTCCAAGGGCGACCGCCGCGTGGCCGACGTGATCGAGGAGGTCTGGAGACAGGGCGGACGGCTGGACGCCTGGACCGATTACTTCCGGCTCGAGCGCTGGATGCAGGCCTTCGAGACCTGCGGGATCGACCCCGCCTTCTACGCGCACCGGGAGATCCCCGTTGACGCGGTCCTTCCCTGGGATCACATCGACGTGGGCGTGCGCAAGAGCCATCTGCTGCACGAGCGGGAGATGGCCTATGAGAGCAGGCTTTCGCCGGACTGTCGGCATCAGTGCGCCGCCTGCGGCGCGGCGCGGCTGCTGGAAGGAGGAATCCGCTGCGATGGATAAGCTGAGACTGCGTTTTTCCAAGACAGGTCGGGCGGTCTACATCTCCCACCTGGACCTGATGCACACCATGCAGCGCGCTTTCTCCCGCGCGGGCTATGCCCTCAAATACTCCGAGGGCTTCAATCCCCATCCGCAGATCTCCATCGCCCTGCCGCTGTCCGTCGGCGCGGCCAGCCTCTGCGAGATCATGGATTTCAGGCTGAAGGAAGACCCAGACCTGAGTGAGCTGCCGCGGAAGCTGACGGCGGCGCTGCCCGAGGGGATCGAGGTGCTGGAGGCCTACGAGCCGGAGCGAAAGACCGCCCAACTGAAGTGGCTCTCGATCGAGGGCGTGATGGAGTATGACGAGAGAAACCCGGCGGAGATGGCCGCGGCGCTGACCGCGTTCTACGCCGCGGACTCGGTGGTCATCACCAAGAAGACCAAGCGCGGCGTGGGGGAGACGGACATCCGCCCCGGTATCCGGGAGATCGCCTTTGCCCCGGGGGAGAAGGCGGTCATGGTGAAGGCCGTGATCTCCGCACAGGAGCCGACCGTCAACCCCGAGCTGCTGGCGGAGGCGCTGCGCCAGCTCGCCCCGGAAATCGCGCCGGACTTTGCGCGTTTTACACGTCTCGAGACCTACGACGCGGACGGGAAGGTGTTTCGGTGAAGTCATGAAGCATATCGCCATTTTTCAACGGGACTTTCAGGTGGGCGGCATCCAGAAGGCCCTGGTGAACATTCTGGAAAACCTGGACTGCAGCCGCTATTCCGTAGACGTCTACGTCTTTGACGACCGTCCTTTTTACGAGCTCGCGCCGCGGGAAAACCTGCGCCTGATCGTGTGCCGGCCCTGGCCCTACCCGAGCCGCTTCGTACACTTCGATCTTGCACGGCGTTTTTTCCCGACGGTCAGGTCTGACAGAGAATACGACGTGGCGGTGGACTTCAACAGCTACAGCGCCGAGTGCGCGGCCGGCGCGCTGTCGGTCCGCGCGAAAAAGCGCGTCATGTGGATCCACAACGACATGCGCATCAAATACGCCGAGGAGCCGAAATACCGGCTGCTCTGGCATTTCTTCAAGGGCAAGTTCAGGCACTTCGACGCCTTTGCCGCCGTATCGTCGGGGATTGTGGACGGTTTTCGCGGCATGACGGGACTTCATGACGCCGCCGTCACGGTGGTCCCGAACTACATCGACACGGCGGAGATCTTCCGCAAAGCGGAGGAGGAGCCGGAGCTCACGGTCGACGGGTCGAAATACAATCTCTGCTCCATGGGCAGGCTCGTGCACCAGAAGGGCTTCGACCTGCTGCTCGACGACTTTGCCAAGGTCCGTGCCGCGCGGCCGGACATGCATCTGACGCTCATCGGCGACGGACCGGAGCGGCAGAACCTCGAGGCGCAGATCGCGCGGCTCGGCCTTGCCGGCTGCGTCACCATGACCGGCAATCTGCACAATCCCTTCTCGCTGCTCGGGCGCATGGACGGCTTTGCGCTCGAGAGCCGCTATGAGGGGCAGGGGATCGTGCTGTGGGAGGCGAAAGCGCTGGGGCTGGAGCTTTTCATGCACAGGCGGCTCGAGGCCTATAACCCCGATCTCGTCGGCGTAGAGGACATGGTGAGCGCGCTGTGCGCCGCGAAGAAGCGGGAAAAGCGCCCTGACGACCTGCACGAATACAACGAAAAGGTCACTGCGGCGCTGGAAGAAGTGTTTTCCTGAGAAAAGATAATAGGAAGACAAAACTATAGAATACTTCTCACTTGCTCGTAAGGACATAGCTGCGAGATGCGCCCCCCGTTCTTTCTTTTCTTCTTGAGAAAAGAAAGAACGCGCCGCGCCCGGTGTAAGAAAGAAAAGAGCGCTATCAAGAACCAATGCGTTTCTGCGCTACGCCGTCCGCGGAACAGGCTTCGCTTACGCTCGCGCCGCTGCCTGGTCAAATGACCGGCGAGCCAGCGGTCGAACGTGCGGGAGAAAACGCACGAGCTGTACAAAGCAGGCCGGGGTAATGACCATGTAGAATCTTAGGGCGACGGTAGAGGCCAGCGACTTGCCCGTTTTGCTCGAGGGGTCAAGGGGGAGATTGTGTCAAAAGTGAGGCTAAATCTACCCCGTATGGATTAAAACTGGTATAATATAGCCATCCAATTAGAGGTGGTGCGCGAAATGGAATTTATTTGCGGCGAAAATAGAGATCAAGGTACTTTT
>CACYXC010000067.1 GCA_902778285.1 Oscillospiraceae bacterium | reverse complement strand
GAACGCCAACGATTTGATGGAAATGGACTTTCAGCCCACCGGCTGGCTCATCGAAAAAATGCTCGGCAAGGGCGTGTACATTTTGGCCGGCGCTTCCAAGATCGGCAAGAGCTGGTTGGTGCTTTGGCTGGCGGATCGCGTGAGCAAAGGTGAAAAAGTCTGGGAGTTTCAAACCACACCCTGCGAGGTTTTGTACGTCAGTCTGGAAGACACCGAACAGCGTATCCAGCAACGGCTGGGCGAGGTGACGGGAGGCGAGGCGGACAAGATTTGGATCGCAACCGAGGCCGAGCTTTTGGGCAAAGGCTTCGAGCAGCAGATCGGAAACTTCCTCGCCGCGCACCCGAACGTCGGCTTCGTGATCGTCGACACCCTGCAGCGTATTCGGCAGATGAAAACCGAGGGCTACAGCTACGGCGGGGATTACGAGGTCATGACTTCTCTCAAAACCATCGCCGACCGCTTCAATATCACGATTCTGGTGGTACACCACACCCGCAAGGAGGACTCGGACGATTCCTTCAACAAGATCTCCGGCACCAATGGTCTGCTCGGTTGCGCGGATGGGGCGATGGTGCTCCAGAAGCAGTCTCGCATCGGTAAGACAGCCACGCTGGATATTACCGGGCGCGAGGTGGCAGATCTCCGGCTGAAGCTGGAATTTGACGAGAGCAAACGCTGGCAATTCATCGAGTACGGGACAGACAGCACGGACGAGAGTTCGAACAAGTTGCTTGCCGCCGTGCAGAAACTGGTATCCGAATGCCACAGATGGCAGGGTACACCCACCGAATTGCTTGGCGCGCTGACGGCCGTGGTGCCTCCGAATACCAAACCGAACGCATTGACCCGACAGCTCAACACAAGCGTGCAGACCCTGGGGCAGCAATACGGCATTCAATATGATTTCAGCCGCACCCCGGACGCGAGAATGATCACGCTCTCCGAGCTGCCGGCCTGACCCTATGACGATATGACGGTCATGACGGTATTCCGGCACCCCCTGAATACCGTCATACCGTCATGATCGTCATCATATCTGTCAGAAAAGTCTATTCTCAGCAAATAAATTTCTTGCTTTAAAGCGTGAAAGTGTTATAATCGTATTGAACCCGAACGGACAGGTTGGGGGAAACTCGAAGAAAGCGAGGTTGAATTGTCTAGAGCTAAAAAGAATCCCAACGGAGCCGGAACAATCCGAAGACGCCCTGGCGGTCGCTGGGAAGGCCGATACTCGAACGGCTTTGATAAAGACGGCAAGCAGATCCAGAAATCCATCTACGGCGCGACGCAGCAGGAAGTCCGGCAAAAGCTGGCGAAAGTCGTAACGGAAATCGATGACGGAACGTATATTGAACCGTCCAAGATGAAGCTGAGCGAGTGGCTGGATCTCTGGCTGAAGGACTACTGCGGCGACAAAAAGTATTCGACCGTCAAAAATTATCGTGCCAGCGTCAAGACGCACATCAAGCCTCAGCTCGGCAGTATTCCGCTTGGAAAACTTACTAAGACGGATATTCAGCAGTTTTATAATCGGCTGCTCAAGCCACCGGACGGCTCTCAGGGGATTTCTCCGAAGACCATCAAAAATACGCACGGTGTACTGAGCAAGGCGATGAGTGTCGCAGTTGTCAATGGCTTTATCCGATCCAATCCCTGTGTGGGCACGATCCTTCCCCGTGTGGAAAAGCATGAGGTCGAGCCGCTGACAGACGATCAGGTCGCGCTGCTTCTGCAGATAGCCGAGGAGGATGAGGAATACGGCATCCTGCTGAAGGTGATCCTCCTGACCGGCGTCCGCAAGGCGGAAGCCATGGGCATCACCTGGGATTGCGTGGATTTCCGGCGCGGCGTGATTCGTATCAACAAGCAACTGCAAAAGCGTCCCAAGAGAGACGGCGGAGTCGTCTTTGCTTCCTCCAAGAACGGGAAGGGGCGCGTCCTGAAGCCGGCTCCGTACGTCATGGAACTGATGAAGAAGCGCTATGAGCAGCAGATCCGACAAAAGGAAGACGCCTCCGTTGCCTGGCAAGGCTGGAAAACGGAGGCAGAGCATCGAACCGCCCTGGCCTTTACAACGCTCTTCGGAACGCCGCTGCAGCCGCAAACGGTCTATAACCATTTCAAGAAGCTTGCGGTTGAGATCGGTGCACCGAATGCCAAAGTCCATGATCTGCGCCATACTTACGCGGTACTGTCTCTCCAAAACGGGGACGATGTGAAGACCGTTCAGGGGAATCTGGGTCACGCCACGGCAGCCTTTACCCTTGACGTGTACGGGCATGTCTCTGATGCCATGAAGACGGCCAGTGCAAACCGGATGGAGGAATATGTACGGCAAATCCCCGGAATATGATGACCCAAATGCCGAAAAACCCTGTATTGATCCCATTTTTTGGGCTATTTTCACTGCGGTAAGGGTACGGTAAGGGTACATCTTTTTTGCTCGGAACTTTTTGAAGCAAAAAGAGGCCGAAAACAAAGAAAATCGGCTTGAATCATAACGATTCAAGCCGATATCTGGCAGCGGGAGAAGGATTCGAACCCTCACATACGGAGTCAGAGTCCGCTGTGCTACCTTTACACAATCCCGCTAAGCGCATATGCTATTATACGCAATATTTTACGTTTGTCAAGAAAAACTTTCCGTTTTTCCCGCTCTTTCAGCCCTCTCCGCGCAGCTTCTTCAGCAGAGCGTGCAGGGCGTTGGCGCGGTGGCTGATCGCGTTTTTCTCCTCGGGGCTTAACTGGGCGGTGGTGCAGCCGCGCTCCGGCAGATAAAACAGCGGGTCGTAGCCGAAGCCGTTGCCGCCGACCTCCTCATGGGCGATCTCTCCGTACAGATAGCCCTCTGCCTCCACGACGCTGCCGTCGGGCCGGGCCAGGACCATCGCGCAGGTATAGTGCGCGCCGCGGTCCTCCACGCCCTCAAGCTTTTCGAGCAGCAGGCGGTTATTGGCCGCGTCGTCCCCGTGCACGCCGGAAAAGCGGGCGGAATAGATGCCGGGAGCGCCGTCCAGCGCGTCGACGCACAGGCCGCTGTCGTCCGCCAGCGCGCAGCAGCCGGAGATCGCCGCCATCTCGCGCGCCTTTTTCTCGGCGTTTTCCATGAAGGTGCTGCCGTCCTCGATCGTCTCGTGCTCGATGCCGGCCTCCCGCATGGAGAGGATCTCGTCAAACTCCGAGCCGAGGATCTCCTTGATCTCGATGAGCTTGTGGACGTTGTTGGACGCGATGATCAGCTTCATTTTTTTCTTCCCCTTCTTCTTTTTCGCAGCGCCGCGCTTCGCCTTTGTTTCGGCCGAGCGGCGCATGCTGTTCTTCTCCTGAACGCTTTTGACCGTGGAATAGATCAGCACCGGCAGGGCGATCAGGTTGATGCCGCCGAGCGTGCGCACGGCCCAGTCCGGCAGCGCGGTCCCGGTCAGCCCTGTTATGCTCAGGATCAGGGAAGACAGTCCCATCAGGACCAGGCTGACAGCGAATACCCGGTCGATCCATTTCTTCGTGTCCATCGTCTCTCTCCGTTCTCCCGATTCTTCCGCAACAGTATAATGCCAATTCCCGCTCGGCGCAAGGGGAAATATTCTTGACAAGCCGCACAATATATTCTTGACAAGCCGCACAATTCCTCTATAATTATCCTCACAAAGCAAAAAAGACGGGAGGCGAGGAGATGGACGCGGATATGAGCTCCGGGATCGGGGCGTTTGCGGAGGCGTTGGCCTCCTCCTCTCCCACGCCCGGCGGCGGCGGCGCGGCCGCGCTGACCGGGGCGCTGGCTGCCTCCCTCTGCGCCATGGCCTCACGGCTCACGGCAGGGAGAGCGAAATACGCCGACAGGGCGGAGAGCCTGCAGAGGATCATCGCCCGCTCCGACGAGCTGCGGGCGCGTATGCTCCGCCTGATCGACGAGGATGCGGATGGCTTTGCGCCGCTGGCCGCGGCCTATTTGCTGCCGAAGGGCGAACCCGAGGCAAAGGCGGCTCTTCGTGCCGCCACGCTCGGCGCCTGCGAAGCGCCGCTGGAGATGCTGCGCTGCGCCGCCGCCGCGGTAGAGCTGCTGGAGGAGGCGCAGGGACTTGCCAGTCCCCTGCTGCTCAGCGACGTGGGCTGCGGCGCTTCTCTTGCACGCGCCTCCCTCGAGTGCGCGGCAATGAACGTGCTGGTCAACACCCGCACGCTGACGGACGACGCAGAGGGCGCCCATTTTCAGTCGGAAGCGCTGCGCATCCGGGACGTGTATCTCCCGCGGGCGCAGGCGGTCGCCGCATCGGTCACGGACCGGCTGGTGGCGCCATGAGTGAGCTGCTTTACGGCGCGCCGGCGGCGCAGGCCATTCTGGCTTCTCTGGAGGATCGGATACAGGCCCTCCATACGCGCGGACGGGAGCCCTGCCTTGCGATGCTGCGCTGCGGCGAAGACCCCGGCGCGCTCTCCTATGAACGCGCGGCGGCGCGCAGCTGCTCCAAGGCGGGGATCCAGGTCCGGAGCGTCGTCCTCCCCTGGACCGCCGGGACCGAAGACCTTCTGCGGGCGGTGGACCGCGTCAACGGCGACCAGAGCGTCCACGGCATTCTGGTGCTGCGCCCTCTGCCGAAGCAGATCGACACGCAGGTGATCTTCCGCCGCCTGCGCCACGACAAGGACGTGGACGGCATCACCGTCCCCTCGCTGGCGCGTGTCTTCGTGGGCAGGGGCGGCGGCTTCGCCCCCTGTACGCCGGAGGCCTGCATCGCCATGCTCGACCATTACGGCGTGCCCCTCGCCGGGGCCAGAGTCGTGATCCTCGGCAGGAGCCTGATCGTCGGTCGGCCGCTGAGCATGCTGCTGGTCGCGCGGGACGCCACCGTCACCCTCTGCCACAGCAGGACGCGCGATCCGGCCTCGCTCTGCCGCGAGGCGGACATTCTGATCGCCGCGGCCGGGAAAGCCGAGTTTGTGGATGAAAGCTACGTCAATCCCCATCAGATCATCCTCGATGTGGGGGTAAACGAGGGATCTGACGGGACGATCTGCGGAGATGTGGCGTTTGAGCGCGTTTCCCCGCTGGTGCGGGCGATCAGCCCCGTGCCGCGCGGCGTGGGCACCGTGACCACGGCGGTATTGGCCCGGCATGTGGTAGAGGCGGCGGAGACGCTGTTTTGAGGGAAGATGTCGGACGGCACCTCATCCGTCCGGCCTGTCGGCCGGACACCTTCCCCTCAAGGGGGAAGGCGACATGGGAGGATATCGAACGGCACCTCATCCGGCGCTTCGCGCCGCCTTCCCCCGAGGGGGAAGGCGACATGGGAGGATATCGAACGGCACCTCATCCGTCCGGCCTGCCGGCCGGACACCTTCCCCTCAAGTAACTAATGATTTAATCCGCGAATGAGATATGGTAAAATAGAGCTGAGGTGAGGGGAATGGAAAAGCAGCTCAATTTTACAGATATGGAATA
>CACYXC010000066.1 GCA_902778285.1 Oscillospiraceae bacterium | reverse complement strand
GTGTAAGGATTCCACTTCATCCTTTGCAGGGGCTTGGGGCAGCATGCCTCAAAAGGTTAGGGGATGCACGCCAGACTGGGTTTTGACACAGTCTGGGGGTTTGACCCCTCGGTCGCTTCGCGACAGCTCCCCTTTCAGGGGAGCCTGAAAGGAACCGTATGTTTATTGAACACAACGAAAACGGCGTGATTTACATGGCTTCGGACATCATCCCCCTGCGCCACGCCTTCACCACCCGTTACGGCGGCGTGAGCCGCGGACATCTGGCGACGCTGAATCTCCTCAGCGACAAGGGGGACGAGCCGGAGAACGTGCGCGAAAACTACCGCCGCGTCGCCGCCCTCTTCGGCGTGGGCGAGGACGACTGCGCCGTGACGAGGCAGGTGCACGGCAATACGGTGCGCATCGTGACGGAGGCGGACCGGCATAAGTGCCTCACGCCCGTCCCCTACGAGGCCGACGGGATCGTGACCGCGACACCGGGCCTGCCCATCTTCTGCTTCACGGCCGACTGCGTGCCCGTGCTCCTGTGCGACACGGAGCACGGCGTCATCGGCGCGGTGCACTGCGGCTGGCGCAGCTCGGCGGCGGACATCCTGAAAAACGCCCTGACGCAGATGGAGAGCCTCGGCGCGAAGGCGGAGGACATCCGCGCCGCGATCGGCCCGGCCATCGGCAAATGCTGCTTCGAGACGGACGACGACGTGCCGGAGGCTGTGACGGCCTGGCTCGGCGACACCGCGGGGCTGTTTCAAAAGCGCGCCGACGGCAAGACCCTCGTGGACCTGCGCGGCGCCAACGCCCGCAGGCTCATGCAGCTCGGCGTGCCCGCGGGGCAGATCGACATCTCCGACGAGTGCACGATCTGCAGCCACGAGAAATACTTCTCCCATCGCTATACCAAAGGGCGGCGCGGCGGTCAGGCCGCCGTCATCTGCCTTGACAGCAAAGCTCCGTCAAAAACGGTTTCCTTTTATTTTCCCGCTGCGGCGGAAAAATCAGAGGGGAGCGCCCCTCTGAACTCCCCCATGCTTTACTTTGCAATCTATTGATCATAATGACTATAGGATGGCGAAAAGCCAAAAAGCTTTTCGCCGTGCCGCTTTGCGGCGCAGCAAAACAGCGCGGCTGTTTTGCCATATATTCATTGCAATGAGCATCGGGCGAATGATAAAGAATCATTCGCTGCCAAACTTGTTGTTTGGCAGCGAAATCAATCGAATCCTCGATTGATTTCGCCATTCGATAATCATTATTACTCCTGTGTGAGGAAAAGCCTATGAGCAAAAAGACAAAGAAACTCCTTGCCCTGCTGCTGGTTCTGGCGGCGCTGCTGAGCCTGTCGGGGTGCGGAAAAGAGGGCATCGACGAAAACGAGATCCCCGACTCCACGGGCGGCACCGAGATCGTCAAGGGCAAGTCCGCCGACGAGCGCTTCACCATGAACGTGAACATCAAGTACAGCCGAAACCCCCTGGTGGCCACCAATCACTCCAACCAGCTCATCTGCGATCTGGTCTACGAGAACATGATCGAGCTGGACGACAACTTTCAGGTCATCGAGGGCGCGGGCGTCATCACCGAATGGGAGTGCTCCGACGACGCGAAGAACTGGGTCCTGACCGTCGGTGAGGGCCACACCTTCCACGACGGCAGCCCGGTCACGCCCCGGGACATCAGCTATTCTCTCGGCCTCGCCATCAACTCCGACCGCTTCGCGGGGCGCTTTGCCAGCTATCAGGGCGCGTCTCCCGGCGAGGGCGTGGTCAATGTGTCGCTGGGCATCGGCGACGCGGCCTTCATCCGCCTGCTGAACATCCCGGTCATCAAGTCCGGCACATACGGCGAAAAGCGGGATTACGGCAACACCCCCATCGGCAGCGGGCCCTACACCTATAACGAGGACGGCAGCATGCTCGTCGCCGCGGAGACCTGGCCGAACTACGAAAGCCTGCCGGTGCAGGAGATCTATCTGAAGGAATACAAGACCGCCGACGAGATCATCTCCGCCTTTGAGAGCGGCTCCATCGACGTGGTCACAAACGATCCCTCCAGCTACACGAACCTCGGCTACGCCAGCACCAACGAGATCCACACCTACGCCACCACCAACATGCACTACATCATGTTCAACGAGGAGAGCATGCTGGGCCGGTACAGCTACTTCCGCCTGGCCATGCAGCACGCCTTCGACCGCGAGTATCTGGTGGAGCTGCTGCACGGCAACGCCGTGGCGACGCCCTTCCCCATGTACCCCACCTGCCCGGACTATCCCACGGGCCTGCTCTCGACCGCGGACTACAACCTGGAGAGCTGCCGCCGCATCCTGGAGGTGGCGGGCGTGCGCGACTATGACGAGGACGGCGTGCTGGAGTTCATGAACGGCTCCCCGCAGGAGTTCGAGCTGAACATCGCCGTCTGCGCCGACAGCAGCGCCAAGGCCGGCGTGGTGCGCAGGTTCCAGGAGGATATGGCCAGCCTCGGCCTGCAGGTCGCGGTGCACGAGATGACCTGGGACAACTACATCAAGGCCCTGGAGGAGGGCGAGATCGCCATCAGCAATACCGGCGAGCAGACGGTCCCGCTGGATATGTACTATGGCGAGGTGAAGCTGCGCGCCGATTTCGACCTGACCGAGCTGCTGCAGCCGCGCAAGGAGTCGAACGAGCTGACCAACATCAACTTCAGCCGCTCCACCGACACGACCATCGTCAGCCAGATCGAGAGCTATCTTTCCGCGCGGGACACCGCCCGTCCCGGCGCCTATTACCAGTTCTGCCAGTATCTGACCGGCCAGTCCGGCTCGCTCATCACCATCGGCTTTGAAAAGCAGCAGATCATCACCCGCCGCGGCGTCTGCAAGGGCGTGGAGCCCAACGCGGGCAACCCGCTGTATAACTTTGAAAACTGGACCATCGACCTTGAAAACGATTAACACCTTCGATCGTGAAACTTGTTTCACGATCGAGAGACTCGCATTTATCGCACTCGGCTTGCGGGGGAACGCCTCGTTTGGTCGATGCGAGAGCTCGCATCGCTCGCTTCAGAGTGTTTTTGCCGCGGCGGAGCTGCGGCAAAAACGATCTGGAATTCCTCCGGGGCGAAAGGCCGGGGACGGCAAAACGAAAAACGAATCAAAGGGAGAGACGAACATGACCGACAGACAACTGATGTCCATGGCCAAGGAGGCCTCGCTCAAAGCCTATGTGCCCTATTCCCATTTCCCGGTCGGCGCGGCGATCGAGTGTGACGACGGTACGGTCTTCACCGGCTGCAACGTGGAAAACGCCGCCCTGGGCAGCACCATCTGCGCCGAGCGCACCGCCTGCTGCAAGGCGGTCAGCGAGGGGCACCGCAGCTTCCGCCGCATCGCCATCTACGCTGACAGCGAGAACTGGTGCACGCCCTGCGGCGCCTGCCGCCAGTTTCTGGCGGAGTTCTCGCCGGAGATGGAGGTCCTCTGCGCCAAGGCGGGCAACCGCTACGTCAGCTACAAGCTCTCGGAGCTCCTGCCGCACACCTTCAACTTTTAGGCGAACGCCGATCGCATCGGCGTTTCCCTCATGCGATTTCTGTCGAGAGTTTCATAGATCGAGGTACCAACAATGGAGCTGGAACAGCTGCGCATCTTTCTGGCCGTGGCCGGGGAGAAGAGCTTCAGCCGCGGCGCGAAAAAGCTCTATATCAGCCACTCCACCACCAGCCGGGCGGTGTCCGCGCTGGAGGAGGAGCTGGGCGTTACGCTCCTGCGCCGGGGCAACCGGGTCCTCGGTCTGACGCCGGCGGGCGAGACGCTCGCACGCGAGGCCGGGGAACTGCTGCGCCGGGCGGAGAGCGCCGCCGCGCATGTCCGCGCGGCGGGAGAAGAGAAGAAATGAGAGGAGAAAGCGGATGCTGAACCGTGCGCACAGAGCCCTCCGGGAACACCGCGTCACCGTGTATACGGCGGCGCTGCTTTGCCTGCTGTTCTTTCACATGCTCTGGTATGTGAACTTTTTCCTCGCCGAATCCCTCGCCGGGACCTTTTTCCTGTATCCGATCCCCGTGCTGGCGGCCTTTTACCTGTATTTCCGCGGCCTGCGCGACGGGCCGGAGATCCGGCTGCTCCTGCTGTTCAGCCTGTGGCTTTTGATCACGCGCGTGCTCAACGGCGATCCCGCTCTGGTTCGGGAGGGCTATCTCGTGCTCGATTCGCTGATGATGGCGCTCTTTCTCTCGCTCGGCCTGCTGCTCGACAAAAGAGGCAGAAGGATCTGCCTGAACGTCGTCAGCGTCGCGGCGGGGAGCTTCTTCTTTGCCCTCGGCCTGCTGGGGATCTATGTTTTCGTCACCGGCGCCACGCTCGTCAACCCCCTGACCGAGGCGGTGACGACGGCGAGACTGGGGAATGTGGACTTTTACCGGCTGACCCTCCTCGGCGTCAATCCCAACACCACGGCGCTCTGGTTTTTCTTCTCGGCCTGCCTGATGGCGTATCAGTTTTTCGCCTGCAGAAGAAAACTGTGGCGCGTCCCCATCGTCCTGTGCGCGCTGGTGGATTATCTGGCGGTCGCCGCCTGCGGCAGCCGCAAGGTCAAGATCGCCTTTTCCGTGAGCCTCGCGCTGCTGCTGTGCATCGTCGCGGTCCGGGCGCTTATGCGGAGGGACCGCAGGCTCCGCGCCCTCGCCGCGGCGCTGATCCTGCTCACGTCGATTCCTCTCTGTTATCTGAGCTTTAACGCTGCGACAAAAGCCATGGGCAGCCTCAGGGCCTCCCCGTCTGTACAGACGGGAGAGCCCGCACCGCAGGCGGCTCAGGGGCAGGGGCGCTATTATGCGGGGCAGCTGACGGCGCGCCCGCTCGCCAGGCGGACGGACAGCGCGGCCTTCAGCGACTCGCGCGGCGTGCTGGAGGACAGCGGACGTGAGCAGATCTTCCGCGCCGCGCTCGAGAGCCTTCGTCGGCAGCCGCAGCGGCTGTGGAAGGGCTGCCTGTTTGAAGACAGGATGACCGTGGCGGACGAGCTGCTGACAGAGCGCTTCCCGAACTTCCACAACACGCTGCTGGATGTGCTCAATTACACCGGCATCCCCGGCCTGCTGCTCCTGCTGGCCTTCCTGATCCTGCTGACGGCGCGGATCCTGCAGCTGCTGTTCGCGCCTGTTGCCGCCGTCGAGGACCGGCTCCTGGTCCTGCCGCTGATCGGCGCGCTGGTCTACAGCATGCTCGAGCCGCTGTTCTTCTTCTGCTACGATTTCCGCGCCCTGCTCAGTTTCCTGTTCGCGGGCTTTGTGATCGCCTGCGCCAGAGAGACGGAGAAGGCGCCTGACGGAGAACAGGCAAGATAGCGCTGTTCTTGATCCGAAATACGAAAAAGGGCTGTCTCATAACGCTTAGCGTTTTGAGACAGCCCTTTCAGACTGTAGACAAACCCATACAGAAGTAATCCCCTTTCGCGGTACAATCTGTGCAAAAATGGGAACTTTTTCGGAAGTTCCCATTTTTGCCTTTCAAGCTGTCGACACTTTGTCGACAGCTTGAAAAGGGCTGTCTCATAACGCTTAGCGTTTTGAGACAGCCTTTTTTCGATTGATATATGCCCTCAGCTCTCCTTCCCGCGCAGCAGGAGCAGCAGGAACAGCGGGGCCAGAAACTGCACGCCCGCCTCATAGCGGGGCAGATACCAGATCGGCGTCGCCGCGAGCAGGCCCAGCACGGTGCCCAGCGAGGGGGCCAGCGGCAGGAGGAGGGTTTTCTTTCCGCACAGGAGCAGGTACAGGCCGGTCAGGAGCACCACCCAGTTCAGCGGCCCCAGCGGCAGCGACCAGAAGTCCATCGGCAGCAGGCGCGACCAGATCCCCTGCCGCAGAAAACTCCGAAAACGGATCGCCGTGTCGCCGACCGGCAGCTCCCCGCCGTCGGGCAGATTGAGAGGAGCGCCGGCGGAGATGTTGGCGGTGTTGAGATTGATCTCCGGGCGCGTCAGCGTCCAGAAGCCGTAGCTCTCCAGCGCCCAGGCCTCGAGATAGAGCCTGGGATTTTTCATGCCCAGACCGGCCCAGGTGCGCAGGAAGCGGGGGCCGGCGAGCGCGGAGTAGTCGAAGCGCTCGTCCCATTTGAGCAGGTCCACGCAGCAGGGGCGGTAGGCCTCCGGGTAGGCGTCGAGCGGCAGCAGCTCGTCGAGATACGCGCGCTCCTCCTCGGACATCTCGCCGCCGTACGCGGCCACGCGCGCCATCTGGTTGAGCAGCATGCCGCCGCTCTCCTCCTTGGGCGTGCCGATGCCGAAATGTCTGTAGACCGGCACGGTGACGACGGCCCACACGAGCAGCCCCGCGCCGCACAGGAGCAGCGCGCGGCGAAAGCCCCCGCCGCGGCGCAGCGCCGGCACGAGCAGGAGCAGGGCGACAGCCAGGACGCTGCAGAAGCCGTTGTTGCGCCAGAAGAGCAGCACCAGCGTCAGCAGCGGGAAGAAGACGAGCCAGGAGTGGCGGGAGGCGGCTTTCCCCTGTGAGAGCGCGAGATCGGCCAGCAGCAGCGACCACACGACGAGCGCCGCGGAGAACAGCGGGTCCTTCCACATGGCGATGCTGTCCGCCGCCACATAGGGGTTGAGGCCGTAGAGCGCGATGAGCACGGCGACCCAGCCGCGGCCCAGCCGCGCGCGCACGCGCAGCCAGCAGATCAGATACGAGGAGGCCGCGGCCATGCACAGCATCTGAAAAAGCGTAAAGAGCAGGCAGGCGCCGGTGAGGCCGCCGGCAAGGCGCAGGCAGAGCCTGAGAAAGAGCGTGAAGAGGATGGGGTTGCGGTTGTTGAGCGGCAGCAGGCCCATGGCCTGCTGGAGCGAGTTGAGCGAATCCTGAAAGAGAAAGCCGGGGAAGTAGCGCAGCAGATAGGGCAGCCAGAGCAGGAACAGGAGCAGCAGGATCAGAAAAAAACGTCCCGCCTGCCCCGCAAGGCAGGGACCCTCCGCGTAAAGGCCCTTCCGCCCGCGGCCCAGCAGGCGAAACAGCAGACCCAGCAGGAAGGTGAAGAGCGCCGTCAGCAGCGCCAGGAGCAGCAGGTCCGTCCAGGCGAAGGGCAGGATGTAGTTCTCGCCCATCCGGCCGTCATAGGGGGAGACGATATGGAGATGCAGGCCGAAGACCGCCGCCGCGCTCAGCAGCAGCGAGAAGATAAGCCTCGGCACACGGGCGCTTTTTTCCATCTTCATCCTCCTTTCCCGAGGCGGTGCCGCTCAGTGATTGACGTACTCGGTGACGGCGTACTCCGCCAGCCCATAGTAGAGCGCGATATCGTTGTTGAAATAATCCTCGTCCCCGGGCCAGACGGCCGGGTACTTGCTGGCCGGCGTGATCGGCTCCACCAGCGCGGAGCTGCCGGGCGTCTGCGCCAGCTCCCGCAGCGCGGCATCCCGCGCCGCGCTCTGCCGGTGGACGGAGAGCACGTCCTTCGCCGCCAGCGGCAGGATCAGCAGCGCCAGCGCGCAGAAGAGCGCCGCCGCGGCGCGCAGCTCCCCTTTTCCGCCCTTGTCCCACAGCGCGCCGAGCAGCAGCGCGTCGGCGAGCGTGGTATACAGGATGAAGGGGCAGGCGGAGCGGGCCGGGAAATAGACCGCGAACAGAAAGACCAGCACCGACGCCAGGGCCGCGAGGCCCAGCGCCAGCGCCGAGAGCAGCGTGCGCGCGTCCAGCCCTTTCTCCAGACCGCGCAGCATCAGCAGCAGCCAGAGGGAAAAGGCGATCAGCAGCGAGACGGCGAGGCTCGACACGAAATCCGCGATCGAGGCGGCGCCGTGGCCGAGGACGACGAGCCCCGCGGCCAGCGCAAGCAGCACCAGCGCCGAGCAGAGGCGGCAGCCAAGGCGCCGCCGGCGGAGCAGCAGCCAAATAAGCACGGCCAGCAGAAGCAGCGCGGTCAGCGCCAGCGCCGCGAGCAGCATCGGGGGCAGGCGGGCGGCGAGCAGCGCCCAGACGCGCCCGGCCGCCTTGGTCAGCGTGCTCTCGGCCACCTCGCCCCGGCGGCCGCCGAGCTCCGAGGGGGAGAGCATCAGAAACAGAAAGCCCGCGCAGGCGACCAGAAAGCTCAGCGTCAGGAAGCGGGGCAGGCGCTTTTCGCGCAGCGCGCTCAATACCAGAAAACAGAAGGCGGCGCAGAGCATGGCAAGCGACCCGTTCTCCGACCAGGCGCCCGCAACAAAGGCGAGCGGCAGATACAGCAGGCACAGCGGCAGCCACCGGCGCTCCCCGCGCTCCCAATAGCGCGCGAAGAAGGGGTAGAGGAAGCCCAGCGTGACCACGATGGTCCAGGAGTAGTTGCAGCTTCCGGTGAGCCACAGGAAGACCTGCCCGAAGGCGGGCAGCAGCACGAAGACCGCCGCGCAGACGAAGAGGAGCAGCAGGAGGTCCCGCGTCCGCTCGCCGCGGCGGATATACCTATATAATATATAGAGAAGCAGCGTGCCCATGAGGGCGTTGACCACGTTGAAAACCGCCTTGCCCTCCAGCAGGAAGAGCTGCACGAAGAAGTGGGCGAAGACGCGGCCGTTGGTGTTCTGCCGCAGGGCCGCGAGCGAGGGGAAGATCTCGTCCACGCCGGTGATGCGGCTCCAGTGGAAGCGGCTGAAGCAGAAGAGAAAGTCGTCCGCCGTCAGGGGCGAGAGGCAGTTGCCCGCCAGCAGCAGCGCGAACACGAGCGCAAATACCGCGAGCACCGCGATGTTGGTTTTCCGAGTTGTCATGCCGCCGCCTCCCTTCCGATCCCTGCTTTTTATTGTTTTATATATTATCATAAGGAAGCACGAAAAGCAATCCGCCGCGCGCTTAGTGTAAAATAGATGTAGGAAAAATAAAGACAGAGGGCACCTCAAAGTGGTTTAATGAATTCACCACAAACCATTAGCCACAAGAAAGAGGTGTCC
>CACYXC010000065.1 GCA_902778285.1 Oscillospiraceae bacterium | reverse complement strand
ATTTCCGGGTTCACTCTATTCCCGGAACTTATTCTTGCAAGAATTCTCCAATCTGGAACTTACTTTTGCAAACTGGAACTTCGCTTTGCAATTGAGCCCAGAGGAAACGAAGAAAATAAAATAATTAATGATAAACGTTAAAAAGTTATTGACAAACATTGCTCCCTGTGCTATTCTCATGGCACAGGGAGGTGTTTTTATGACACAGAATGAACTCAAATCTCGTTTTGAGCGATATGCGCTCGTGGGTACGCTGGTCTTTGCGCTGCTTGTTCTGTATTGGCTGGTTCAGATGGCGATCTCTGTCTACTATGTTATTACCGGGGATGTCCCGCCCGCCGAGGCGAAGCAAAGCCTGTTCAACCTTATCTACAGCTTTGCGTTCAGCGCCCTCGTGGTGGCGATCATGGTGATGGTTATTCAGCTTCTCCAGAGCATCCGGAAAGAGAGCACACCCTTTACCATGGCCAACGTGCGTCGTTTGCGTGTGATCGGCTGGATGCTTGTTGCCTTTGAGGTGCTGCAGCATGTGACGATGCGCCTTTTCTGGGCGGTTGCAAGCGGCCGCGTGGAGGAAGGCGAAAAGGTTGTTTACTATTTCAACTCCACGGCTGGAATGGTGATGATCGTTGGCTTTGCGGTGCTTGCAATTTCTGTGGTCTTTCAGTACGGTGTGGAGCTGCAGCAGCTCTCTGACGAGACCCTGTGAGGTGCCGTCATGCCGATTGTTTTACGACTTGATCGCGTGATGGCCGACCGCAAGATGTCGCTCAAAGAGCTCTCCGAGCGGGTCGGCGTCGCCAATGTGAACCTGTCCAAACTGAAAACCGGCAAGGTCAGCGCGATCCGCTTCTCCACGCTGGAGGCGATCTGCGACGTGCTGGACTGTCAGCCGGGCGACATTCTGGAGTACAGGCGGGAATCTGAAAACTGAAAACTGCGGGGACGTGTTTTCACGTCCCCGCTCAAGCTGTCGACAAAGTGTCGACAGCTTGAAAATCAATTTTTGAGTATATCAATCGCGAGAGGGAATAACCAATCCCCTCTCGCGCTCTCCCCATGCGTGTCAAACTTCGGCAGCATGGGTTTGTCTACAGTCTGTGCGGGGACGTGTTTTCACGTCCCCGCTTTTCATACCATGTTCCGGTATTCTGCGGCGTTCTGCACGCTGTCGGGCGGGAAGAACTCCTCCACCGGGAAGCGGATGCGTCCGAAGAGCTCGCAGGGATCATCCTCGCTGCTGCCGGGGCACTCCTTCTCCGGCATGCTGTAGTCGTAGGCGGGGATGAGCAGCTGGGTGTCCCGCTCCAGCCGGATCAGGCTGAACTGCCCGATGGTGGCGTACCAGCGCCTGCCCGTCGTGGTCAGCACCAGCTCCTCCGGGAAGGCGTCGGTAATATAGGAGGGGATGTCTCCCGGCTCCAGATCGGCCGGCGGCTGCGTCCCGGCGTCGACCAGCTTCATGTGCAGCGCGATGGGGTCCACGGCGTTGACCACCGCGATGGGCAGCTCGCCGCCCTCCGTCGCCGGCGCCTGCGCGGCGGAGGAGAAGGTCATGGAATTGCCCTCGCTGCCGAAGAGCATGACCCGCTTGTCGAAGATGGCGAGGCCGAGGGCCGTCTCCCCGGCGGGGAAGGTCTCCGCGGTGACCCGGTAGAAATAGGTACAGTCCACGGTGTAATGGCCCCGGTTGAAGCTGATGGGCTCCACCGTCACGGCCACGTGCAGAAGCTGGGCTGACCTTGGGCGGATACTCAGCGCGTTCTCTATGTAGGTCTGCGATGTGACCGTCGGATAGACCCGCAGATCGTCCACGCAGTCCTTGTCGCGGCAGCCGTCGAAGATCTTTCGGGTACTGACGGACACGGCCTCCCGGATCTGGGGCGCCTCGTCGGGCCGGTTGGGCACAACTCTCTCGGGCATAACAGCACCTCCATGGAAATGGTTTCAGTACAGTCTATGCCCCTGATCCGAATTTGTGCTTGAAAAATCGTCCGGAAGAAGTATAATGAATATCTGATGGCGAAACGCCGCAAGGCGTTCCGCCGAGCGCCATATATTCATTGCAATGAGCATCGGGCGAATGATTCAAAGAATCATTCGCTGCCAAACTTGTTGTTTGGCAGCGAAATCAATCGAATCCTCGATTGTTTTCTCCATGCGATAATCATTATAATGATTTATTGTGATAAACCAAGTGAAAGGGGAGGGACGGCAATGGACAATTTTGGCTTTATCCACGAGAAACTGGATATCAAGATCCTGATCCTCTTCGTGCTGCGCCGCCTGCCCGGCACCGTGGACCCGGAGACGCTGCTGGAGATCTGCCAGTGCGACGGCGGCATCGGCTATTTTGACTACTCCGACTGCCTGAGCGAGCTCGTGGAGAGCGGGCACATCGTCGAGGAGGAGGACGGCTACCGCATCACCGAGAAGGGCGCCCGCAACGCCGACACGGTGGAGAGCAGCCTGCCCTATTCGGTGCGCGTCAAGGCGCTGCGCCTGATCGAGCCGGTGGAGGAGCGCCTGCGCCGCGAGGCCATGATCATTGCCCGCCACAGTACGGACGAGGTCGGATGCACGGTGGAACTCGGCATGTCCGACGCGAAAGGGGAGGTGGCCCATCTCCGGCTGCTGTGCGCCGATGAGGAGCAGGCGCGGAAGATCGAGAAACGCTTCCGCAAAAACGCCGAGGGCTACTATCAGAAGATCATGGAGCTGCTCTGCGAGTAAACGATACGGACATAATAGGATAAGAAGCGCACGATCGGCAGTTTCTCCCTCCCGCTTCGCGTGCTGCTGCTGAAAAAACGGAAGGAGGTCCGATCATGCACACAATGATTCCCGAGGGCTATAAAAGCCTGCTTTCCATCTACGACACCCAGAAGGCAATCAGCCTGCTCAAGCGCCTGTTTGAGGACCGGCTCGGGGCGCTGCTGGATCTGTACCGCGTTTCCGCGCCGCTGTTCGTGGAGGAAAACTCCGGCCTCAACGACAACCTGAACGGCTACGAGCGCCCCGTGTCCTTTGACATTCTGCGCTCCAACCACCGGGCGCAGGTGGTGCAGTCTCTGGCCAAGTGGAAGCGTCTGGCGCTCAAGCGCTACGGCTTTTTCCCCGGCAAGGGCCTGTATACCGACATGGACGCCATTCGCCGGGACGAGGATGAGCTGGACAATCTGCATTCGGTCTATGTGGACCAGTGGGACTGGGAGAAGATCATCCTGCCGGAGAACCGGAATCTGGACTATCTGAAGCTCACGGTCATGGACATCGTCACGGCCATCTGCGACACGCAGGACACCATGCAGGCCATCTATCCGCAGCTGCAGCGGCTGGGCAAGCTCGAGCGCCGCGTGACCTTCGTCACGGCGCAGGCGCTGGAGGACAAATACCCGGAGCTTACGCCGAAGGAGCGGGAGAATGCCTTCGTCAGGGAGCACCGGACCGTCTTCATCATCGGCATCGGCGGCAAGCTCAAATCCGGAAAGCCCCATGACGGCCGCGCGCCCGACTATGACGACTGGGATCTCAACGGCGATATCCTGTTCTGGGACGATGTGCTCGGCTGCGCGATGGAGATCAGCTCCATGGGCATCCGTGTCGATCCCGAGTCCCTGGACCGGCAGCTGACGCTGGCAGGCTGCGACGACCGGCGCGCGCTGCCCTATCACAGGGCGCTGCTGAGCGGCGAGCTGCCGCTGACCATCGGCGGCGGCATCGGCCAGTCCCGCGTGTCCATGCTGCTGCTGGGCAAGGCCCACATCGGCGAGGTGCAGGCCTCCATCTGGGACGATGCGACGGTCAGAGCCTGTGAAGAAGCGGGCGTCATGCTGCTGTGATTATAGTTTTCAGTTTTGAGGGGACGGAGTTCTCTCAACAAAAAAACCTGTCATCCTGAGGGTGAAGCCCGAAGGATGACAGGTTTCAGACTGTAGACATCGGACTCGCATGGGGAGAGCGCGAGAGGGGACGGTAATCCCCTTTCGCGGTACAATCTGTGCAAAAATGGGAACTTTTTCGGAAGTTCCCATTTTTGCGTTTCAAGCTGTCGACACTTTGTCGACAGCTTGAAACCTGTCATCCTGAGGGCGAAGCCCGAAGGATGACAGGTTTTTATATCTTTAGAGCTTTGATTCCATGATCAGAAGCGTCCCCTCGTGGGCAATGATCTCCGCTTCATCCTCGGCCCACTCGTTGCTCACGCCGACGGGGAAGTGATTGCGGATCTCCGCGTCCTCCAGCGTGTATTTCGTTCCGTGGATCGACACGCGGCAGCGGTCAGACACGGCAAAGACCGAGAGGGAAAAGCCCTCCCGCTGCGGCAGACGCAGGGAGCCTTCCCGCAGGGCGGTCACACAGGCGTCAGGGCTCTCGATGCGCGCCGCCATCCCGTGCTCCGCCGCCCAGGCCAGGGCCTGCAGATTTGCATAGGCGTGGTCCAGCCGCGCGCCGAGCGCGCAGACAAGGAGGAGCTCATCAAAGCCCTCGGCGCAGGCCCGGCGGATGGCGGACATGGTGTCCGTGTCGTCCTTCTCCGTGGGGAGGCGGTGCACGGTGACTCCGTCGGCTACGTCTCCCTCATAGGAATCAAAATCGCTGACGACCAGATCGGGCCGGAGGCCGGAGCGGAGCGCGTATTCGTAGCCGCGGTCACAGGCGATGATGAAATCCTCCGGCCCGACGCCGGTGATCGGATGATATTCTCCGCCGGAGATGATGAGACAGCGTCTGCTCATGGACGGACTCCTTTCCACGATGGAATAGAAAAAGCATAGTCCCGCGCACCGGCTTTGTCAAGCGGGGAAGAGGACGGATCCGCACAGACGCGAAAAAAGAGGGAATTTTGGCCTTGCACTTTTTTCGCGCCTGTGGTATACTACCACCGCATGCGGATGTAGTTCATCGGTAGAACTCCGGCTTCCCAAGCCGATAAGGTGGGTTCGACTCCCATCATCCGCTCCAGCAGGAAACGCCACCCGTTAGGGTGGCGTTTTTCTTTGGAGCATGCGCCGGCAGAGCTTGAATTTACAATTTCCTGTTGATTTTCCTCACGCCATAAACTATATTTAAACCAGCACAATTTGTAAGCAAATTGAAAAACCAACGATAGATTTGAAAGGAGAAACATCATGGGTCTTGTTTATGCCGCTCTCGGCACCGCTACCGGCGTTCTGTCCGACCAGTGGAAGGAATATTTCTACTGTGAGGCGCTGCCCGACAACGTGCTGGCCGCCAAGGGCAGGAAAAAGGTCTCCGGCCGCTCCACCAACCGCGGGGACGACAACATCATCTCCAACGGCTCCGTCATCGCCGTGGCCGACGGCCAGTGCATGCTGATCGTCGAGCAGGGCAAGATCGTCGATGTCTGCGCCGAGCCGGGCGAGTACGTCTACGACGCTTCCACCGAGCCCTCCGTCTTCTCGGGCAATCTCGGCGAGAGCATCATGGCCGTGTTCAAAAACGTCTGCAAGCGCTTCACCTTCGGCGGCGAGCCTCCCAAGGATCAGCGCGTCTACTACTTCAACACCCGCGAGCTGCCCGGCTACAAGTACGGCACGCCCAACCCCGTGCCCTTCCGCGTGGTGGATAAGAACATCAACCTCGACGTGGACATCGCGATCCGCTGCTTCGGCGAGTACAGCATCCGCTTGACGAACCCCCTGCTGTTCTACACCAACGTCTGCGGCAACATCTCCTCCAACTATACGATCGACAAGCTGGAGGGCCAGATGAAGACCGAGCTGCTCACCGCGCTGCAGCCCGCCTTCGCCCGCATCTCCGACATGGGCATCCGCTATTCCTCCCTGCCCGCCCACGCCGGCGAGCTCGCCGCGGCCCTCAATGAGGAGCTGTCTGACAAGTGGCGCGACCTGCGCGGCATCGAGATCGTCTCCCTCGGCGTTTCCAGCGTGAAGGCCAGCGAGGAGGACGAGGCCATGATCAAGGAGCTGCAGCGCAACGCGGCGCTCCGCGATCCCGGTCTCGCCGCCGCCCACCTGGTCGGCGCCCAGGCTGCCGCCATGCAGGACGCAGCCAAGAACGAGGGCGGCGCGGCCATGGCCTTTATGGGCATGAACATGGCGCAGCAGACCGGCGGCGTCAACGCGGCGACCCTGTATCAGATGGGCGCGCAGCAGACTCCCGCCGCCAATCCCGACGCCTGGACCTGTCCGAGCTGCGGCCATCAGGCCAGCGGCAAGTTCTGCCCCGAATGCGGCGCGAAGAAGCCCGGCAGCGGCTGGACCTGCCCGAGCTGCGGCGCGGTGAACAAGGGCAAGTTCTGCTCCGAGTGCGGCGCGAAGAAGCCCGCGGGCGAGCTGCTGTACAAGTGCGACAAGTGCGGCTGGGAGCCGGAAGATCCCGCCAACCCGCCCCGCTTCTGCCCTGAGTGCGGCGACCCCTTCAACGCTGACGACGCCGTCAAGTAAAAATTTGAGAACAGCATTGCACAGGGCGGCGCTGCTGCTGGCCGCCCTGCTCCTGTCCTCTCTGTCCGCCTGCGGCGAGCCGGACCCCAACGCCGGGGTCTATCTCTGCACCGAGGTCACGGTGGGGGAAGACGTCGTCCGCCCGGATGAACTCTACAGCGGCGAGGTGCGCCTCGAGCTGCGCAGTCACGGCGCCGGCCGTCTGTCCCTCGGCGAGAACGAGGGCGACCTGCGCTGGACTCTCGAGGGCGAGAAGCTGAGCGTGGACTTTAACGGCATCTCCTGCCCCGGCCGCCTTGCCGACGGCACGATCCGTCTGGATCTGCTGGGCGAGGGCGTTGTGCTGACGCTGGTGCGTGAGGACCTCGCCGCGCTTCTGCCGACGCCGACGCCGCAGCCGGAGCTGTTTTCCCGCTGCGTGGGGGAGTACTACGGCTGGTGGGAGATCGAAGGCTCTGCCGGCAGCATGCCGGACACCTGGTATGACTGCTGTGCCTCCGTCGTCCGGACGGAGGACGGTCTGGTGCTCACGCTATGGGACGAGCAGACCTCCCGTATGCAGCCGATGGGCGCCCTCTCACTCGTCGGCGAGGGGGAGAGCCTGCGCCTTGACGGCGGCTGGTTCTGGTATGACGACGCGGCGGAGGACAACTGCGCCGTGTCCTTTGAGGACGGACGCTTTGAACTGAACGGGCATCATGACGCGGAGGGCGAGCGCTTTGACTGGCGCATCCGCCTGCGCCCCTGGGGCGCCGACTGGGAGGATACGGAGGAGCGCCCCTATTCCTACCGCTTCTGGTATCTGCCGCTGATCGAGGCGGGAGAGAGCATGCCCGATACCATTTCAGGAAAGTGAGGAGAGTGCCTGTGCCTGCACAGATCACCAATTTTCAGTGCCCAGCCTGTACCGGGCCGCTGCATTTTGACGGCAGCACCGGCAAGCTCAGGTGCGACTACTGCGGCAGTACCTTCACGGTCCAGGAGATCGAGGCGCTGTACGGCGAGAAGATCGAGAGCGCCCAGCAGGCCGCGGCGGCCCAGGCCGTCACGCCCGAGGCCCAGAATGAGCAGGCCGGGGGCGAAGGCGCGCCGGAGGGCTGGGACTGGAACGCCGTCTCCGACGACTGGGGGGCCGCCGGCGTCAACATGCGCGCCTACTCCTGCCCCTCCTGCGGGGCGGAGCTCATATGCGACGCCACCACCGTCGCGACCCAGTGCCCCTACTGCGGCAATCCGACCGTGGTGCTCAGCCAGTTCGACGGGAACCTGAAGCCGGATTACATCCTGCCCTTCAAGCTCGACAAGGAGGCCGCGATCGCGGCGCTCAAGGACTTCTACAAGGACAAGAAGCTGCTGCCGCGCCAGTTCGCCTCCAACAACCAGATCGAGAAGATCCAGGGCGTATACGTGCCCTTCTGGCTCTTCAACGGCACCGTCGAGGTGGACATGGACTTCAGCGCCAGCCGCAGCATGACCCACCGGGAAGGGGACCGCATCATCACCGAGACCGACCACTTCCGCCTGCGCCGCGCGGGCGACGTGGACTTCGAGCGTATCCCGGTGGACGGCTCGCGCCGGATGCCGGACGCCCATATGGACGCCATCGAGCCCTTCGACTACCGCGAGCTCAAGCCCTTCTCGCCCGGTTACCTGCCCGGCTTTTTGGCCAACAAGTACGACGTGGACAAGGAGGAGTGCGCCCGGCGCGCCGACGAGCGCGCGGTCAACACCGCCGAGCAGACGGTGGCCGCCACCGCCTACGGCAGCGGCTATGCCACCTGTGCGATGATGGGCAAGAACGTCCGCCTGCGCCGCGGCGCGGTCAACTACGCGCTGATGCCGGTGTGGATGCTCTCGACCCGCTGGAAGGACCAGAGCTTCCTCTTTGCCATGAACGGCCAGACCGGCAAGCTCATCGGCGACCTGCCCGTGTCGAAGGAACGCTACTGGAGTTGGTTTGCCAGGATCGCCATCCCGGTGGCCGGCGCTCTGGCGGCGCTGCTGTATTTCTTCGTGTGAGGAGGGGCCGAGATGAAACGTAAATTCGCTGTTTCCCTCCTGCTCGTTCTCCTGTTGAGCCTGCTGCTGCCTGTGTCCGCGCTGGCGTCCTCCTCCGGGAACCTGAGCTATGTGACCGACTCCGCCGGCATCCTGAGCGAAAGCCAGCGGCAGGAGCTTGAGAGCATGGCGGCCGGCATCTCGGAGAAGTATCAGTGCGGCGTGTATATCGTCACCACGCAGGACTACACCGAATTCGGCCGGGGGAGCATTTCCTCCTGCGCCGAGGAGATCTTCGACCGCTATCTGCACGGCTTCGGCGAGACCGGAGACGGCATCCTCTTCTTGCTGAGCATGGCGGAACGAGACTTCTACATTGACGTACATGGAAGCTTTGGCAACTATGCGTTTCCGTACCGCGTTAATGATACGCTGGATAATTCCTTCCTGAGTTACTTCCGCAACAACAACTGGTATAGCGGCTTCAAATCGTACTTGATTACAGTAGAGCAGTTGCTAATTCCCGCTGAAGAGGGTTATCCAGCCTATCTGGAAAGTCTGCAGGAGAGCCAGGCCGAGCAGGAGCAGATGATCAAGGGCGCCAAGGGCGTCGGCTCGGTGCTGGCCGGTATCCTGACCGCGGCGGGGGTATGCGGCGGCATGAAGAGCAAAATGAAGACCGCCAGGGAAAAGAACGACGCCGACGAGTATATGACGCCAGCCAGCCCGCACATGCGCATCGTGCAGGACAACTTCGTCAACCGCACCCGCACCGTGCAGGTCATCCCGCAGGAGCCCCGCGACTCGGGCGGAGGAGGCGGCGGTGGTCACACGGGCGGCGGCTTCAGCGGCCACTCTGGACACGGTGGCAAATTCTGAGAACAGAGCGGAACAGGCACATACAAAAACAGAAGGGCGCGTTGCAAAATAGCGCAGGATAACAAAAGCACCAGTTAGGTCCAAAAAGGACTTGGCTGGTGCTTCTGTTTGCGTTAAAGTTGTAGGTGTGA
>CACYXC010000064.1 GCA_902778285.1 Oscillospiraceae bacterium | reverse complement strand
ATCTCAAAAAGTTAGCTAAAAAGCGGTGGAAAACCCGCCCAATTCCCTCGCTTTTTCAGCTTGTTTTGGACTTCTTCACCGAATTTCTCAACATCTACGTAGCAAACCCGCTTTCAGCTTGAGCTGAAAGCGGGTTTGTCTACGGTCTGAGTCATCCCTTTGGATGACTTCTTTTTTGTGTTTTTGTCGTCTAAACGATACGTCAAGGCGCTATTTTACATCTTTTGCGGAAATGATGCGAAATGATGCGCGCTCTTCTATAATCCTATACGTGGAGGATTTTCTCACGAAACAAGTGAAAATAAATCGTGGGGAGCGGAAACAGTGGTATATCCATGATTCTCATGATGCCATCGTATCGGCAGAGACTTTCGAGCTGGTACAAAAAGAACTGGCCAGAAGATCTGGTCGTGGCGGACGCTTTTACGACAGCCCGTTCACCGGAAAGATCGTCTGTGGCGATTGTGGAGCTTTTTATGGCCACCGGGTATGGCATTCTAACGAGCCGTGCCGGGTAAATATCTGGCTCTGCAACGATAAGTACGACGGCGAAAAGACGTGTCGTCCGCCTCGGATCAAAGACGAAGAAATAGAGCGCGCCTTCATTATCGTAGGAAACCGCCTCTTGAAAAAGAAGCTGGAATTCATTGATGATTACGAGCGGGATATGCTTCCTCTTATTGGCAACACTGAAATCTTTGATGAAAGGCTCGGTATCATGACTGAACAGCTCAACGACCTGATTTCTCAGATCGAAAGGCTGATACAGGATAATGCCCATCATGCCCAGAACCAAGAAGACTATGCCGAAAAGTTTCAAGCTCTGAACGACGATATTGAAAAGAAAAAGGCCGGGATTGCGGCTATCAAGCAGCAGATTGCTGATACCCTTGCTCGGCGCGAAAACGTAAGAATCTTCTTAAACGGTCTTAAAAGTCTGAACTCCATCGTAGAAAAGTTTGATATTCCCAGTTGGCATGCTTTGGTAGACTACATCAAGATCATGCCGGATAAAAACATCGTATTTCACCTCCGGAACGGTTGCGAAGAAATCGTTCCGCTGGCGGAAGTACAGTAAAACCGTGGTGTGGCGGCGTTATTGCCACAAGGACCTTATTAACGCAACAGCCTGCGGGAAATATCTCCGCAGGCTTTTTCATAATTCATGTATTTTACGTAATTATCAAAAGATGTAAAACGAGCCATTTTGTGATCAAATCATGTATAAATACGTAAAATGGACGAAAAATGTGACAATCTGACTTTTGAAATGAACCACCATTTCTAGTGGAAAACCGATCAATAATGATGATTCTTCACGGGAAAAAGACAAAACCCCTGTTTGAAACAGGGGTTTTGCTCCGAGTAATACGTATCGTTATTACTCATAATTCTGGTGCGAGAGAGGAGACTTGAACTCCCACGTCGGTTGACACACGCCCCTCAAACGTGCCTGTCTACCTGTTCCAGCACTCTCGCAGACTGCCGATGCTTCGGCTCCATTGAAAGCCGCCTGCACCTTGTTGGCATGCCACATTTAAGGCAAAAGCTATTATAGCAGAGAAAAACGGTTTGTCAAGAATGTTTTTTTCGCCTGCGCGGTTTTTCCTCCAGCAGCGAGGCGAGCAGACCGATCAGCGCGAGCGCCGTCGAGAGGATCAGCGCGGCGCTGCCGTAGCGCATGGGCAGCAGATAGCGCATTTTGAGATAGGCGTGGTAGCCCAGCAGGGACGCAAACTGGGTCAGGGGAGCGGCGAGGCACAGCATCGGGATCGCGTAGGCCAGCACGACGCTCAGGATGTCCGCGGCGTAGAAATACCGGTCGTGCATGTGCGGAAGCAGGAAGGGGATGCCGATGGCAAACAGGAGCGAGAGCGCGATCACGGAGCGGTCACTCAGCCGCCTGCGGTTGACCCAGGCCACGGCCAGCAGGTTGATCATATAGAGGAAGGCCGCCGCGATGGCGATGGAAGAGGCGGGCTCGGGGTCCTTTATCTGCCAGAAGACGGCGAAGATGGAAGGGGAGTTGTAGTTGAGGCCGGAGCCGATGGAGCCGGTCTGGGAGAAGTAGAGCGTGATCGTGTCGAGAAAGGGCCTGCCCAGCAGCACCGCCGGCAGCACCAGCAGCACATAGGCCGCGGGGAAGATCAGCAGATGCTTCCAGCTCATCCTGCCCTGCATCAGGAACACCGCGAAGATCGGCATGACGAACACGGCCTGCAGCTTGAAGCCGAAGGAGAGCGTGATGCACAGCATGCTCGCGACCGGCCTGTCCTCCAGCGCAAGCCAGATCGCCAACACCGCGAGGGCGACATAGATCCCGTCGCACTGGCCCCAGACCGCGCCGTTGAAAAACACCGTCGGCAGCAGCAGGACCGTGAAATAACAGGCCAGCCTTCTCGCCCGGCTGCCCGTGACCCGACCGAGCAGCATCGCGCAGCCCCAGGCCAGCAGCACGTCGAAGAACACGCTCAGAAGCTTGATCAGGTACAGGTCCCGGATCGGCAGATAGGAGAAGAGCGCAAGGAAGTACAGATAGGGGATGTTGTAGTTGCCCACGGGCCTGGCGAGCGCGCGGAAGCCGCCGTTTGTCCGGAAAAACTCGCACCAGGGGTGCAGAAAGTCCCGGTAGTCGAGCGTCTCGTAATCGAATACCAGCGCGCGCAGCGCGAAGGCCAGCGCCGTCAGCAGCAGGGAGACAACCCAGGCCCCCCGGCTTTTCAGCAGCCCGGCGCGCCACAGCAGAAACAGGCCGAAAACGGCCTCCAGCGCAAGCAGAACGATCAAAACAGGATCCGACATTTATGAACCTCTCACAAAAAAAGAAACGGGAGCCTGATACTCCCGCAAAAAACATCTCTATTTTATAAAAACACGCTTGACAACGATACGGGCAAAGTGGTAAAATAACTTGCTTTGTGCGCAGAGGGAGGGGCATACCGACCCACTTTTCATCTGTTCACAGTATAACAGCATCGATCCGTAAAATCAATGCCGGCGCGTGATTATGTGACAACTGTGCCGCGCGTTTCATTTTGAAGAAGGAGAGTGTGCCATGCCAAAAGATGTTCTCTACGGCAAGACCCTGCGAAAGAGCTTTGCCCGCGTCGATGAGATCCGGGACATGCCCAACCTGCTTGAGATCCAGAAAAGCTCTTACAAGTGGTTCCTCGAGACCGGCCTTCGCGAGGTCTTCAAGGACGTGGATTCCGTCTGCGACTACTCCGGCAACCTGGAGCTGAGCTTCATCGACTACTCCATGGACGAGAAGCCCAAGTACAACGAGGAGGAGTGCAAGGCGCGCGACGCCACCTACGCCAAGCCCCTGAAGGTCCGCGTGCGTCTGCGCAACAAGGAGACCGAGGAGATCAAGGAGCAGGAGATCTTCATGGGTGATTTCCCCATCATGACCGATGGCGGCACCTTTGTCATCAACGGCGCCGAGCGCGTCATCGTCTCCCAGATCGTCCGTTCCCCCGGCGTGTACTTCGACAAGACCACCGACAAGGCCATGATCTCCGTCTACGCCTCCACCGTGATCCCGTATCACGGCGCCTGGCTGGAGTATGAGACCGACGCCAACGACGTCTTCAACGTCCGCATCGACAAGAACCGCAAGCTGCCCATCACCTGGTTCCTCAAGGCCATGGGCGCCTACGACGAGAACAAGCCCGCCTCCTGGCTCTCCTGCGTGCCCGACCCTTACGTCGGCGCCGTCACCAACGAGCGCATCAAGGAGATCTTCGGCGAGGACGAGCGCATCATCGCCACGCTCGAAAAGGACACCGCCCAGAGCCGTGAGGAGTGCCTGCTGGAGATCTACCGCAAGCTGCGTCCCGGCGATCCCCCGACGGTGGAGTCCGCCGTGAGCCTGCTCGACGGTCTGTTCTTCGACCGCCGCCGCTACGAGCTCTCGAACGTCGGCCGCTACAAGTTCAACAAGAAGCTCTCCCTCTTCCCGCGCATCGCCGGCTTCGAGCTGGCGGCGCCCGTCATCGACCCCTTCACCGGCGAGATCCTGGCCGAGGAGGGCGAGGTCATCACCCGCGACAAGGCCCGCGAGATCGCCGACGCCGGCGTGATCGACGTGCTGCTGAACGTCGACGGCAAGACCGTGCGCGTCTTCTCCAACGGCATGGTGGACATCTCCCGCTATGTGGACTTCGACCCGGCCGAGCTCGGCATCAAGGAGAAGGTCCGCGGCGTCGTGATGAAGCAGCTGTGCGAGCAGTTCGAGGGCGAGGCCCTCAAGGACGCCATCCGCGAGAATATCGACGTGCTGGTACCCAAGCACATCGTTGTCGACGATATCTTCTCCTCCGTCAACTATCTCAACTGCCTGGCCCACGGCATCGGCGAGGCCGACGATATCGACCATCTGGGCAACCGTCGCGTCCGCTGCGTGGGCGAGCTGCTGCAGAATCAGTTCCGCATCGGCTTTTCCCGCATGGAGCGCGTGATCCGCGAGCGCATGACCATGCAGGATCTGGACATCGTGACCCCCCAGAGCCTCATCAACATCCGCCCCGTGACCGCCGCCATCAAGGAGTTCTTCGGCTCGAGCCCGCTGAGCCAGTTCATGGACCAGACAAACCCCCTCTCCGAACTGACGCACAAGCGCCGCATGTCGGCTCTGGGCCCCGGCGGTCTGAGCCGCGAGCGCGCGAGCTTCGACGTGCGTGACGTTCATTACAGCCATTACGGCCGTCTCTGCCCCATTGAGACGCCCGAAGGTCCGAACATCGGTCTGATCTCCTACCTGGCCTCCTACGCCCGCGCCAACGAGTACGGCTTCCTGGTCGCCCCCTTCCGCAAGGTCGAGAAGGGCACCTGCCGTCTGACCGATCAGGTCGACTACATGACCGCCGATCAGGAGGACCAGTACATCGTCGCGCAGGCCTCCGAGCCTGTGGACGAGAACGGCTGCCTGATCAACAAGCGCGTCACCTGCCGTCACCGCAACGATACCATCGAGGTCAACCGCGAGGACGTCGACTACATCGACATCAGCCCGAAGATGATGGTCTCCATCGCCACCGCCATGATCCCCTTCCTGGAGAACGACGACGCCAACCGCGCGCTGATGGGCGCGAACATGCAGCGTCAGGCGGTGCCTCTGATGACCACACAGGCCCCGATCGTTGCCACCGGCATCGAGCACAAGTGCGCGGTGGACTCCGGCGTCTGCGTCCTCGCAGAGGGCGACGGCGTCGTGACCCGCGTGGACGCCAACTACGTCACCGTGAAGTATGATTCCGGTGAGATCAAGGATTACAAGCTCATCAAGTTCGCCCGCTCCAACCAGGGCACCTGCATCAATCAGCACCCCATCGTCAGTGTGGGCGAGCGCGTGGCCGGCGGCGACGTGCTGGCCGACGGCCCCAGCACCTCCAACGGCGAGATCTCGCTGGGCAAGAACATCCTGGTCGGCTACATGAACTGGGAAGGCTACAACTACGAGGACGCCATCCTGCTCAACGAGCGCCTGGTGATGGACGACGTGTTCACCTCCATCCACGTGGAGGAGTACGAGTGCGACGCGCGCGACACCAAGCTGGGACCCGAGGAGATCACCCGCGACATCCCCGGCGTGGGCGACGACGCGCTCAAGTATCTTGACGAGCGCGGCATCATCATGGTCGGCGCGGAAGTCACCGCGGGCGACATCCTGGTCGGCAAGGTCACGCCCAAGGGAGAGACCGATCTGACCGCCGAGGAGCGGCTGCTGCGCGCCATCTTCGGCGAGAAGGCCCGCGAAGTCCGCGACACCTCGCTGAAGGTGCCCCACGGCGAGAGCGGCATCATCGTCGACGTCAAGGTC
>CACYXC010000063.1 GCA_902778285.1 Oscillospiraceae bacterium | reverse complement strand
GGTAATCCCCTTTCGCGGTACAATCTGTGCAAAAATGGGAGCTTTTTCAGAAGTTCCCATTTTTGCCGCTCAAGCTGTCGACACTTTGTCGACAGCTTGAGCCCACGGGATCTCCCGTGGGCTTGTTCTGTTCCTCTTTTTTGCGCTCAGTCTGTCGGGCAGCGCAGCACGAGCACGCCCTCCGCCTCCTGCGCGGGGTCGAAGGCGCTGCTGTCGGAGAAGCGGACCTTCTCCATGCGCGCGGTGAACTCCTCCACCGGGCCGATCACGTCGTAGCCGAAGCCCGCGCCGCGGTAGTGCATGGGCACGGTGATGCGCGCGCCGACGGCCTTTGCCAGCGCCGCCGCCGTCTCCGGTCCGATGGTGTAGTGCCCGCCCACCGGGATCAGCAGCACGTCGGGCGCGCCGAGCGCCGAGAGCTGCTCCTCCGAGAGCGGATGGCCGAGATCGCCCAGATGGGCGATGCGCAGTCCCTCCGCCTCGATCACGCGGATGAGGTTCTCTCCGCGCAGGCTGCCGCCCTTATCGTCGTGGAAGCAGGGGATCGTTTTGACGGAAAACGCAGCCGGCTTCCCGCTCAGGCGCACCCCCTCGGTGTAGCCGTGGTCCCTGTGCCCGTGGCTGCAGAGCACCGCGTCCGCCGTGAGCGCCGGCAGACTCACGCCCGGAACGCTCCCGGGCGCGTAGGGGTCCAGCACCGCAGAGCCCTCGCGGGTCTCCACCAGGAAGCAGGAATGTCCGCACCATGTGATCTTCATCGTTGTTCCTCCTTATTGTGTCTTTTCTCTGTCTTTTGCTTTATCATATCACGGTTCCGGCCCCGCGCGCAACAAAAGCTTATTGACCCCCATGGGGCAAAATGGTACAATACTTTTGTTTAGAGCAAGGAGGAAGTCCGATGAAAGGTAACTTCATGGTCCGGCTGCTGATGGCCCTGCTGGTCCTCGCAGTTTTCGGCGCCTATTCGTATGTTCACGCCGCCTACACGCCCTACAGCGGCGAGCTGGAGGCCGCGTGGAGCGCCAGCGCCGCCCCGCTGGAGATCGCGGCGACGCCCGCACCCGAGGCGGCCCCCGAGGCGGCCCCTGTCGCCCCCGCCGAACCTACGCCGGAGCCGACGCCCGATCCGACCCCGGAGCCCACGGTCGACCCCGAATCCCCCGCCGGCCGCGCCGCCGCGCTGGGCCTGCCCGCGCCCCCGGATATCGACGTGACGAGCTGGGAATACACGCTCGTCAACGGCGACCACTCCATCGGCATGTATGAGCCGGAGCAGCTGGCCTATCTGAATCAGACGGGCGACGCAACCGACATCCAGTATTCCTACAATCCGAACCGCTGTGAGATCGACGCCCGCATCGCCCAGCCGCTGCTGGACATGGCGCTCGGCTGCAGGGCGGCGGGCCTGCCGATCTATCTGTCCTCCAGCTACCGCAGCTATTCGGCTCAGGCCGCGAATTTCAGGCGCGTCTGTGAGAACAACGGCGTGTCCGACGGCAAGCTCAACGGCTACTACATCACGATGCCCGCCGGCTGCAGCGAGCACCAGCTCGCCCTCTGCTGCGACATCACCGACAAATACTACGAGATCAAATCCGCCGACAAGGTCGCGAGCCCCACCCTCGACTGGCTGCGGGAGCACTGCACGGAGTACGGCTTCATCCTCCGCTTCCCGGAGGAGAAGCGGGACATCACCGGCGTGATGTATGAGACCTGGCATTTCCGCTATGTCGGTCTGGAAGCCGCGAAATACATCACGGAAAACCAACTGTGCCTGGAGGAGTTCCTGGCCCTCTACGGCGTGGAGTGAGGCATGAGACGTATTGTAAAAATCCTATTCGCGCTGGTGATGGCGCTGCTGGCCCTGCTGATGGCGGTCAGCTCCTGCACTCCCCAGTCCGCGCTGACGGCGTCCGTCGCTGAGGATTCAGCGCCGGCAGCAGACGAAGCTGTTGCGGAGATGACGCTTGCTCCCCTCGCGGAAGACGACGCCGTGATCCTGCCGGGCGGCCCCGGGCCCGCAGAGCTGGAGCCTGCTGCGGAGGGGCCCCTTTCCCCCGGAGACGAGGGGCCGGTCGAACCCGCGCCGGTCGAAGCGGAGCCCCTTGCGCCCGCAGCGGAGGAGGCGGCGCCGTTTGAGCCGGTGTTGCCGGAGCGCTCACCTCTGGCGGACATGACGCCCGCCGAGCGCGCCGAAGCCTGGGGCCTGCCCGCCCCGCCCGAGGGCGTGGACCTGAGAGGGCGGGAGTTCAAGCTGGCCAACGCCTACAACAGCATCACCGACCAGCGCCCGAATCACGCCTACGGCGCCGGCGTCACGGTGGACGAGGTGGCCGCCGACGCCTTCAACCGCTTCGTCAGCGACGCGCAGGCCGCCGGTTACGGCGTCACGGCCTGGCGCGGCTATATCGACTACTGGACGACGCTGGAGAACTTCTACGAACCCGCGGTTTACAGCTACGGGGCGGAGACCGCCTCGAAAACCACCTTCGTGCCCGGCTGCCACGACCACCAGACCGCGCTGTGCGTCGACCTGCGCTATAACGGCAGCGACGATTTCCGCGGCACCGAGGCCTGGGACTGGCTGATCACCCACTGCGCCGACTACGGCATCATCCTCCGCTATCCGGAGGGGCAGGAGAGCTGGTACGGCACGGCCTGCATGTGCCCCTGTCACTTCCGCTACGTGGGCGTCGAGCCCGCGAAGTACATCACGGACAACAACATCACGCTCGAGCAGTTCATGCTGCTCTACGACTGGGACATCCTCTACGTCCCCGGCGTGAACTGAGCAAAAAGGATGCGGCCTTTGGCCGCATCCTTTTTGCTCAGTTTTCAGTATTTAGTTTTCAGTTTTCAGAAAGAAGACGCTCCCGCATGAAGTTGGCTCCCAAAGGTCGACCGTCGCTCCTCTGAAATCTTAAAACTGATCACACCAGCCGGATCTCCCAGCAGCTGCCCGCGCCGAAGACCTTCTCCATCTGCGCGCGGTACTGCGGGAAGTACGCCGTCGGCATCAGCGCCTGCACACAGCCGGCGAAGCCGCCGCCGTGGACGCGCCACGCGCCGCGCCCCTCCAGAAGCTTCCTGCTCAGCGCCAGACCTTCGGCCAGCTTGGTATCTCCGGTGGCGGTGGTGACGATGTTGTTCAGAAGCTCCTCGGAGGAGCGGCCCGACTCGTTCATCAGCCGCATATAGGTCTCGCCGTCTTCGGCCTTCAGCGCGTCGCGCATCTTCGGGACGCGCTCGTTCTCGCCGAAAAAGTGCATCGCACGGCGGACCGGCCGGTTGGCGGGGTCCCAGCCCTTGCTGCGGAAGGCCTCCGGGTCCACATCGCCCAGCACGCCCTTGTCAAAGAGGTTGGCCACATAGACCATGTCCGCCGGGATGCGGGCGTAGGAGGTGTCCAGTCCCGCGTGGCTGCCGCCGGTCTCGGTCAGGCACAGCGTCAGACCCATGGCGGCAAAGTCCGCCCGGACGGGCTCGATCTCTCGGGTCGTGAAGTCCACATAGACCGTCTGCCCCATGGCGCAGACCAGCTGGCTCATCAGGCCGCAGGGCTTGCCGAAGTACTCGTTCTCCGCCTTCTGCGCCAGCCGCGCGATGACGATGGCTTCGATCTTCCCGTCGTTGAACAGCGTATTGAGGATGCGCCCGATCAGCACCGAGAAGGCCGCCGACGAGCTCAGCCCCGCACCGACCGGCAGGTCGCTGGTCACGGCGGCGTCAAAGCCGCCGATCTTCAGCCCCAGCTCCTGAAATCCGGCCAGCATGCCGCGCAGCAGCGCCTGCGGCGTGCCGAATTCCCGCGTGCGCACCGTCAGCTGATTCAGTTTGATCTCCAGGTCGCCGTAGCCCTCGGAATTCACATGCACGACGTTCTGCCCGTTTTCGGCGGCCTTCGCCCGGATGCCCAGCTCGAGGGCGCCCGCGAGGATCCGCCCGTTTTGATGATCGGTATGATTCCCGGCCAGCTCCGTCCGGCCGCTCACAAAAAAATCTTTCTTCATTGACCCTTTCCTTCTGGTCTGTTCCTGTCTCTTCTCACGTGATAAATGATATAACAGCTTCCGGGCAAAGTCAATGAAGAAACGCTTCAAAGTGTTGAATTATCTTGCACTTGCGGGCGATTGAGGCTATAATGACCATATATTGGCATCGAAACGGTACCAGCAAGGAGATTTTCCCATGATCGACAGCAGCCTGTTTGCCCGCCGCCGCGTTGACGAGGCCCTGCGCGCCCTTCTCGCCGCGGAGGACTCCTCCGTCCACGGCTACACGCCCGCCCCCGGCCTGCCCGCCCTGCGCGAGGCGCTGGTCCGCTCGCTCGTGCGGTACGATTTTCCGCTCTCTTCGGAAGGGATCTATGTCACCTGCGGCCGCGCCGCCGGCGCGGCCATTCTGAATCGCGCCCTGCTCGAGAAGGGGGAAGAGGTCCTGTTCCTCTGCCCGCCCGACGAGGATCTGCGCAGCGCGGTGGAGGCCGTGGGCGCCGCGGCGGTCGAGGGCGGCGTCATCGGCGGGCGCACCCGGCTCGTCGTCCTCTCCGGCGATTCTCCGGTCACCGATGATCTCGCCGCGCAGCTCCGCGCCGCGGAGGAGCGATCCGGCCGTCCGGTCTGGCTGCTGGCCGACCGCCTCGCCGCGGCGCCGTATACGGAGGCCCTGCTGCATGAGCATGCCTCCTTTGTCCTCCTTGAGGACTTCGGCGGCGCGCTCGACGGCGAGTGCCTGGGCTTTCTGGCCGTCGGCGCCGACGCGCCGGAGGCGGACACGCTCTGCGCCGCCATCGCCGGGGCCGGCCGCGCCATGGGCTATGTGAACCCGCCAAGCCTCATGCAGCGCGCCGTGCTGGCCTGCCTGAACGGATAAAAAAAGCGGGTGTGAACAAGTCTGTTTCACACCCCCGGCGTTTTCCGCGTTCCGTTCTGAAAACTGAAAACCGGGGCCGTGAAAAAACTACGTTTTCTCACGGCCCCGGTTTTTTTCGGATCTCAGTAGTTCTCTTTCCGCACCTCAAAGTAGGCCTGCGGATGGTTGCAGACGGGGCAGGTCTCGGGCGGCTGGGTGCCGACGACGAGGTGGCCGCAGTTGCGGCACTCCCAGACCACGACGCCGCTCTTTTCAAACTGCGTTTTGGTCTCCACGTTCTCAAGCAGCCTGCGGTAGCGCTCCTCGTGGTGCTTCTCGATGGCGGCGACACCGCGGAACTTGGCCGCGAGCTCGGCAAAGCCCTCCTCCTCGGCCTCCTTCGCCATGCGCTCGTACATGTCGGTCCACTCGAAGTTCTCGCCCTCGGCGGCGTGCAGCAGATTCTCCTCCACCGTGCCCAGCTCACCCAGCTCCTTGAACCAGAGCTTGGCGTGCTCTTTCTCGTTGTCGGCGGTCTTCAGGAAGATCTCCGCGATCTGCTCGTAGCCGGACTTCTTGGCGACGGACGCGAAATAGGTGTATTTGTTTCTCGCCTGGGACTCGCCCGCGAAGGCCTCCCACAGGTTTTTTTCGGTCTTGGTGCCCGCGTATTTGTTTGCCATAATGAAACCTCCTGTATGGTGTTCTATGGTCACTATACCATATCCTGCCCGTTCGTCAAGTCTTTATTTGGCTTACGCGTCAGGCGCAGCGCCGTCCCGAAAAGGATGGCTAAATACTTTCCCCCGCCGATCCCAAAATGCGCAGTCAGAGAAAAAAGCATCTCCGCATCCAATCGGAAACGCTCTGCCATCTTCATGCGAAGGAGCATGGGAGCCAGAGCCAGCAGATAAAGCAGAATCGCCGTAATGACCGCAAGCCGGATCCCGATGCGAAGAAACCGCGGCAGCGTCGGCAGCGCCGTCAGACAGGCCGCGCCCTGCGCAAGCGTCCAGCCTTGGAGCAGGAAAATGAGAGGCAGCAGCAGTAAAACCACGCGTTCATAGGGGATCACATCATAATGTGAGCTTTTCCAGGCGAAGGCCTGCCGCTCCAGCAGGAAGAACAGTGCTGCAGCACCGGCCGTCAGCCCCAAGCCAATCAGGAAGGGGAGAGCCTCCTTTTTCCGTGACTCGTTGCCTAAAGTCGGCTCTGTGCCGAGCAGGGAGTCGACGTCCGTCCGCAGAACCTCCGCAATGCGCCGCAGCGTGTCCAGATCCGGCTCACTGGTTCCGCGCTCGTAGTTGGAAACCGTCTGTCGCGTGACGAAAAGCCGCGCCGCCAGCTCGTCCTGCGTCATATGAAGTTCAATACGCCGCGCCCGCAGCCGCTTTCCCAGGTCACTCATGTTGCCACCCCCGGAAAAGCATAGCATTATTCAATAAAAATGGGGCCGTTGCAAAATGGAAGTTTTGCAGCGGCCCCTTTTTCAGGCCTAAAAGTCGAAAGAAACCGAGGATCTGTGGAAAACCGGCCACAAATCTC
>CACYXC010000062.1 GCA_902778285.1 Oscillospiraceae bacterium | reverse complement strand
GAGATTTGTGGCCGGTTTTCCACAGATCCTCGGTTTCTTTCGACTTTTAGGCCTGAAAAAGGGGCCGCTGCAAAACTTCCATTTTGCAACGGCCCCTTCTGTTATACACTCTTGACAGGACAATTGTTATTTCATACAATCAAATCGCATCAAATAATCGAGGTGATCCCATGAAAAAGAAAAAAGCCGGCGTCGGCTTCTGGATCTTCTATCTGCTGTTTGCCGTGCTGGTGCTCGCCCTCTTCGAGCTGAACAAAAACACGGTACTCGGCATGGCGCTCGCGCTCGTGCTGATGGTCGGCTTCCTCGTCTGGCGCGTGAAGGCGCCGCGCGCCTTTCTCCCGCGGCTGCTGAGCTTCGCGCTGCTGCTTGCGGCGCTCTGCGGCCTCTATTCCCACACGCAGGGGCCGGTGAGACGCCATCCGGCGGTGGAGGGCAAAAACGGCGGCGTGACCGAGGTGGTCACGATCGCGGACGGGCAGCTCACGGGCGTATTCACCGCCGACCGCGCGGTGGAGGTCTATGCGGGCATCCCCTATGCCGCGCCTCCGGTGGGCGAGCTGCGCTGGCGCGAGCCGCAGGACCCGACGCCCTGGGAGGGCGTGCTGGCCGCAGATTCCTTCGCCCCCATGTCCATGCAGCCGCAGAATTCCGCGCTCTACAGCTCGCTGGCGCAGATCATCGGCTACCACGACTATGAGATCTCCCTGAAGGACAACTACCGGGACGCCAACTCCGAGGACGCGCTGTACCTGAATATCTGGAAGCCGGCGGTGGAGCGGGAGAAGCTGCCCGTGCTGGTCTACATTCACGGCGGCTCCCTGCAGACCGGCCAGCCCTGGTACGCCGATTACAGCGGCGAGGGGCTGGCCCGCAAGGGCGTGATCGTGGTCAACATGGGCTACCGCCTCGGCGTATTCGGCTTTCTCGCAACGGAGGAGCTGCGGGCGGAGTCGCCCGACGGGACGACCGGCAACTACGGTCTGCTCGACCAGATCAAGGCCCTCGAGTGGGTGCGCGACAACATCGCGGCCTTCGGCGGCGACCCCGACAATGTGACGATCGCGGGTGAATCGGCCGGCTCCGCCTGCGTGACCGCCCTGTGCACATCGCCGCTGGCAAAGGGACTGTTCCGCCGCGCCATCGGCGAGAGCTCCACGGTCACGGCCCCGCAGCCTGCGCACTCCTTCCGCCTGCTGGACCAGGCGCTGGAGGCGGGAGAGAAGACGCTCGAGCGCTTCGGCTGCAGCAGTATCGACGAACTCCGACAGCTCGACGCCTCGTCGCTTGTCGTCGCAGCCGACGCCATCCATCACATGACCGTTGACGGCTACGTGCTGACGCAGACGCCCTATGAGGCCTATCAGAAGGGCGAGCACAACGAGGAGGCGATCCTTCAGGGCTTCAACTCTCTGGAGGGCGTGCCCTTCATCCTCTTTGCCAACGCGGACATGAAAAACTACGAGAGCAAGGTGCGCTCCTACTTCGGCGAGTATGCCGACGAGGTACTTGCCCTCTATCCTGCCTCCACCGACGCGGAGGCAAAGGCCATGTGGATCGACATCTATTCGGTCATCTTCTTTACCCACGGACACTACTGCTGGACGCGGCAGGCCGCCGCCAACGACATCCCGGCCTACGAGTATTACTTTTCCAAGGATAACGGCCGCCTGGGACCCTGGCACAGCGGCGAGGAGGTCTACTGCTACGGCAACATCCCGGCCGATTCGCGGCTCTATGACGCCGCCGACCGGGAACTGGCGGACATCTTCTCCTCCTACTTCGCCAATTTTGCCGCCACCGGCGACCCCAACGGCGAGGGCCTGCCTGTATGGGAGCTGAGCCGCGACGGCGATCAGCTCATGGAGCTGGGCGATCACATCGGCATGACCGGGGACCGTTTCCTGGCCCTGGAGAAGATCATGGACCGGATGCAGGGCTTCGAGGGATAGGCAATCGCGCGATAAGGAAAAACGGACTGCTCAGCAGTCCGTTTCAGACTGTAGACAAACCCATGCTGCCGATTCCCTCTCGCGATTGATATACTCAAAAATGAGAACTTTTTGGGGAGTTCTCATTTTTGATTTTCAAGCTGTCGACACTTTGTCGACAGCTTGAAACGGACTGCTCAGCAGTCCGTTTTTCCTTATGCCATGTGAAGCAGATCTTTCGGGATGTGGCAGTAGCCGCCCGGGTTCTTGTCCAGATACTTCTGGTGGTATTCCTCCGCCGGGTAAAAGTTCTCCAGCGGCAGCAGCTCCACCTCCAGCTTCTGCCGGTACTTGGCCTGCTCGGCGGCGTAGCGCGCCTCCAGCTCCGGCAGATCGCCGGGGTCCGTATAGTAGATGCCCGTGCGGTACTGGATGCCCTTGTCCCCGCCCTGCCTGTGGTAGGACGTGGGATCGATGGTCAGAAAGTACCAGTCGAGGAGCTGCGTAAGGCTGAGCCTGTCCGCATCGTAGACGATGCGCACGGTCTCCGCGTGGCCGGAGCTGGCGCAGACCTCCCGGTAGCACGGGTCCTTTGTGGGACCGTTGGCGTAGCCGACCTCGGTCTCCAGCACGCCGTCAAACTGGTCGAAGAACTTCTGCGTGCCCCAGAAGCAGCCGCCGGCCAGATAAATGCTTTTTTTGTTCATGAGATCGCCTCCCCATATGCTGACGCCGTCATGATATCACAGTCTGCCGCGGCGCGCAAGGAGCAAAGACCGAAACGGCGCAATCCCGTTATCCTCTCTCAAGCTGTCGACACTTTGCCGACAGCTTGAGCCCTCCGGTTTTCCCGAAGGGCTCAATGTATGAAGGCTTTTTTCTACCGATTCAGAAGCCACACGCCGAGGTTCAGATACCCGGCGAAGCCGACCCACAGCAGGTAGGGGAGCAGGAGAGCGGCCGCGGTCCGGTCGATCTCCCGGAAGCTGAGCAGCATCCGGACGATCAGGACCCAGAGCAGCACCAGCCAGAGAAAGGCCGGGCCGAAGGCCTGCAGATTGAAGAAGATCAGCGGCCACAGGAAATTGACACCGAGCTGCACGGCGTAGAGGCGAAGCGCACTGCGGCGGCGCTCTCCGTCGCTGTACAGAGAGACTCTTGCCGCGGCGATGCCCATCAGCAGATAGAGGATCGTCCAGACGATGGGAAAGAGGCTGGAGGGCGGAGAGAAAGCCGGCCTAAACACCGCCGTCTTATACAGTCCGATCCCCCTCCGGCTCAGAAGCCCTGCCGCCGCGCCGACAAGCTCCGTCAGCACGATCCAGAACACATAGGTTTTTGCTTTCGCTGTTTTCATGTATCATCACCTGCTGACAATATATACGCCGGCGCCGGATTTATGCAGATGTTTTTTCGGGTGTGAAAGAAGCAAATGCGTGTGGTATATCGCATGAAAGAGTGATATAATGCATTTGATCATGTACACGGGAGATTGTTCGAGTCATGGATGAAGTAAGCGAGCTGCAGAAACGCCGGGCGATCAACATCATCTGGAACGCCGCCCGGGACTACAGCTTCAGCCCGGACTTCAAGGCCTTCGACGCCGACGGCCGCGCGGAGCTGTACTGGAACTGCATCATCGGCGCGGTGCGCAGGCACTACGAGTATGCGAAGCTGGCAAAGGTCTTCGCGTCCTTTGCTCAGTATGAGGAGTCGGACTGTTACGAGGGCCTGCTGTGGCTGGGGCTGGAGAATTGCGTCTTCCTGCGGGAAGTACGGGAGAGACCCGCGCTGGCGGCGCTGCGGCGGGAATATGCCGAGCGCTTTGTAGCGGCCTATGGAAGCCTCGCGCCCGAGGACTTTCATTTATACGAGCATCTGGCCTATGCCCATTTCTGTCGGGTGCTGGGCCGGGAAGACAGGGAGAACCCCTACGATCGAAAGCTGCTGGACGAGCTGGAATTCGGCCCGGATCTGAGCACGGATGAGATCGTTGAGCGGGCGAAGAGCCTCTTCCAGCAGTGGTTTCAGATCAACACCGAGGCAAAGAAGCGGGAATTCAGTCTGCCGCTGCTTTCCCTGCGGCGCAGGCCGCGCGGAAAAATCAAAAAACGCTACCGGAAGTTCGCCATCGGTCTGGCGGACCACCCGGAGCATCTCTACAGCGAAGCGGACGGGAACACCGGCGCGGAGACGGAGAGCATTCGGACCCATCTGACCGCGGAGGAGCTGCGCAGCTTCATGGCGGAAAAATACGGCAAGCCCCTCTATGACCGCCGGCAGATCGGAGAGATCGAGCGGCGGCTCTGCACCGGCAATCACACAAACTGCCATCTGCACTTCACGCGCGGCGAACCGGTCCCCGGCCACATCCGCAACGGCTTCGAGGCGCTTCAGAAGGAGCGGGAGGCCGCGCAGATCGAGCGCAACCGCCGCTACTATCAGGAGCACCTTGCGCAAAACTACACGGCGGTACGGAAGCTTACCGAGAAGATCCAGAACTCCGTGCTGCTGCATCTGCAGCCCTCGCCGGTCAAGGCCAACGCGGGCAGCCTCTGCGGCGGGCGGGTCTGGCGCGCGACCAGGCTGGGGGACGAGCGGGTCTTTATCCGTGACGAGCAGGGGAACATGGGCGATCTGAGCGTGGACATCCTGCTCGACGCCTCCACCTCGCAGAAGCGGCGACAGGAGATCGTCTCCAACCAGGGCTATATCATCGCCGAGGCGCTGAGCCTCTGCGGCATCCCCTGCCGGGTGTCGGCCTTCTGCTCCATGACCGGCTATACGATCATGCGCATCTACCGGGACTACAACGAACAGCGGGGGAGCAACCGCCGCATCTTTGAATACGTCTCCAACGGCTGCAACCGGGACGGGCTTGCCATCCGCGCCATGCATTACCTGATGAGTCAGGGCAGCTGTGAGCACAAGATCCTGATCATCCTCTCGGACGTAAAGCCCAACGACATACGCCGCATCCAGACGCAGGACGGCTCTGAGCCCATCCCCTATGAGGGCGGCGCCGGCGTAACGGACACGGCCTATGAGGTGCGCCGCGCACGCTCGGACGGGATCGCGGTCATCTGCGCCTTCACCGGCGACGATGAGGACCTGCCCTCGGCCAAGCTGGTCTACGGCCGGGATTTCGCCACGATCCGCTCGCTGGACCGCCTGGCGGACAGCATCGGCCTTCTGCTGCAGAACCAGATCCGGAATCTGTAGATCAGTTTTTGAGGAGACGAGACCATATCAGCGGTCATACCGATAAGATATCCCCGGCGGATTCGCACGGTCAATGGTGCGGACTCGCCGGGGATTCGTATTTTGCGGGTTTTGGGATCGCGTCTCCTCAAAACTGAAAACTGAAAACTCACTTCGCCGCCGGGTATTCGTTGCACAGCAGGCGGTAGGGGGGCTCGTCCTCCTCGATGGCGGGGAAGCGGCCTACCGGGGGATTGAAGCGGTTGTCGGTGTTGTCGTCGTTGCACTGGCTCACCTCGCCGAGCAGGACGGGGCCGCTGCCCTCCTCGACGGAGAAGTCGTGGTACAAAAACTGCTGGATATGGATGCTCTCGCCCGGGGTCAGGCGGATCTGCGTCCCGGCGGGGACGGTGTAGGTACGCCCGTCGGTATGTACGGTCACAGGGGACTCATAGTCGATCTCCTCATCCGGCAGGCTGTTGTAGACGCGGATCAGGACGTTGCCGCCGCCGCGGTTGATGATGTCCTCGGTCTTGTACCAGTGAAAATGATTGGGGGCGTACTGCCCCTCCTTCAGGTACAGAAGCTTTTCGGCATAGACCTTGGGATACTTGTCCGCCATGGCGCGATTGCCGTTGCGGATCGTGATGAGCGAGAAGCCGAAACGGTCAAAGTCGCCCATGCCGTAATCCGTGATGTCCCAGCCGAGCATGCAGTCGCGCACCTCGTCGTACTCATGCCCGATATGCTCCCACTGCTCGGGCGTAAAGTGGCAGAAGGGCGGCAGATAGCAGCAGTATTTGGCACACATGGCCTCCAACTCGCGCAGGGCTCTGTTGATTTCGGAACGCTTCATGCGGTAATATTCTCCCTATCGTTTTTACCAGATTATAAGCCTGCGGCGCCGCGCTGTCAATCGCCGAAGCACATTGGTAAAGGCTGGAAGAACCGGAGTTTGCAGGATCACGGCGAAAACGGTATAATAGCTTCAGAATCAAAAAGGAGGCGCTTAAATGAAAAACAGATTCTTTGAAGAGATCCGCGGCAAGTTCGGCTTCGGCTGCATGCGGCTGCCCATGCTGGGCGAGCAGGTGGATCTGCCGCAGTTTGAAAAGATGGTGGACGCGTTTCTGGCCGCGGGGCTCAACTACTTTGACACCGCTCAGGTCTACATAGGCGGACAGAGCGAGACTGCGCTGCGCCGGTGCCTGACCTCCCGCTACCCGCGCGACCGCTTCGTTTTGACCGACAAGCTCAGCGGCAGCTGCTTTGAGACCGAGGCGGACATCCGCCCCTTCTTCCAGAGCCAGCTGGAGGCCTGCGGCGTGGAATATTTCGATTTCTATCTGATGCACGCCCAGAACGCGAAGAATTTCGTGAAATACAAGGAATGCCGCGCGTATGAGACGGCCTTCGAACTGAAGAAGGAGGGGAAGGTGCGCCACGTCGGCATCTCCTTCCACGACAGCGCGGAGGTCCTCGACCGGATCCTGACCGAATATCCGCAGATCGAGGCGGTGCAGATCCAGTTCAACTATGTGGACTTTGAGGACCCCATCGTGCAGAGCCGCCAGGTCTATGAGACGGCGGCGCGCCACGGCAAGCCGGTGATCGTTATGGAGCCGGTGAAGGGCGGTAAGCTCGTGGAGCTGCCGGACGAGGCGCAGAAGATCTTCGACGATCTCCACGGCGGCAGCAACGCCAGCTACGCCATCCGCTTCGCCGCGGGCTTCGAGAACATGATGATGGTGCTCTCCGGCATGTCCACGCTCGAGCAGCTCGAGGAGAACGTGAGCTACATGAGCGATTTTCAGCCTCTGAGCGCGGAAGAGCGCGCCGCGCTCGAGCAGGTGCAGAAGATCTTCCGCAGCCAGGGTCTGATCGCCTGCACGGCCTGCCGCTACTGCGTGGACGGCTGCCCGATGCGCATTTCGATCCCGGACCTCTTCTCCGCCATGAATGCGAAGAAGCAGTTCCCGAAAGCGGATCATTCCTGGATGTACCGCCAGCGCACGCAGGATCGGGGTAAGGCCTCCGATTGCATCAAGTGCGGCGCCTGCGAGCGCATCTGCCCGCAGCATCTGCCGGTCCGCAGCCTGCTGGAAGAGGTCGCGAAGGAATTTGAATAAGAGCTTAACAACGAACCGGCCGCCTCGAACGGGGCGGCCGGTTTAATACTGAAAACTGAAAACTTAATACTGAAAACTGAACATCACGCCGGCTCATAGGAGCGGCTGATCTCCACGCCCTCGGCGTTGAATTCCACATCCTCCATCAGGGCGGGATCGACGCGGCTGCGGCGCTTGACGACCATGCCCTCACCCTGATTGTTGAAGACCCAGATGAAGTAGCCGCGGTAGGCCGGGTCGGGCTTGCGGAAGGCACCGGACTCGTTGAGGCGGCAGAATTTGGAGCGGCCCTCCGCCGTGTCCAGCAGGTCGCCGGGACCGCTGTAGAACAGCTCGTCCTGCGCTGCCTTCTTTTTGAACTCCTCCCATTCCTCCTCGGGGACATTGTTGACATCGTTCGGCTGATACATGGTGATCCCTCACTTTCCCTGCTGTCTGCACCAGGTGTTCATGATAAAGCTTGTGGGCAGGTGCTTGACAAGCTGCACCTGCAGCCGCTCCGGGAGGCCCAGAACGGAAACCTTTTTGCCCTTCTGCATGTCCTTGATCGCCTTGGCGATGACCTGCTCGGGCGGATAGAAGCGGTTATAGTATTTGATGGTGTCGTCATGCACGGCGTGCTCGAAAAACTCGGTGGTGATCCAGCCGGGGCAGACCGCCATCACGCGGATGCCCTGCTTCTCCAGCTCCTTGCCCAGCGCGCGGGAAAAGCTGAGCACATAGGCCTTGGAGGCGCCGTAGACGTTGATATAGGGGACCGGCTGCCAGGAGGACATGGAGCCCATGTTCCAGATCCGCCCGCCCGCCTTCATATAGGGGACGCTCAGATAACACAGCCCCGTCAGCGCGCGGGCGTTGAGGTCGATGATGTCGAGCTGGCGGTCCATGTCCATCTCCTCGAAGGTCCCGAAGAGACCGAAGCCCGCGGCGTTGACCAGCACGTCGATCTCCGGCCGCTCCTTTTCGAGAAGCTCGCGATAGGCGTACAGGCTCTCGCGCTTCTCCAGATCCCAGACCAGCGGGCGGATCGGATTGCGGCACTTTGCCTTCAGCTCCTCGAGCCGGTTTTCCCGCCGGGCGATGACCCAGATCTCGTCAAAGTTTTCCTCCCGGTCCAGCGCGTACACGAATTCCCGGCCCATGCCGGAGGACGCGCCGGTGATCACGGCGATCTTCATAAGGCTTTCACTCCCTGTCAAAATCTGCTCTTAGGATACCACAGGCAGGGGAGAATTACAACAAAAAGCGGGGACAGGCATTCGCCTGTCCCCGCAGACTGCAGATAAAGTCTGCACAATCAACAACCGCGCTGTCATTTTGAGGAACGAAGTGACGAAGAATCTCTTCTTAGCTGCCAAACAACAAGTTTGGCAGCGAATGATTCTTTGAATCATTCGCCCGATGCTCATTGCAATGAATATATGGCAAAACAGCCGCGCTGTTTTGCTGTGCCGCAAAGCGGCGCGGCGAAAAGCTTTTTGGCTTTTCGCCATCCTATAGTCATTGTAACGAATTTTTTTGAGATTCTTCGCTCCGCTCAGAATGACAAAAACGAACTTTGTCGACAGCTTGCAGGGACAGGCCTTTGCCTGTCCCCGCTGCGTAATGTATGATTTTGTCTTAATGCTTGCCGCTGGTTTGGTTCCGCTTGGCTGCGGGCCTGGCGCCGCCCTTCCTGTTGCGGAAGTAGAAGTACGCGACGATGCCGAGGACGACGAGCGCGGAGGCGGCCAGCAGGCCGATCCAAAGGATCACGTTGTTCTCGTCTCCGGTCCGCGGGCTCTTGCTGTTGTTGCTGCCGTTGCCCTGCAGGACCTTCAGCGTGCCGTCGACCTTGCTGATATCGTAGTTCCTGGTGACGTCGCTGCCCCTGCTGTCCACGATGGTCACATCCGTGACCTTCTTGGTGTAGGTGCCGACGGAGACGGGACCGTTCTTGATGAGATTGCCCTGACTGTCGGTCACGGCGAACTTGACGACGGAGAACTTGTGCCCGCTGACGAGGGCGGTGGCCTTCACGTTGTCGTTCTTGAGCGCGCTGCCGTCATAGTACTTCTCAGCGGAGACGGCGGTCAGCGTCACCTTGAAGGGCTCGATCTTCAGCGTGCCTTCCGCCAGCGTGACGTTGTACTTGCCGCTGCCCTGGCCGTTGAGCGCGAAGGGGACGCCGTTGCCGTTGCGGTCCTTGATGACGACGGAGCTGATGCGGTTGGCGACGCTGCCCGCGTCGGTGATGACGCTGGAGGGATCAAAGTTGACCGTGATGGTGTCGCCGTCGAGAAGGTTGGAGGAGAGCGTGTACTCCTTGCAGTCATGCGGCTGTCCGTCGTAGGCCCAGGTCTGGGACTTGGCGGTGACGGTGACGGGCGTCATGGAGGCGGGGCTGCCCTGAATGGTCAGGGTGCCGAGCTTGTAGGGCAGGGTGCCGAAGAAGCTGTAGTTGCCGCTGACATCGTTGCCGCTTGCGTCCTTAACGGTGTAGGCGCTGAGCATGATGTCATAGCTGCCGGCGTCCCTGGCACCGCTTACGCGGGCGCCGTTCTGGTAGATGTCCAGATTGATGGAGAGCGCATGGCCGCTGATCTTGTCGGAGCTGATCTTGGAGGCGTATTCGTTCTGCAGGCTGAAGGTGCTGCCGTCGTAGGTCTTGGTCACGTTCTGCCCCATGATGCTCAGCCTGCGCGCAGTGACGACGACGGTGCCGTTCTGAACGGCCACGTTGTAGGCGCTTGCGGTCACGTCCTTGCCGCTCGCGTCGGTGATGACGATCTTGGAGATCGTGGAGGTGGCGCCGTTCGTCACGTTGACGGAGCCGCCGCTGTATTCGGCCTTGATGGTGTCGCCGCTGTTGAGCTTGCCGGATACGATCTCGTACTCGTTGGCGGTGATGAGTTCGCCCGTGTACTCGGCTGTGCGGTCCTTGGCCTTGACGGTCAGGCTGACCTTCTCGGGCGCGGCGGGCTCAGCGATCGTGAGCTTGCCGGTGCTCTCGGCGTCGGTAAAGACGACCTTGATTTCGCGCTCGCCGGCGGCAAACTTCTCGAGCGTGCCGGCGGGGATGTCGATGATCGTGCTGCCCTGGCGCACGCTGTAGTCGGCGTCGCGGGTCATCTTGACGCCGTCGACCAGCAGACTGTCAAACTTGGCAAAATCGTAGTTGACGGTAGCGGTGATGCTGCCGTTGCCGCCGCGGGTCCAGGAGGGAGCGCTGAAGACGGGAGCCGGCAGGATCTGCATCTCCTTCTTCGGCGTGTAGCTGTCGCGGAACTCATAGCCGCAGACCTTGCACTTGTGCAGCGTGTAGCCCTCGGCGTTCACGGTGGCGTCGATCACGGTCACTTCGTAGTCGTGATCCGCCATAGGAATCTCCTGCGTATAGGTATCGCCGCAGTTGGCGCAGGTAAAGGTCTTGACGCCGGGCACGGTGCAGGTGGGCTCCTGCGTGACCTGCTCGGTGTAGCTGTGGCCGGTGGCGGGGATCTCCTCGGTGTAGGAGTCGCCGCACTCGCAGGTGAAGGTCTTGACGCCGGCTTCGGTGCAGCTGGGCTCTTTCGTGATCTGCTCGGTGTAGCTGTGCGTGTGCTCGAGCTTGGGGACAAAATTGTCGCGGTAGCTGTCGCCGCAGACGGAGCAGGTGTGCTCGGTGTAGCCCTCGGCCTCATAGGTGGGGGCCACCACGTTTTCCGTATAGCTGTGGCCGGTGGCGGGGATCTCCTCGGTGTAGCTGTCGCCGCACTCGCAGGTAAAGGTCTTGACGCCGGCTTCGGTGCAGGTGGGCTCCTTCGTGATCTGCTCGGTGTAGCTGTGCACGTGCTCGAGCTTGGGGACGTAGTTGTCGCGGTAGCTGTCGCCGCAGACGGAGCAGATGTGCTCGGTATAGCCCTCGGCCTCATAGGTGGGGGCCACGACGGTCTCCGTATAGCTGTGGCCGGTGGCGGGGATCTCCTCGGTGTAGGAGTCGCCGCAGTCACAGGTGAAGGTCTTCAGGCCGGGCGCGGTGCAGGTCGCGTTCTGCGTGATCTGCTCAACATAGCTGTGCACGTGCTCGAGCTTGGGGACGTAAGTGTCCCGGTAGCTGGCGCCGCAGTTGACGCAGGTGTGCTCGGTGTAGCCCTCGGCCTCGTAGGTGGGAGGCACCACGGTATCGTAGTAGCTGTGGCCGGTGGCGGGGATGACCTCGCTCATGGTCTCGTTGCACTCGGAGCAGGTCAGGTAGCGCACGCCGTCGCTCTCGCAAGTGGCGGGCGTCACGCCGGTCTCATACCAGCTGTGCTCGTGGACGGAAGGCTCAACGGGAAGGAAGGGGTCCTCCGGGACGGGCTCGACGGGGACGAAGGGATCGACCGGGCCCGGGTCGACGGGGGCTTCCTCGTCCTCCCACTGGGCGACCAGCGTGCAGTCGGCATAGGGCTGGATCTGGGAGCCGGTGCTCACGTCCACCACGGAGCCACTGCCGTAGGTCAGCTGCCAGCCGGTGAAGCGCTTGCCCGGCACGCTCTCGAACATGGGCTGCACCGTGAAGCTCGTGCCGAAGCTGCCGCCCTCGGCGGGGGGAACATTGGCATAGGCCTCGCCGCTGCTGTAGGAGACGGTGACATAGCTGATCTTCTCGAGAAGCTCCAGACGGATCAGCAGCGTGTAGCTGCCGCCGATGCTGGAAAGGCGGGCGCTGTCAAAGGACCAGGGATCGTACTCATCGGCGAAGTTCGCGCTTTTGAGCGTCACCCGGGTGCCGGTCGTGCTGGGGTAGTCGGCCGTGCCCTCCAGAGAGGCGGGGGACTGTCCGGGCGCCAGCTCGCCGGCGTAAATGTATGCCTCGGCGACATAGTAGCCCTCGGGCGGGGTGATGGTCAGGTCGCTGTTCATCAGGTCGGACAGGCTGATCGTGGACCAGTAGCCCAGCTCGCTGCCGCCGAGGTTCATGCTCAGCGTTTTCCCCTCGGGCAGGTTGACAGACTCGCCGTCCATCCGCGCGGAGACTTCATATCCGTCCGCGTTGACCGTGGGGATGTACACCGCAATGGACAGCGGCTCGTTTCCGGTCACAGAGGGATCGGTCTGGGCGCTCGCGGTCACGCCTGCGATCTGGAGCATGAAGACCAGAACGAACAGGAGGCTCAGGGCGCTTTTCCAATTCTTCTTCATTTTCATTCACCTCATAAGCTGTTTGCTCAATCGGGGCCGCGCGGTCCCGAACTCTTACGATACCATTATAGATGCGCTGTTTTCGGAAAACAACATAAGAATTCTTAAGCCGAAGGAACCAGAATCTGCCAGCTTGCGCGGCTTTTCTCAGCCGATCGGCACCAGCTTGCCCAGCACCACGTAACGCGCGTCATACCACTCATAGGAGCAGGTGGAGAGGGTGATGATGTGGTCGTCCGGCGTCACCTGAACGTCGGTCTTGAAGTCGGAGTGGGAGACCATGCGGTCGATCCAGCTCTGGTAGCTCGCGTCGTCGGGAAAGCCGATGGTGTAGGTGTCGGAGTCCGCGTCGCAGACAAAGCCGGCAAACACGTCCACCCGATAGTTCTGCGTCGGAGTGTTGACATAGAGCGTGGGATGCTTGGAATAGTATTCCGGGTCGGTCTGGTACTTCTTGAGACTGGCGAACATGGAGCCGTCGTTCATGTGGTGGCCGTAGACGATGGAGTTGGGGTCGCTGAAATCCCGGTCATTCTTGAAATCCATGAACAGGGTGCCGCCGCCGTTGTAGCTGCCGTCGATGAAGCGGTGCAGATAGTAGTCGTTGTCGGCGCCGCGGACCATCGGATAGTTGATGACGGTGTCCTCGCAGTAGATCCAGCCGACGATGTCGCTGCACTGGGCGAGCAGATTGTCGAAATCCACGCTGATGGGGGAGGTCTCCACCGGCGCGGCGGTCTCCTCCTGATCCCCCTGGACCTCAAAGGGCGCCATGGTCGCCGCGGGGGCGGGCGCGGCGGTGGAGGTCGCGGCGTTGGCGACGCTGTCGTAGCGCCGCTCGGAGACCTTGTATTCATGCATGATGCTGTAGAGCTTGTAGGCGCTGAAGCCGAAGACGACGCCGAAGATCACTACCAGTATCAGAAGCAGGAACGTAACTGATTTTTTCATGCCGGAAGCTCCTTTGCTTTGGTGGCATCATGACAATGACTACAGGGCGTCGCCTGCGGCGCAGCAAAACAGCGCGGCTGTTTTGCCATATATTCATTGCCATGAGCATCGGGCGAACGACTTATAGAATCATTCGCTGCCAAACGTGTCGTTTGGCAGCGAAACCAATCGAGTTTTCGATTGGTTTCGCCATCCGGTGATCATTATACAACATCGTTTTCAAAAAGGAAAGCGCAGCCATCTTAAGATTTATTAAGGAGATTGCTGGAAAAGGCAGATATAGAGCGGCGCAGCGCGCCGCCTCTCGCACAAAAAAAGAAGTCATCCGAACGGATGACATCAGACTGTAGACAAAGTACCCATAGGGAGTGCGAAAGCACTTTCTATGGGTACTTTGTTATGGTAGAATAGGGATAAGGAGGCGAGGCGCATGATGAC
>CACYXC010000061.1 GCA_902778285.1 Oscillospiraceae bacterium | reverse complement strand
CTGCCCCTATCTTTTGCTTTTGTGGCATAACAATGCTCCCCCTATGTTTGACAGTGTTTTTTCCTTTCACTGTCTCTCATAGAGGGAGCATATCATTTCACTCTCGACTTGGGGCTTTCTATCATCTGTTATGCTATTTTACAGCCTTTAGACTTTTACGAATTTCGCTGTTGAACTCTTTAAACACGCCCTTGGGGCTCGTTTCATCCAACAGTTCTGTAATAATCAAAACTTGAACGTCCGTCAATTCCGGGTCACCCGTGATGTTTCGGAATTTGGTTCCGGTTATATACAGGCGAATGGCTTCCACACGCTCGCCGTCGATTAACATTTTTCGTACTTTGCTGCTCCTGTGAGCAAACTGAATCAGGTCCTTGTTCAGCAACGGATAGGATATTACAGTGGATTCCGTGTTTGTTTTATGGTATTCTGAATTGAAAAACTTTGGCAGATGAAAAGCAAGGAGTCTGCAGAAACATGATTCGATTCAGAAAGCATGAAAAAATATACAGCGGGATCGACCAGATCCCAAGGAAAACAGCCGATAACACACTGACGCCGGGCTGCCTTGTGCTGGAAGGCGGCGGATGGAAAGGCCTGTATACCTTAGGAGTCCTCGATGCCCTGATGGAATACGGCCTCAACTTTTCCAGTGTTGCAGGCGTCTCGGCCGGGGCTCTGTCTGGGTTGGGATATGTTGCAGGAGAAATCGGTTGGGGAGCCCGAATTGATCTAACTTACCGCCATGACAGAAATTACTGTGGGATCGGCGCTTTCCGCAGAGACCACGGCATTACCGGATTCTCATTTCTGTTTGATGACCTTTTTAAGGTCATGCCCTTTGATGAAGGCCGATTGATGGATCCGTCCAGACGGCTTGCGGTAAGCGCAACAAATCTTCTCACCGGGCAGGCTGAATACTTTGAAAAAGGGAACTGTGACCTCTATCGTGCCATTCAGGCCTCTGCAAGCGTCCCGTATGTCACCCAGCCAGTGATGATAAACGGGATCCCGTATCTGGATGGCGGCTGTGCAGAAAAGATACCCATATCATGGGCAAAGTGCAGCGGCGAAGAAAAACTTGTTGTCGTACGGACGCGTGAGTTGAGTTTCCGAAGAAAACCCGGCGCTCCCCGAATAGCGGAAAGAATGTACCGCAGGTACCCGGCTTTTGTCCGAAGTCTGCAAAACGCCAATGAAGAATTTAACCGAACGGTCGATGCTTTGGAACAGGACGCCGCGGCAGGAAAAATCTTTCTGATCGCCCCATCAGAACCTGTTACCGTCAATCGCTTTGATGGAGATATGGAAAAGCTAGGCAGCCTATACTGGCTGGGTTACAGAGACATGAGCAGGCAGATAGAGGATCTTATCGCTTATTTGCAGGCGTAAATCTGGAGAACGAAAGCAACTTTAATATGCTCTCCCAGAGATATCAGAAGGAGCAGGAAGAGCAGGAGCAGAAAATTCAGGACTGCAAGTCCAAACTGGCTGCCGGACAGCAGACGGTTGAGGATGCCCAGAAGTGGGTCGAGCTGATCAAGCAGATCGGTGTCCCCAAGGAGCTGACCGCGGAGCTTCTGAACACTCTGATCGAGAAGATCATCGTCCATGAAGCAACGGAAGACGACTTCGGCTTCCGGCAGCAGGAAATCGAAATCATCTTCCGTTTCGTTGGCAAGATCGATTGAAATGTAAAAAGGATCCTTAACTAAAGGAAACGGGGACGGGGAGTCCCCCTTCACGTTCAATCCATGCGAAAACGGGAACTTTTTTGAAAGTTCCCGTTTTCGCCTCTCAAGCTGTCGACAAAGTGTCGACAGCTTGAGCCGGAACACCGGCTTCTTTTTTTGCGTTTCGTAAGGGGCGGCGGCTCGCGGAAGCCTCTTTCCTTTTTGCCGCGGATATGATAATATAATAAAACTGTGTACACGGACCCTGCTTCAATTGAGGATAAAACCCCATGGAAAACACAAAGATACCAAAAGAATACAAGCGGCAGCTGATCTGGCGCTTTCTCAGGGGCAGCAAGGCGCTGTTCCTGCTGAGCATGCTCTGCTCCGCGCTCGCCGCCCTGGCGGACATGATCTCTCCGCAGATCGTCCGCGTGGCGGTGGACAACGTGCTGGGCGGCAGGGAGGCGCAGCTCCCGGCGCCGGCGCTGCGCCTGATCGAGCGCGCGGGGGGCTTTGCCTATCTCGCGGAGCATATCTGGATCATGGCGCTGGCGCTGCTCGCGGTGGCGCTCGTGAAGGTCGTTTCCCAGTACGGCTATCAGGTCAGCCGGACCAAGGCGGCCGAGACGCTGGTCAAAACCATGCGCGACAACCTCTATGCCCACATCGAGCGCCTGCCCTTCGCCTGGCACATGAAGCACCGCACCGGCGACATCATCCAGCGCTGCACCTCGGACATCGACACGATGAAGAATTTCGTGGCCGAGCAGATGACCAACATCATCCGCATCGTGATCCTGCTGGCGCTGTCCGTCGGCTTCATGCTCTCCATGAACTGGAAGCTCACGCTGATCGCCATCCTGCCGGTGCCCTTCATCGTGCTCTATTCCTTCCACTTCCACCGGCGCATCGGCGAGGCCTTCCTCAAGTGCGACGAAAACGAGGGCGTGCTGTCGGCCATGGCGCAGGAGAATCTGACCGGCGTGCGCGTGGTGCGCGCCTTCGGGGCCGAGCGCCAGGAGCGCGACCGCTTTTTCAGGCAGAACGAATACTATACCGGCTTGTGGATGGAACTGGCAAAGCCTCTCGCGCAGTTCTGGAGCACGGGCGACGTGCTCTCCGGCACGCAGATCCTGCTGATCGTGATCTTCGGCTCGCTCTTCTGCATCCGGGGCGAGATGCTGCCCGGCGCCTACATCGCCTTTCTGTCCTACGGCGCGATCATGACATGGCCCGTGCGCATGCTGGGCCGCATGATCTCCGAGATGAGCAAGGCCGGCGTCTCGATCGACCGCATCGCCTACATCATGATGGCCGAGGAGGAGAAGGAGACCGGGAGGGCCCTGCGCCCCGACATGAACGGGGATATCGTCTTCGACCATGTGAGCTACGCGTACGACAACGGGCCCGAGATCCTGCACGACGTGAGCTTTGCCATGAAGGCCGGCACGACGCTGGGCATCCTCGGCGGCACGGGCAGCGGCAAGTCCACCATGATGCTCCTGCTCGACAAACTCTATGAGCTGCCCGAGGGCTGCGGCACGATCTCCATCGGCGGCACCGACATCCGCGATATCGAGACGCCCTGGCTGCGCCGGAACATCGGCATGGTCCTGCAGGAGCCCTACCTCTTCTCCCGGACGCTCCGGGAGAATATCGGCATCACGCGCGAGGAGATGCCCATGGAGGAGATCCGCGAGGCGGCTCGGGCCGCCTGCCTCGACGAGACCATAGAGAGCTTTGCCAAGGGCTACGACACCTTCGTCGGCGAGCGGGGCGTGACGCTCTCCGGCGGGCAGAAGCAGCGGGCGGCCATCGCCCGGATGCTGACGCAGAACACGCCCGTCATGATCTTTGACGACTCGCTCTCCGCCGTGGATACCGAGACCGACGCGAAGATCCGCGCCGCGCTGGAGCGGCGCTTCGGCTCGGCGAGCATCCTGCTCATCTCCCACCGCATCACCACGCTCTCCAAGGCAGACCAGATCCTCGTGCTCGACAAGGGCCGCGTCGTGGAGCGGGGCAGCCATGAGGAGCTTCGCCGCGGCGGCGGCATCTATCAGCAGATCTGCGAGATCCAGGCCTCGTCAGAAGAAGCTCACTCCACTTCGCTTCCGGAGTTTGCGTAAGTACTCCGAAAGCTGCGTATCCGCAGGCTCCTTCTTCCTCTCAAAATCAAACCCGCGTTCGCCGGGCTTTGATTTTGTATGAAATGAATGGATTAATATGATGAAGAAAGAAACCAAAACTCAAAAACTTCCCTTCTTCGGCATCGGCAAGATCCTGCCGTATCTGAAAAACTACAAAAAACCCCTGGCGATCATGATCGCGGGCAGCGTCATCGGCAGCGCCTACGACGTGATCATCCCCGTGTTCCAGCGCTATGCCCTGAACCACTTTATCTCGCTCGGCACGCTCGATGGCCTGCCGCTGTACATCATCCTCTATTTCGGGGCGATCGTGCTGGCGGCGCTGGTCAACTACGCCGCCGCCCTGATGAGCACCCGGATCGAGGTCGGCGTGGACAGGGACCTGCGCAACGACGCCTTCGCCCACCTGCAGACCCTCTCCTTCTCCTACTTCAACCAGAACAGCGTGGGCTATATCCATTCCCGCGTCATGTCGGACACCGGACGCATCGGCATTCTGGTCAGCTGGACGGTGCTGGACAGCATCTGGCAGCTGGGCTACGTGGTCGGGGCGGTCGTCGTCATGTTCGTCATCAACGCCCGCCTGGCGCTGCTGGTGGTGGCGGTGCTGCCGCTGGCCGTGCTGTTCTATGCCATTTTTCAGGGCAGGCTCGTGCGCGTCAACCGCGAGATCCGCGAGGTCAACTCCCAGATCACCGGGGATTTCAACGAGGGCATCACCGGCGCGCGCACGGTCAAGACCCTTGTCATCGAAGACAAGATGGAGAAGGCCTTCTTCCGCGACACCGCCACCATGCGCGCCAAGGCGGTGCGCGGCGCGCGGCTGCGCGGCCTGTTCTCCGTGACGATGAACTTCGCCTCCTCGCTCGCGCTCGCCGTGGTCCTCTGGAAGGGCGGCTATATCGCAAAGACCCAGATCGGCACCTTCTCCCTGTTCATGTCCTATGCCCAGGGCATGATGGAGCCGGTGCGCTGGATCGTCGACGCGATCTCCGACCTCATCACCACCCAGGTCAACATCGAGCGCCTGACCCGCCTGCTCGAGACCGAGCCGGACGTGAAGGACTCCGACGAGGTCATAGCTGTCTACGGCGACAGCTTCGAGCCGAAGAAGGACAACTGGGAGGAGCTGCGCGGAGACATCGAGTTTGAAGACGTGAGCTTCCGCTACCCGGACGGGGACGAGACCATCCTCGAGCATTTCAATCTGAAGATCCCCTTCGGCACCAACGTGGCCATCGTGGGCGAGACCGGCGCGGGCAAGTCGACGCTGGCAAACCTGATCTGCCGCTTCTACGAGCCGACGGCCGGCCGGGTGCTGATCGACGGGCGCGACGCGCGCGAGCGCTCGCAGCTCTGGCTGCACGCCGCCATCGGCTACGTGCTGCAGACGCCGCACCTGTTCTCCGGCTCCGTGCGGGAGAACCTGCTCTACGGCAACCCGAAGGCCAGCGACGAGGATATCGAGCGCGCGCTGGAGCTGGTCAGCGCCCGCGGCGTGATCGAAAAGCTGGAAAAAGGGCTCGACACCGACGTGGGCGAGGGGGGCGATCTGCTCTCCACCGGCGAAAAGCAGCTTCTGAGCTTTGCCCGCGCCATCCTGGCCGAGCCGAAGATCCTGGTGCTGGACGAGGCCACCGCCTCCGTCGATACGATCACCGAGCAGAAGATCCAGTCCGCGATCGACACGATCATCCGCGGCCGCACCTCCATCGTCATCGCGCACCGGCTCTCCACCGTGCGCAATGCGGATGTGATCCTGGTCGTGCGCGACGGCAAGATCATCGAGCAGGGCAGGCATGACGAGCTCATGCGCGATCGCGGCCACTACTACCGGCTCTACACCCGCCAGTATGAGGACGAGGCGACCAGCGCCCTGCTGGCCTGAGAGCGCGATGGACTACACCGCACACTATGCCTCCCCGCTCGGGGAGATCCTGCTGGCGAGCGACGGGCAGGCCCTGACCGGGCTGTGGTTTGCCGGGCAGAAATACTGTGCCGCGACGCTGGACGCCCTGCACACGGAGCGGGAGCTTCCGATCTTCGGCGTGACCATGCGCTGGCTCGATCTGTTCTTCACCGGCGTCCGCCCGTATTTCGCCCCTCCGCTGTATCTGCGGGGAACCGATTTCCAGCGCCGGGTCTGGACTTTGCTGCTTGAGATCCCCTTCGGCGAGACGCGCAGCTACGGAGAGCTTGCCCGCGCGCTTGCGGTGAAGACAGGGCGGCGCGTGTCCGCCCGCGCCGTCGGCGCGGCCGTGGGGAGGAATCCGATCTCGCTCATCGTGCCCTGCCACCGCGTACTGGCGGCCGACGGGAGCCTGTGCGGCTACGCGGGCGGCCTTTGGCGCAAGGAGGCCCTGCTGCGGCTGGAGGCGGAGGGAAGGCCGATCGAGAGGGCCGGGATGTGAAAAAACGGAAGAAAAACCGGAAAACGCTGCGGTTTTTTGCCATCCTGGCAGGCGTCCTGCTCCTGCTCGCCCTTGCGGCGCGGCTTCTCCTCCCGCTGCTCCTGTCGCGGGAGGACGCGGTGCCGCGGGAGACGGTCCCGCCCTCCGCGCTGCGCCTCGCGGAGATCCCGCCCCGCGGCGGCAGCGACTATGCGGTCATTCACGAAAACAGGCCGGATTTTGATCTCCGGCAGCTGACGACGGAGCCCTATGTCCTTTTCTCGGAGCTTGACAGCCTGGGCCGCACCGGCGCGGCCATGGCCTGCCTCGGACCGGAGACGCTGCCGGGAAGGGACGAGCAGAGGGACAGGATCGGCGACATCAGGCCCTCCGGCTGGCACACGCAGCGCTATGACGAGCTGATCGAGGACCATTATCTCTACAACCGCTGCCACCTGATCGGCTTTCTGCTCTGCGGCAACCGCACGCTGCCGGAGAACTTCTTCACCGGGACCCGCCATCTCAACGCGGAAGCCATGCTGCCCTTTGAGATCCAAACGGCCAACTATATCGAAAAAACCGGCAATCACGTCATCTACCGGGTCACGCCCGTATACGAGGGCAAAAATCTGCTCGCCTCCGGCGTGCAGATGGAGGCCTGCTCGGTGGAGGACCTCGGCCGGGGTCTGCGCCTGAACGTGTTTGTGTACAATATGCAGCCGGGCGTCGTCATCGACTACGCGACCGGGGAGAGCCGCGCCGCGGAGAACGGCGGAGGCTGATGAACAGCAAGGGAATGCCCGGGGCAAAAGCCCCCGGGCATTCCCTCAGACTGTAGACAAACCCATGCTGCCGAAGTTTGACACGGTTATTCCCTCTCGCGATTGATATACTCAAAAATGAGAACTTTTTGGGGAGTTCTCATTTTTGATTTTCAAGCTGTCGACACTTTGTCGACAGCTTGAGGGAATGCCCGGGGCAAAAGCCCCGGGCATTCCCTTGCATATGTACTTTGCTCAGATGATCCCCAGCGGGATCAGGACGATCAGCAGCAGGGCAACCAGAGACCAGAGGACGACAAGAAAGCGCGTCCGCTTCTTCGGCTCCATGTCCGGGACGTAGTTGGCGGCGAGGAAGAAGGGGATATAGGTCGTCACGAACACGGGCAGGACGCCCCACCACTTATACACCCAGATGAAGGAGTGGTTGCTCGTCCCCGCGAGGAAGGATTCAAACAGCGCGAACAGCAGCGCCATCTCCAGCGCGCCGACGAGCCTGCAGTCGATCCCGCCCCTGCCGTTTTTGGCAAAATAGCGCCTGCTCCGGTCCTGCGGCAGCATCTTGAAGGAGATGATGCCCGCCAGCGAGAACATCATCGACAGCTCCCAGCAGACGCCGATGAGCAGGATGAAGGTGGTCGATTCGTTGGAGACGGACCAGAGCGGATAGCCGAAGACGTGCGCGATCACGGCGTTGCCGATCTCATACAGCCAGTGGACGCCGTATAGCGCGAGACCCGCGCAGACCGCCTCGGTGTTTTTCCTGTTGATCTCCGACCAGTAGACGTAGAACACGACGGACAGGATGAAGATGAAGGTCCAGTTGAAATTCTCCGTGCTCCTGACCCGGATGGCGTCGACCAGATCTCTGGCCGCCTGCGAGCCGTCGCCCCAGAATACGAACATAAGGCATCCTCCTTTTCGCTTTTGTCATATTCTACCATAAACATGCGGCGCTTTCAATCGCTGAATCATGCGTGAAAAGCGGGTCGAAAACACTTGGCGCTCGGCGCTCGGGATGATATAATTAACAAAAAAACGGCAAGGGAGGATCCGACATGGACCGCAGCCCTGTCCGCTTCGACATGAAGAAACCGCCCGTGCGCACCAAATGGTATCTCCGCCCGCTGACCTGGCTCCTCAGCGCGCCGGACGTCTGGAAGCATCACGCGATCATCCGACGCATCGGCACGGAGGACCTGAAGCCGCCCTACGTGCTGCTGTGCAACCACAACGCCTTTCTGGACTTCAAGGTCGCCACCATGGCGATCTTCCCCCATCGCGCGAACTACGTCGTGGCGATCGACGGCTTCATCGGCCGGGAGAAGCTGCTGCGGGACGTGGGCTGCATCTGCAAGCGCAAATTCACAAACGACGTGACCCTCATCCGCCAGCTGCGGCAGGTCGTGGACAACGGCGATATCGCCGTGATCTACCCGGAGGCCCGCTATTCCCTCTGCGGTACGACGGCGGTGCTCCCCGCCTCCCTGGGCAAGCTCTGCCGCCTGCTGAAGGTCCCGGTCGTGACGCTCATGTGCCACGGGCACCATGTGAATTCCCCCTTCTGGAACCTGCATGACCGCGAGGTCTCCCCGACGGAGGCGGAGCTGCGTCTGCTGCTGACGCCAGACGAGCTGCGGGAGCTGCCCGTGGACGAGATCAACCGGCGCATCGTCGAGGCTTTTCAGTATGACGATTTCGCCTGGCAGAGGGAGCGACGGATCGCCACGCCCTATGCGGGACGGGCCGAGGGCCTGCACAAGGTGCTGTACCAGTGCCCCGCGTGCGGGAAGGAGTTTCACATGAGCAGCCAAGGCGCGCAGCTCCGATGCGAGGCCTGCGGCAAGAGCTGGACGATGAGCGAATACGGGGAGCTGTCCGCGGACGAGGGGGAGACCGAGTTTTCCCACATCCCCGACTGGTATGAGTGGGAGCGCGAAAACGTCCGCCGCGAGGTCGAGGCCGGGACCTACTCCTCCGGGGTCCTCCCCGTGCGCGTCGATTCCCTGCCGAACGCGAAGCGTTTTCTCCCGCTCGGCGAGGGGACGATGGTCCATGACATGGACGGCTTCACCGTGCGCGGGCAGGACGCGGGCGGGCAGCCCTTTGAGATGCTCAAACCGGTGCCGAGCCTGTATTCCTGCCATATCGAGTACGAGTATCTCGGAAAATTCGGCGACTGCGTCGATCTCAACACGCTCGAGGACACCTGGTACATCTACCCGCACGACGCGCCGTTCTCGGTCACGAAAATGGCCCTTGCCACGGAGGAGCTGTACTACGCCCACCGCAGGAGCATCGGCCGCCCCTGCAAGCCCGGTCTGGCCTGAGAGCGCGCGCAGGGATAAAAAACACCGCCTTTCGGCGGTGTTTTTGCGTTATCTGGCGGATGCGCCCTGCGCCGCCCGCGCGGTTTTTATGGCGGCGCAGCCGCCGCAGTTGCCACAGGCGCCGCAGGCTCCGCAGGAGGCACAGCTGCAGCCGCAGGCTCCGCAGGAGGCACAGCTGCAGCCGCAGGAGCGCTTTCCCGCTTTTCTGTCCCGGATCATGCCGCGGATCAGCAGACCGACGATCAGCGCGATAACGGCGATCAGAACGATATTGATGAGATTGGCGGATAGCCATGTCAGCATAGGATCACTTCCTTTCAGGGGGATCATATTCGCGATAAGCACTCGAAACAGCAGAAGAGATTTACTTTACCGTGAGTTTCTGCGCTTCTTTGTAGGGCTTGAAGAGCTGCCACAGGAGAGCCGCGAGCATTACCAAGGCAATCACCAGACCGACGACGTTCATGCCGCCCGCAAACACGCGGCCGAGCTGCCAGACGATGAAGGCGGTCACCCAGGCAAAGCCGCACTGGTAGCCGATGGCGAACCAGGTCCACTTTGCGCTGTTCATCTCCCGCTTGATGGCGCCGATGGCCGCGAAGCAGGGCGCGCAGAGGAGGTTGAAAATCATGAAGGCGAAGGCCGCAAGCTTGCCGTGTCCGCCGGAGAAGGCGTTGAAGTCCTCGGCCACACGATCCCAGATCTGGTCGCCGTTTTCTTCCAGCTCTTCCTCGCCGTCATTGTCGTCATAGGCGTACATGATACCGAAGTTGGCGACGACTTCCTCCTTCGCAACCAAACCGGTGACGGTGGCGGCGGTGGGCTTCCAGTCGCCGAAGCCGAGGGGCTTGAACACAACGGAGACGGGCTGGGCGATCCGGGCCAGGAGGGAGTCGTCCATCGGCTCGACCTCGTCCTCGGGGATGCCCATGCGGTCGGCCACGACCGCGACATATTCCTCGGTGACGACACTGTCGTCCTCATAGAGATCGTCCACCATGCCGAAGCGGCCGTTGACGGAGCCGAAGCTGGTGAGGAACCAGATCACAATAGACGAAACAACAATGACCGTACCGGCGCGCTTGATGAAAGACCAGCCGCGCTCCCAGGTGCCGCGCAGGACGTTGCCCCAGGCGGGCAGGTGGTAGGCGGGCAGCTCCATGACGAAGGGGGCGGGATCGCCCGCGAAGGCTCTGGTTTTCTTCAGCATGATGCCGGAGAGGACAATCGCGGCCACTCCGATAAAGTAGGCGGAGGTGGCGACCCAGGTGCTGCCGCCGAAGAGGGCGCCCGCGATCAGGCCGATGATGGGCATTTTCGCGCCGCAGGGGATGAAGGTCGTGGTCATGATCGTCATGCGGCGGTCGCGCTCGTTTTCAATGGTGCGGGTAGCCATGACGCCGGGAACGCCGCAGCCGGTGCCGACGAGCATCGGGATGAAGCTCTTGCCGGACAGGCCGAAGCGGCGGAAGATGCGGTCCATGATGAAGGCGATACGGGCCATGTAGCCGCAGTCTTCGAGCAGGCACAGCATCAGGAAGAGGACCAGCATCTGGGGCACGAAGCCGAGCACCGCGCCCACGCCCGCGAGGATACCGTCGGAGATCAGACCCACCAGCCAGGGGGCGACGTTCCAGCCCTCGAGGATGGCGCGGGAACCGTCGGTCAGCCACGCGCCGCCGAGCACGTCGTTCGTCCAGTCGGTGAGAAAGGTGCCGATGGAGATGCCGCCGTCCGAAATAGAGGTGCCCATCGACAGCGCATAGACCAGCCACATGACCAGGACAAAGATCGGGAGCGCCAGGATACGGTTGGTCACGATCCTGTCGATCTTGTCGGAGGCGGAGAGCTGGCCTTTTCCTTTTTTCTTGTATATGCCCTTGAGCATATTGCCGATGTAGATGTAGCGCTCATTGGTGATGATGCTCTCGGCGTCGTCGTCCAGCTCCTTCTCCGCGGCCTGAATGTCCCGCTCAATGTGAGCTTTGACATCATCGCTGAGCTTCAGGCTTTCCACGACCTTCTCGTCGCGCTCGAAGAGTTTGATCGCGTACCAGCGCTGCCGTTCCTCGGGCAGGTTATGCACGGTGACCTCCTCGATGTGGGCCAGCGCGTGCTCCACCGGACCGGAGAAGCTGTGCTGCGGGATGGTCCTGCCGTTCTTTGCTGCCTCGATCGCGGCTTTTGCCGCGTCGTTCACGCCGTCGCCCTTGAGGGCGGAGATCTCCACGATTTTGCAGCCGAGCTGTCTTGACAGCTCCTTGACGTTGACGATATCGCCGGCCTTCTTGACCAGATCCATCATGTTCAGTGCGATGACCACCGGGATGCCGAGCTCGGTGAGCTGGGTAGTCAGGTACAGGTTGCGCTCGAGGTTCGTGGCGTCCACGATGTTCAAAATGGCGTCCGGCTTTTCCTCGATGAGGTAATTCCGGGCCACGACTTCTTCCAGCGTATAGGGGGAGAGCGAATAGATGCCGGGCAGGTCGGTCAGGATGACCTCCTTGTCGACGATGAGCCGCCCCTCCTTTTTCTCCACCGTCACGCCGGGCCAGTTGCCGACGAACTGGTTGGAGCCGGTCAGTTTGTTGAACAGGGTGGTTTTGCCGCTGTTCGGGTTGCCCGCCAGGGCGATGCGCAGTTGCTTGTCCATATTTTCTCCTATCTTCAATTCATATTGAAAGGATCGTTGACTGTCCCGGAGGCTGTTTCAACCGTCTTTGCCGTAGCTTTGCCACGGCAAAAACACCCTGAGGCGAGCCAAGCGAGCCTTTTATCGCGAAACAACCGTTTCGCGAGGAGTCATTCCACTTCGATCATCTCGGCGTCCGCCTTGCGCAGCGAAAGCTCATAATTGCGGACATTGACCTCTACGGGATCGCCCAGCGGAGCCAGCTTGCGGACAAAGACTTCCACGCCCTTGGTGATACCCATGTCCATAATGCGGCGCTTGACGGCGCCTTCGCCGTGAAGCTTCACGACCTTGACGGTCTCGCCGACCTTTGCATCTCTGAGTGTTCTCATCCTCACTTCTCCTTTTATGTTGAATTCTTGTTCAAACCATGATCTTTGAGGCCATTTCTCTGCTGATGGCCACGCGGGATTCCTTGATCTTCACAATCAGATTGCCGCCGATGGTGTTCATCACCGTGACGGCGCCGCCCACCGTGAAGCCCATGTCCTCCAGGTGCTTTTTCATTTCGGGGCTTCCCCCGACTTTCCTGATGATGGCCTCCTCGCCTGGGTCTGCCAATATCAGGGGCATCATTGCGCCTCCTCCTCTCTCATGAACAGGGGTTTTTGTTAGAAGCTTTTAACCGATGACCATAAAAGAACGGTTAAATATTTCTAACCTGAACGTAGTTTATCATCTCTAATTTAAGTTGTCAAGGACTAACTTGCGTCTGTTTGTTTTTCTTGCTTTTACCATGCGTTAGTGGTATCCTAATATCAGGTGATGACAATGAACATTCATAAATCCGCGGAAGATTATCTGGAAGCGATGCTCATGCTCAAGGAGGAGCGCGGCTATATCCGCTCCATTGATGTGGCGGACAAGCTGGGCGTGACCAAGCCGAGCGTCAGTTATGCCACCAAGCGGTTAAGGGAAAACGGATATATCACGTTTGACCCGGCGGGCATGATCGTGCTGCTGGAGCCGGGCATGGAGATCGCCGAGCGCATATATGAGCGCCATAAGCTTCTGACCGAGCTGCTCATCGGCCTTGGCGTCAGCGAGGAGACCGCGCGCGAGGACGCCTGCAAGATCGAGCATGACCTGAGCGTGGAAACCTTTGACGCCATCCGCAAACACGCACAGCAGTGTCGCTGAGCATCAAAATGAATAAAAAATGACCTCCGATCTGCCTCGAACGCAGATCGGAGGTCGCTTCTTTTATATCATCCCGCCGCAAGCGCAGAGCCGGAGAGGGCGATCCTCCTGGCCTGCTTCGGCGGCTGTTTCTTTTGGTGGAGATAAGCGGGATCGAACCGCTGACCTTTCCGGCGGTAAACGCCGGAAAGCCGCCTTCGGCGGCCATGATTGAAAAGCAAGAGGTCAGCGGTGTACGAACACCCATGTTCACCAAATGAAAAAGGCAGCCTTTCGGCTGCCTCAGACCGTAGACAAACCCGCTTTCAGCTCAAGCTGAAAGCGGGTTTGCTGCGTAGATGTTGAGAAATTCGGTGAAGAAGTCCAAAACAAGCTGAAA
>CACYXC010000060.1 GCA_902778285.1 Oscillospiraceae bacterium | reverse complement strand
GTAATCCCCTTTCGCGGTACAATCTGTGCAAAAATGGGAGCTTTTTCGGAAGTTCCCATTTTTGCCTCTCAAGCTGTCGACACTTTGTCGACAGCTTGACGAGGGCATCCGAAAGGATGCCCTCGTTCCGGTGCAGCGGACCGGTATCCGGATCGAAACCCGGCGGAGCGGGCCCGATTCGGGAAAGGAAGAAGAACTCAGCGGACATGCAGCTTTCGCGGCTCTTGCGCGAGGCGCGGAAACGGAACGGAGCTGAGTTCTTCTGGCATGGCATAGGACAAAAGCAGGGGATGGACTGCGCTTTGAACGGTCAGGGCTCGGCATAAAAGCTGTCGTAATCACGGTGAACGATTTGCTTGATTACGAAAAAGCTTAAGGCATAGAGCAGCATTACGGCGAGATTGACGGCCCCGATAAAAAAATGAAAAGAAAAAATACCAAGCGCTTCGATAAAATAACCGCCGATAAAGCTGCCCAGAATACCGCCGAAGGCCTGAAATCCGTACAGCAATGTCTGCGCCGTGGACTGCAGCTCCGAGGGGACCATGCTGAAGTTAAAGCGCCCGCTGCCGGCGACAAACAGACCGCTGCCGAGCCCGGCGAGGGTCGAAACCAGGAGCAGACCTCCGAAGCCGCGGATCATGCTGCACAGAATGGCCATGAGGCCCCACAGAAAAGAAGAGATCAGGACCATGTTCCGATAGGAAAAAACCCGGCTGAGGCGCTCCATAAAAAAGAGCGTGGGGAGCTCGAAAACGACACGGTAAGCCTGAACGAAGCCGAGGAAAGCCATACTGCCGCCGACAGCCTGAATCAAGTAGGGCTGGTATAGAAAAATACTGGTCTGAGCAAAACTGTTCAGCGCCGCAAATACCAGAAACACAAGAAAATACGGATTCCGAAACAGCTTTTCCACCTGCGGAGACTGCCGCACGGAAAGAGCGTTACTCGAAAGACCGTCGCAGACCTGACGGACCCGAGTCAGGAAAAACATGCAGGGAAGAGCAAAAAGGATCAGCATGACAAAGACCCGTTCGATCGTCCGTTCGGTGACGAAAAGCGCCAAAAGGGCAAACATGGTGATCGCACCGCAGGAGCCGATGGCACGCGCTTTGCCGTATTTTACATCTACGGCATCGCAGCCGTTGATTACCGTAACGTCCAACAAACCGTTCGAGGGGGCGAGAAGGACCAGCAGCAGAACGGAGAAAACGGCGATCCACGACAGCGAGGCGGGACTTGTGCCGCGTATGAGAAGAATGGCGGCCGAGATGCCCGCCATCAGGCCGAGCAGAAGCAGGAAGACCCGCCGGGAGGAGCGAAGCTTGTCCGCCAGAAAGCCCGTGATCGGTGTGACAAAGATGGATACGGCGGAGCTCACAGCGTTCAGAATGCCGACCTCAATGACACTGAAGCCAAAGGCGGACAGGAAAACCGTTTTATAATTTGCCGCTGCGTTCGCCGCCCAGTAACTGAACTCGATCGCTGCGAACCGGAAGCTCCACGGCTCGGCGGACAAACGGGACCGTGGCTCTACACTGATGCTTTTCATAATGATTATTTGATGGCGAAACGCCGCAAGGCGTTTAGCAGGGCAGCCTTGCTGCTCAGCAAATCAGCCCAGCTGTTTTGCCATATATTCACTGCAATGATTGTCACGCAAATGACGGAACCCCATCATCTGCCGCCGAACGTGCCGTTTGGCGGAGAAAACAATCGAAAGCTCGATTGTTTTCTCCGTGCGATAATTAATTATGGGGACCGTACTCCGAAGAACAGAGCGGAGCTGCGGGGCCGCAGGCAGAAAGGGGAGAACAATCCCTTCGGCGCGTGCGGATGATCAGATCGTGACAAGCTTGTATGTACGGGTGCCCAGACCTATTTTTTCGCCATGTTCCAGACAGGTCCTCCACTCTGCATCCGGGTGATTGACATGGAAGAACTCGTGGTCCGGATCCTCACCGGAGGAGTGCAGGATTTTCTCCGCCAGAACGCTTCCCGGAAGCGCCGTCTGCTGGTTGGCCAGATCAACGCAGGCCATATCCAGAGCGACCGGGTCGAAGGAGGCGAGCATGCCGACGTCGGGAATGATGGGGATGTCGTTCTCCGAGTGACAGTCGCAATTGGGGGACACGTCCCGGATCAGCGAGATGTGAAAGCAGGGGCGATCCTTACACACCGCGTAAGCATATTCCGCGATCTTGCAGTTGAGCGCGGTGAGAGATTTGCTGTTCTCGGCGTAGATAGCGTCCCGGGGGCAGGTCGCAAGGCAGCGGCCGCAGCCGACGCAGCGGCTATGGTCAATGGAGGCCTTGCCGTCCGTGACGGAAGGTGCGCCGTGCGCACAGATCCGCGTACAGGCGCCGCAGCCTATGCAGCGGTCCCGGCGCACCAGCGGTTTGCCGTCGGAATGCTGATCCATTTTGCCGCCGCGGGAGCCGCCGCCCATGCCGATGTTTTTGAGCGCGCCGCCGAAGCCGGCCATTTCATGGCCCTTGAAGTGCGTAAGGGAGATCACGATGTCGGCGTCCATCAGCGCCGCGCCGATCCGGGCCTCCTTGACATACTGGCCGTCGATCGGCACGAGGACCTCGTTCGTGCCTTTGAGGCCGTCGGCAATGATGACCGGGCATCCGACGGTATAGGGTGTGAAACCGTTCAGGTAGGCGGTCTCCATATGATCGACGGCGTTTTTGCGGCTGCCGACATAAAGTGTGTTGCAGTCCGTAAGGAAGGGCTTTCCGCCGAGCTGCTTCACATAATCGACCACAGCGCGCGCCCAGTTGGGCCGAAGCATGGCCAGGTTTCCGTATTCTCCGAAATGCATTTTGATCGCGACATATTTGCCTTCGAAGTCGATCTTTTCCATGCCGGCTGTCTTCATCAGGCGGTGGATTTTCTGAAGCAGGTTCTCATGCGGCGTGGCCTTGAAGGACGTGAAGTAAACTGTTGATTCAGGCATTTCTGCAACTCTCCTCAATGTATGGAAAGATATGTGTGATAATAGATGAAAGCGCGCGAACGGAGTGTGAACGGAGTGTGACCGGAGCTGCGCTGTTATTGCGCCGGCTCGCCCGCCGCGAGGCGAAGCGCATTGCACAAAAAGCCCGCGCAGGTGGCAAAAGCGGCGCCGGTTCGGCAGCTTCCGTCATGCGGATCGACGCTTTCACAGGCAATGCCGTTGTCCATGGGGATCCACTCCAGCTCCTGCAGCGCCTGCTCCTCGTAGCCGCACAGCAGGCTGTTGCAGATACTCAGGAGCCAGGGATACGGCGCGTGCGGACAGCCGATCTCCGCAACCGGCATCCCGGCAAAGCTGTAGGAGTATTCCGGGGAGCGGATGTGTGCGACCGTGTTCTTCCAGACGGGGTCATCGGGCGTACAGAAGCCGTAATAGGGCAGCAGCTGAAGACTGCCGGGGGGCTCGTCGAACACCTCGCAGTTACCCTGCAGGTCGACCGCCCAGGCAAAGCGGGGCGTGGGGTCCGTCACGACGCAGTTGTCCCGAATCGCGCGCATGACCCGCTCGGCCGCTTCGGCACAGAAGCCGTAACGGTCCGGCAGCAGGAGGGAGAGCCTTCTGTACAGGTACCATACGAGCATATTGTCATATGTCAGGTAAGGGTATCTGCACAGATCGTCCGAGGGCTGCTGAAAGCTTGCGTAGAGATCCGCAGCGGGATGCTTTACCTCCTCAAGCTTCCGCAGCAGCTCGTCCAGCTTTCCGGCCGCTGTCTGCTGCTCGATCAGGCTGCGGTCGCCTGTCTCCTCCGTGTACAGCAGCAGAGCGATCAGAGGGGCGACGAGCTCATCCAGCTCAAAGCCGAATTCCAGGCACGTCCCGTCGATGTAGCGGGAATGCGTACCGACGTTGCGCCACTGCACCGTGAACGCGTACAGAAGCGCCCTGCGTGCCAAACCGGGGTCGACGTGCAGCAGCGTGGGGAAAGCCCAGAGAAAGGTATCGCGATCCCAGTAGGCCGCGCTCACGTAGTAGTGGGGACTTCGGGAGGTCACGCAGACAAACTGTTCCGTGTCGAGGGTGAGTCCCGTCGAATAAAACACGCAGAAAAACTGGTTGACATTGTAGATCTCGGTCAGGCGCTCGGTGCGCATCTTTTTTGCCCGCTGCTGCAGCCATGTGCGCGTACGCGCATATTCGGCTGGCCAGCCTTTGTACCGCAGTTCGTTGACCGAGGCGACAGCCGCCGTTTCCTCAAAGCCGAGCCCGAGGAAAAAGACGGCCTCCGCGCATCCGTCCGGGGAGGGAACGAGGTCCCTGCAGACCTTGAAGCACAGCCCCTCGTCTTCACCGTGCCATTCGCTGGTCAGCTCGCCGTCTCCGCCGAAAGCCAGAGCGAACAGGGGACCCGCGTTCACATACTCCAGTACGAGATCGTTCGACCACGAGCTGATAAAAGCCCGTTTTTCCCCTCGCATCTGCTTGCTTTGATTGATCCGGTGAATACTCTGCGACCAGCAGCCGCGCAGGCCGACGCGGACGGACCCGGATCCGCAGCCCGCCACCTTCATCCGGATCATGAAGCCTCTCTGTCCGAGCGGGGCGGCCAGTTCATAACAGAAAGACAGAGTACCGGCCTTAGCCGTGAAGACCGGAAGCCAGAAGGCGTCCCTGCTCCATCGGATCTCGGAGAAGGGAAGCGCTTCGGCTTCCCCTTCTCCCGCCGTATCACTGCTTTTCTCGACAAAGGGCGTCAGGAGGGGCCGGGCGGATGCGCCGCGCATCTCGATCATGCCCTTCTGCGCCATATACAGAAAATTGAGGGAGTCGAGCGCGCCGCTTTCCTCACAGACTTCCGGGAGAGACACATACTCGTTTCCGGTAGGAATAAAATGATTCATACGCAAATTCCGCTGTCAGTCTGATTTCAAAGTTTCGTTCATTCGTTGAGGAGCACTTCGTGTCCGCTGAGACTGGAGCTGTAAAGCCCCTCGATCATGCGCTGCACCGTCAGGCAGCTTTCGGCCGAAGAACAGGGCTGCTTATGCTCTTTTACACACTGCATGAAGTGAGCGACTTCGTTTTCAAAGCCCTCATCCCACGCGTCGCCCCGGCTGAATCTGGGCGTGATATCCATCAGATAGCCCTGCTCCTCGCTGTAAATGACGAAGGGGTTCAGGCTCGCGCCCTCCCGCGTCCCATAGATTTTGAGATTGAAATCTTCATCGGGGCCGTTGATCGCCCAGCTGACCGTAACGCTCATGCTCTTGTCCCCTTCAAAGCGGATCAGCGCGACGGCGGCGTCTTCCACATCCATCGGACCGGACTGCGGGATGACGGAGCCGTAGCTTTCGACCCCGCGGGCGTAGAGCTTGCCGAGCCGGCTGTGCGTCACGGCGCTGACGCTGAGCGGCCTGGGGCAGCCCATCAGATACCACGCCGTGTCGATGGCGTGAACGCCGATATCGATCCCGGGTCCGCCGCCCGCGAGTTCCTTCTGTGAGAACCAGGGGTTTGCGGGCACGCCCCGCCGGCGGATCCAGCGGCAGTCGGCATGGTAGATTTCCCCCATGCGGCCGCTCAGCCGTCTCTCGGTGAGGATCTGCGATTCCGTCCGGAAACGGTTGAGCATCCCGATCATGAATACAGAACCGCTGTCCGCGGCGGCTTCGGCGATCAGCCTGGCCTCGGCGAGATTTCTCGCCATGGGCTTTTCCAGGAATACATGCTTGCCCGCCTTCAGCGCGGCGACGGCCATCGGGCTGTGCAGGTCGGTACGGGTGCAGATGGATACCGCGTCGATCTGCTCGTCCTGTAGAAGCGCCTCATAGCTGGTATAGACCTTTGCCCCAAAGGGGTCTGCCATCTTATGCGCCTTTTCTGCTTTGCGGTCATATACGGCTGCGATACAGGCTCCGTTTGCGGTGAAGGCCGGGACATGATGCACCTGGGCGATGACGCCGGCTCCTGCTATTGCCAGATTCACGGCTTTCCCTCCCTGCGATTAAAGCAATTCGTTCAGGCTGACTACGCGGTCCTCCTTCGCGGACTTAAGGACCGCAGCGCAGATCGCCAGCGTGTTCAGGTTGTCCTCCACGGACGGGAGCACGCTCGCCTCGCCGCGAAGGGCACGCCGCAGCTCGACGAGCACGCCGGCCCTGTCGAAGCCCGGGAAGCCGCTTTCCTCCGGCGTCGGGATCACGCCCGGATTGTCAGAGGCCGGGTAGAGGGAAATCCCTTTTCCGGAGATCCAGCGCACCAGACCGCGGGCGCCCTGGACCTGCCAGTCGCCGTGGAACTCCGTCTGCGCGCCGACGGAGCTCTGGTGGTTGGAGAAGCAGGCCTTGACGCCGTTTTCAAACTCGATCGTCACGAAATAGGATTCCGGCCCCCGCGTAATAGCCCAGGGCGGGTTCCAGGCCTTGGCGTAGACGGTTTTTGCATTGGAACCGGTAAGGAAGCGGAACATATCATAATGGTGCACCGCGCACTCATAGGTCTGCATACAGACCTGGGACCCGCGCCAGCCGGCGACGTTCCACACGTGCTCCTGCGGGTCGGTGGTCATACCGGAGCGATAATCCAGCTGAATGAACTGCAGCGCGCCAAGCTTGCCGTGGTCAAAGCCTTCCTTCATCTGCCACAGCTCGGCGCGATAACGGTAATTGTGCGAGACGAAGACCTTTTCGGGCCGCCCCTGAAGCCAGCGGTAAAACTCCTTGGCCTCGTCCAGATCGTCGCAGAGCGGCTTCTCGATCAGCACGTTCTTTCCCGCGAGCACGGCTTTTTTTGCAAACTCCACGTGGGCGTAATGCGGCATGACGATGATGACCACGTCCGCATCGACCTTCAGCGCTTCGTCATAATCCGTAAAGCATTTCTCATCGGGCAGGTTCCACTTGGCCTTGGCGCGCTCCAGGCTCTTTTCCGTTTTTACGCACAGTGCGGCGAGCTCCGCCTCCGGATCGTCGGCGATGAACTGCATCCAGCTTTCGCCCCAGTACCCGTAACCGACCTGAATGATTCTCATAGAAAGCTCCTTTCGTTTTCATTTATAATGATCATCGGACGGCGAGACCGATCGACGATTCGATCGGTCTCGCTGCCAAACGACATGTTTGGCAGCGAATGATTTATGGAATCATTCGCCCGATGTTCCCTGCAATGAATATACGGCAAAACAGCCGGGCTGTTTTGCTGCGCCGCAAAGCGGCGCGGCGAAAAGTGTTTTGGCTTTTCGCCATCGTATCATCATTATTACAAGAGCAAAGCAAAAGGGAATAACATTCTTTTGCTTTGCTCTTCTTCCGGTCCTGATTATCCGAGTTTTTCCAGCGGCAGCGGTTCGACTGATAGGCCGCCTCGATGATCTCGATCACATGCCGGGCGTGCTCGCAGGTGCAATAGGGCTCGATGCCGTTGAGCACCCAGTCCGCCAGCTGATTGATATCCTCATAGATGTGGGATTCGCCCAGGAACATCTGATGATCCGTCAGGTGGGGCAGACCCTGCCGGCCGCGTGCTGCGGCAATGCGGTCATTTTTGTCATAAAGCGGGACGCCGTTGAGCTCGCCGTTCCGGTATTCGCCTTCCGTGCCGAATACGGCCAGACCGCCGCCAAAGTCGCGCTTCAGGGAAGAATAGGCAATTCCGAAGAAGCCGTCGCCGAAATCCAGGATCATCTGGTTGGAGTCGTCGACCTCGGAGTGGATCACGCCGCCGTTGTACGCGAATTCCTTCATCCGCTGT
>CACYXC010000059.1 GCA_902778285.1 Oscillospiraceae bacterium | reverse complement strand
AGATAACCCATACAATTTACCGGAAATATCCAAATGCTTCCCTTAATTTACGCCATTTTATAACAAACCGCCTTTATTCAGCGGTTACTCAAGGGGAAGGCTATATTGAATATGTATTGTAAGTGTCAGAGTAGGAGCAGCGCGTTGGCCTGAGCCTGGAGTGCCGCGGGATGGGAAGTTGTCTGCGGACGAAATCGGTGCTGTTTCCGCTTCCGCTGCCACCAAAGGGCTACTCCTTTCGTGGCAACTGTCACGAAAGGAGTCTTTTTCATGCCCAGATTCAGCACCAGAACCCTGACGAGCATGGCGCTGCTGATCGCGCTGGAGATCGTGCTCTCCCGCTTTCTCTCGATCAGCGCCTGGAACACCAAGATCGGCTTTGCCTTTGTGCCGGTGGTCATCGCGGCGATCCTGCTCGGCCCCCTGTACGCGGGGATCGTCGGGGCCGCCGCCGACTTCCTCGGCGCGCTCCTGTTCCCGATCGGGGCCTATTTCCCGGGCTTTACGCTGACGGCCTTCCTGATGGGCCTGTGCTACGGTCTGTTCCTGTACAGAAATCAGAGCTTCCCGCGCACCCTCGGCGCGGTGGCCGTACACCAGCTGATCCTGAGCCTGCTGCTCAACACGCTGTGGATCTCGCTCCTCTACGGCTCGCCCTATGCTCCGCTTTTGCTTTCGCGCCTGCCACAGTGCGCGATCCTGGCCGCGGTGCAGCTGGCCGTGATCCCGCTGATCGCGCACATTCTGCCGCAGATCCGGGGAGGCGCTGCATGACCAAGCAGGAGCAGCGCGTCATCGCCCTCGCCGCGCGTCGGGCGATGCGGCCGGAGGAGCGCGCCGCGGCCTCCGCGGAGATCTGCGGCCGGCTCGCCTCGCTGCCCGCGCTGCGGGCCGCCCGGACGGTCCTGAGCTACATGGCGCTGGACGACGAAGCGGATCTGAGCGCCCTGCACGATGAGCTGCGCGATCGCGGCGTTCGTCTGGTCTTTCCGGTGAGTCTGCCGCACGGCATGCTGGAGGCATGGGAACCCGGGGGATGGACGCTCGGTCCCTACGGTATCCGTGAGCCCGACCGGGAGCGCTCGCAGCCGGTCGCGCCTGAGGACATCGACCTGGTGATCGCGCCCTGCGTGGCCTTTGACGAGCACCGCCGCCGTCTGGGGCACGGCGCGGGCTATTACGACCGCTATCTCCCCCGCTGCAGCGCCGCCGTCGTCATCGCCGCCGCCTTCGAGAGTCAGAAGCTCCCCGCGGTCGTATGCGGTGCGCACGATCTGCCGATGGACGCCGTGGTGACGGAGCTCGCGATTTACTGAAAAGATCCCGCTGTCTGTTGACAGCGGGATCTTTTCAAGCTGTCGACAAAGTGTCGACAGTTGAGTATATCAATCGCGAGAGGGAATAACCAATCCCCTCTCGCGCTCTCCCCATGCGTGTCAAACTTCGGCAGCATGGGTTTGTCTACAGTCTGAAAAGATCCCGCTGTCTGTTGACAGCGGGATCTTTTTCATCTATCGAAACAATACTCAGATGGCGTAGGACCGCACCTTGTCGGACACGGTATCGGGATCGGCAGAGATGGAAACGATGAAACTGATCTTCTCCTGCTCGGAGAACTTCTCCAGCCAGGTCAGGAAGGACTCCAGTGCTTCCGCGCTCCTGTCGTTTACGAGCTTGTAGAAATTATCGATAAAGAAGTGCGTGATGTCATAGTTGCCGGCGTGCACGCCGCAGATGAGGCCCTTGAGGAACTCATAGCTGCCGATATCGTAACTGCCAGCGTCGATCAGGCGGGCCTGATAGGGGATGTCAAAGGTGAGCTTGCGCTCGCGCTCGATGACGACGACGTCGCCCGTCTCCTGATTGACGGCCTCGCGCACCAGATCCACCAGCTTCTTTGTCTTGCCGGAGCCTTTCAGACCCAAAATGATGTTGACCATGGGGATCAACCTCCTTCACAGTTTTTCCTTTGTTGAGGATAGCTTATCATTTTTCCCGCCCCGGCGCAAGGGTGCATTTGTAAATAATGTCCTAAATCTTGCCGCCTGCCCCGGCGGACGTTCCGGAGGGCCCGGCAGCATCTCCTTGACGCTTTCGCCCCTGTGTGATAAAGTGGCAGCAGAGTATGAAAAAAACGGCGGAACTGTCATTTTTCCCGTCGGCGGAGAGGAGGAGCCATGGCCAAACGCAGGCCGCATCTGGACGCTCTGCGCATGCTCGCGATCTTCTTCGTGGTGATGAACCACACGGAATACGCGGGGCAGCTGCATTATCTGCAGATCCCCGATCAGCCGGTCCACTGGCTGCTGATGGCCCTGTCCGCGCTGCACAAGACGGCGGTGCCGCTGTTTCTGATGATCTCCGGCGCGCTCCTGCTCGAGAAGGAGGAGAGCTTTTCCGTCCTCTTTCGCAAACGGGTCCTGCGCTTTGCGCTGGTGCTGCTGCTCTTCTCGCTGCTGGCCTATCTCTATGAGCTGGGCTTCGATGTCGCGAGCTTCAACTATTACACCTTTCTCACTCAGCTCTATTCCTACCGTCTGGTGGATTCCTACTGGTATCTCTACTGTTATCTGGGCTATCTGCTGGCTCTGCCCCTCCTCCGGCGGCTCGCCGCCGCCATGCGCGGCCGGGACTATCAGTACCTCGCCGCGCTGTGGCTCGTGATCAAGAGCGTCGAGCTCCTGCCCGTCTTCGCGCTCGGGGAGAGCTTTGAGCGGAGCGAGACCTTCGTGCTCTTCCTGCTGGACTACAACGTCTTCTTCCCGCTGATGGGCCACTATCTGGAAAAGCGGCTGGACGAAAAGCGCTTCACCGCGCGCGGCGCCGCTCTCGCGGCGCTGGCGGCGCTCCTCTCGCTCGCGCTGATGTGCCTTGCGACCGAGCGCTGGTGCCGCGCGCAGGGCCTGTGGCCCGCCTATGCCGGGGAGCTCACCTTCGGCGCGCTGAATTTTGTGATCGCGCTGGCGCTCTTTTATATCGCGAAGACCCTTTTCCTGCGCCGCAGCATCCCTGCATGGGCGGCAAAGACGATGGCGCTTTTCGGCTCCTGCAGCTTCGGCCTGTACCTGCTGCAGCACTATTTCCTGCGCTGGCTGCGGCCGGTCTTTGAGGCGGCGCAGCCGCGTCTGGGGACCTACCCCGCATGTCTGCTGTGGGTCCTGTGCGTCTGTCTGGCGGGAAGCGCGGTCACTCTGCTGCTCAGGCAGATCCCGGGAATCAAAAAACTCATATGATCTCATAACAGGAGGAATACTATGACCTACAACTTTGACGAGATCATTGACCGGCGGAACACCAACGCCGTCAACACCGACGGCTACCGCGGCGGCATCCTGCGCCTCGAACCGGGTGAGACGCTGCCCTGGGACGAGGACGACTATGTGCGCATGTGGGTGGCGGATATGGAGTTCGCCGCCGCTCCGGAGATCGTCGACGCCATCCGCGCCCGGGTCGATCGGCGGATCTTCGGCTACACCGGCATGTACGACGGCGGCTATATCCGCGCGCTGCGCAGCTGGTGCCGGGAGATGTATGACTGGGACTTCAAGCCGGAGGAGCTCTGCTTCACCCCGGGCATCGTCTACGCGCTCAAGCAGCTGGTGGAGGACCTCGTGCCGCAGGGCGGGAAGGTCCTGACCATGACGCCGGCCTACAGTCAGTTTCTGGGTGCCTGCGAATACAGCGGCGTGGAGCTGCTGCGCTCGCCCCTGCGCCGGGACGGGACGGGGCGCTTTGTCATCGACTTCGCCGATCTCGAGCGCAGGGCCGCCGATCCCGACACGAAACTGCTGCTCCTCTGCAACCCCCACAACCCCACCGGGCGGGTGTGGACGGAGGAGGAGCTGTGTGAGATCGCCCGCATCGCCTGCGGGCACGGGCTCTGGATCGTCTCGGATGAGATCCACTGCGATCTTCTGCGCAGCGGGCTACGGCACACGCCGATGGGCAAGCTCCTGCCGGACTATGACAAGCTCGTCACCTGCATGTCCGCGAGCAAAACCTTCAACATTGCGGGGCTGCTGCTGAGCGCGGTGCTGATCCGCAGCGAGGATGAGCGGAAGCGCTTCAAGGCCCGCGCCAAGGCCTGCGGCATGCTCAATCCCCTGTCGCTGGCCGCCCATCAGGCCGCCTACGAGCGGGGCGGCGAGTGGCTGCGGCAGCTGAAAGCGTATCTGGACGGGAACTTCGCCCTGCTCGGGCGTTTCCTGCGCGACGAGCTGCCCGAGGCGGTGTACACCGCACCGGAGGCCACCTATCTCGCCTGGGTGGATCTGCGCGCATGCCTGCCCGATGTGAAGGATTATTCCGATTTCTTTGCCAAAAAGGCGGGCGTCATCCTCGAGGGCGGCAACGCCTTCTTTGTGGACGACGCGGAGGGCTATGTACGGCTGAACCTCGCTATGCCCCGCGCGCTGGTCGAAAAGGGACTGTGCCGCATGCGTGACGCGATCCGGGAGCATAACAGTTTTGAGTCGTAAGTTTTGAGTTGTGAGGGAAAGGAAGAGAGAGATGAAAGCTGTATTGATGTTTTACCTGGACGACTGCGGCTACTGCCACAAGGCCCATCGCGCCATGGACGAGCTGTATGAGGAAAAGCCCGCCTACCGGGCTATTCCCATCGAAAAGATCGAGGAGTCCCGCGATCCGGAGACCGCAGACCGCTATGATTACTATGCGGTGCCCACCTTCTATGTGGACGGGGAAAAGCGCTTTGAGGCCCATATCGGCATGACTTACGAAATGATCAGGGACGCAGTGCGCGAGGTTCTGGATTACGCCCTGGAGGCGTAAACAGTTTTGAGTGCTGAGTTTTGAGTTTTGAGAAATAGAACCGCAGACAGGGCCGCAAGTGTCTATGACACTTGCGGCCCTGTCTTGTATCTCCTCAAAACTCACGACTCAAAACTCAATACTCGTAGATCCCGCCGCCGATGAACTCGCGCACCAGCGCGTCGGGGGCGATCAGGCTCTCGTCGATGTGGCCGAAGAGCTGCAGCGCGGGCAGGACCTGACGCAGCTCCTCATAGCGCTCGATGCCCTCGGGGACGGAGGCGAAGAGTTTGGTCGCCGTGGCGTTGAAGAGCGCGGGCTCGTAGGCGTGCGAGGTGTCGAAGCGCAGGTCGGCCTTGCTCTTGAAGGGTGAGATGTTGCTCAGCTCGCCGCGTCGGACGTTGGCCCACATGGACATGGTCATCGCCGGGTCGGAGCCGCGGAAATTGTAGTCGCGCACCATGCGCCGCACCAGGCGGAACCAGGTGCGCTTAAAGATGATGCTGCCGTTGAAGACCACATCGCTGCGGGCGGAGATGTAGAGCTTGAAGGCCTCGGGATGGCGGACGGTGATCATGTCGTTGAGCGCGTGGATGCCCTCAAAGACGACCATCTCGTCCTTCTTGAGCTTGATGGACTTGGAAGGCTCCTGAATTCGCATCTGGCGGGAGAACTCATACTTCGGCACATAGATGCGCTCCCCTCTCGAGAGCATCGTGAAGTGCTTGTTGAGCAGCTCCATGTCCAGGCACAGGGGCGACTCCAGGTCGATGTCTCCCTCCGGCGTGCGCGGCGCGGTCGCCGGATCGACGGTGTTGAAATAGTCGTCCATGGCGACATAGTGGCAGTGGACGCCGCTCTTCTCCAGCTCGTCGGAGATCTTCATGGCGGTGGTGGTCTTGCCGGAGCCCGAGGGGCCGGAGAGCAGGATGATCGGGCTCTTGCCCCGGTTTTCCAGGATCATCTCCGCGGCGGCCTTCACCTCGCCCTCATAACGTGCGTCGCATTCCTCGACGAATTCCTTGGGGTCGGAGATCGTGCGGAAATTGATATCGGTCAGCTGATAGGCCATCAGTCTTCCTCCTTTGTGTAGAATTCTGCGATCTTGCCTTTATCTTCACAGGTCTTTTCGACGCTGCTGATATACTCCAGCGGGTATTTCGGCGCCATGAGGCGGATGTTGCGCCCGCCTCTCGGCGCGATCAGCTTTGTGGAGCCGCCCCCGCCCATGGCCAGGATGCTGCACAGCTCCTCCATGATACAGATGTTGTACAGGTTACCATAACCCGGTTTTGTCCAGCCCACGTTCTCGAAGCCGCCGGACATGAACTTCTGCCGGTAGAGGTAATACGGCGCGTAGCCCTCGGCACGCAGGCGGCTCCCGGCCAGATCCAGCATCTGCCCGACCGCCTCCGCCGCGGGGATGGGCGATGACTCCAGCGTGATGCGGCTCCCCTTTTTCAGGCTCAGGGTGTGGACGGTGATGTTCTCCGGCTGCAGCGCGATCACCCGCTCGAGCGTTTCGGCAAAGCCCTCCGGCGTGTCGGCGGGCAGGCCCGCGATCAGGTCCATGTTGACCGCCATGCCGCCCACGGCGCGCACCTTCCCGAGCGCGTCGACGATGTCCGCCGCAGTGTGCCTGCGCCCGATGACCTCCAGCAAGCGGTCAGACATGGTCTGGGGGTTGACGCTGACGCGGTCTGTGCCGTGCCGGCGCAGGACGCGCAGCTTTTCCTCCGTGATCGTGTCGGGCCGGCCGGCCTCCACGGTGTACTCCCGCAGGGCGGAGAGATCGAAGCTCTCCGCCAGCACCGTACAGAGCCGGTCGAGCTGCTGAGCCGACAGCGTGGTCGGCGTGCCGCCGCCCATATAGATCGACACCGGTCGAAGCCCCAGCTTCCGCAGCTGTGCGGCGGTCGCCGCGATCTCCTTCTCCAGCGCCTCCAGAAAGGGCGGGATCAGCCTCATGCTCTTCTCCACCGACTGGCTGACGAAGCTGCAGTAGGCGCAGCGCGTCGGGCAGAAGGGGATGCCCACATACAGGCACACGTCGCGCCCGGACAGGCTCGCCGCGGCCTTCATGGTCTCGCGGCCGGCGTCAAGACACAGGGCCGCACGCGCGGGGGAGACATCGAACTCCTCCGTAAAGCGCCGCAGCGCCTCCTGCTCCGGCATGCCCTCGGCCAGCAGCTTTTCCAGGAGCTTGCCCGGGCGGACGCCGGTCAGCGCGCCCCAGACGGGCTTGGGCCGCCCGGCGCGCAGCGCCGCGCGGTACATCGCGTTTTTCACGAGCCGCTGGCATTTGCGGTCGGTCTCCAGAGCGTCCCCCAGGTGTGATAGCGCCGCAGCTGCGCGGCCGTCAAAGCGGCCCGCGGCGGCATAGAGGCGGCAGGTGGCCGTCACGCGCTTTTCTCCCCGTGACAGGCGGATCTCCATCCGCTCCCCCTCCGGCTCTCCCTCCGGGTACTGCGGCCGCTCGGCGGGAAACAGCGTGAGCAGCATCTGCTCCACCGCGTATTTATATTCGTGACCGTACAGATATAGCTTCATGGGGCGGCTGAATGATCCTTCCCTCGGATAATATCGTCATGCCGTTATTGTAGCATAGCCGCCGCCGGAAAACAATCCGCAATTGTCTCTCTCCTCACGATGCGCGCAGGCCCTCTTCGGGTGATATTAGACATAAAATTTGAAGCAATTTATTGCAAAAAAACCTTGAAAATGCCGTTTTTTTCGTGTAATATATAGGTATAAGTAATAGGATGGGAGAAATATTGCATGTTTTCGGTGGGTGACAAGATCATCTATGGGGAGAACGGGGTCTGCACCGTCGACAAGATCGACACGCTGCCGATGTCCGGCTCCTCCAGGGACAAGGTGTATTACCACCTCAGTCCCTTCGTCGGATCGGGGCTCTATTTCGCTCCGGTCGACTCCGGCGTGTACATGCGCCCGGTGATGAGCCGGGAGGAGGCGGAAGCGCTGATTGACGCGATGCCCGGGATCGAGCCCGCTGTCTGCAACGACAACCGCTTCAACCATGTCGACGCCTTCTACAAGGATCTCTTCAAGCAGCACAGCTGTGAGGCGCTGGTCGCCATCGTCAAGGGCCTGCGGCTGCGCATGGCGGAGCGCAAGACCAAATCCAGCCGGGCGGAGGCAACGCTCAAGCGCGCCCGGGATATGCTGCACGGGGAGCTGGCCGTTGCGCTGGATCTGGAGCTGCAGGATGTGGAGGCGTATATCCGGAATCGGATCGGAGAGCTGAAGTAGAGCAGCTTAAACGGAGCTCAACAGGCTGCGGCTTTCGCGGCCTGTTGACTTTTTCTGCGTCTGAGCATATAGTAGTCGTACACTGCGCATTTGGGAGGGATCCCCCTTGGCCTCTATGCTCCGCCGCAAGGATACGGATATGACCGCCGGCAGTATCCCGCGGCTTCTGATCAGCTTTGCCATCCCGCTGCTGATCGGCAATCTTTTTCAGCAGCTTTACAATACCGTCGACTCCGTCGTAGTCGGAAACTACGTGGGGAAAGAGGCGCTGGCCGCCGTCGGCTGTACCGGTCCGGTCATCAACGCGCTGGTGAGCGTGTTCATCGGCCTGTCCACCGGCTCCACCGTGGTCATCGCCCAGTACTTCGGCGCGAAAGACTTTGAAAAGCTCAGTCAGGCCGTACACACCACCATTCTGCTGACGCTTGCCACCTGCGTGCTGCTGACCGTGGTGGGCGTGCTGGCGACCCCGGCCATGCTGCGCATGATGCAGACGCCGGAGGACGTGTTCGATCAGGCGGCCGAATACCTTCGCATCTTCTTCTGCGGCATCACCGGCGTGCATCTGTACAACTCCTGCGCCGCGATCCTGCGCGCCGTGGGAGATTCGACGCGGCCGCTTTACCTGCTGATCTTCTGCACCCTGACCAACACCGTGCTGGATGTGCTCTTCACCGGCTTTCTGGGGATTGGCATCGCCGGCGCCGCCTGGGCCACCGTGATTTCACAGTTCCTCTCCGCGATCCTGGTCATGCGCCTGCTGCTGCGGACCGACGCCGACTATAAGGTGGAACTTTCGAAGCTGCGCATCGATCTTCCGATCCTGAGGAAGATCTGCCTGATCGGCATCCCCTCCGCCGTGCAGATGGGCATCACCTCCCTGTCGAACGTGTTTGTCCAGTCTTATGTAAACCGATTCGAGAGCACGATCCTCGCGGGCTGGACCGCCTACAACCGCGTGGACTCCTTTGCGATGCTGCCGATGATGAGCCTTTCGACCTCGATCACCACCTTCATCGGGCAGAATCTCGGCGCAGGGAATCTGGATCGGGCCAAGAAGGCCGTGCGCATCGGCGTGGTGATGGGCCTCGTGTCGATGACGATCCTGCTCACGCCGCTGATGCTCTTCGCACCGCAGCTCACAAGGCTCTTCAACAGCGACAGCGAGGTCGTCCGCTACGGCAGCTGGTTCATCCGGGTGATCTCCCCCTTCTACCTCGCCTTTGCCATCAATCAGGTCTATCTCGGCGCGCTGCGCGGCGCGGGCAACACCCGCTCCTCCATGTTCATCTGCCTGTCCTCCTTCGTGGTCTTCCGGCAGATCTATCTCTTTGTCTCCTACCGCCTCGGCGGCGGGCTGACGGCCGTCGCGCTGGGCTACCCCGCCGGCTGGGTCCTGTGCACGATCCTGCTGCTGCTCTACTACTATCTGGGCAAAAACGCCATGACCGCCGTTACGGTCCGGGATTGATCCCGCCGTTGCGTCAAAAAGCTCCCTGCTTGAAAGCAGGGAGCTTTCAGACTGTAGACAAACCCATGCTGCCGAAGTTTGACACGCATGGGGAGAGCGCGAGAGGGGATTGGTTATTCCCTCTCGCGATTGATATACTC
>CACYXC010000058.1 GCA_902778285.1 Oscillospiraceae bacterium | reverse complement strand
TATTCCATATCTGTAAAATTGAGCTGCTTTTCCATTCCCCTCACCTCAGCTCTATTTTACCATATCTCATTCGCGGATTAAATCATTAGTTACTTGAGGAGAAGGTGGCCCGCAGGGCCGGATAAGGTGCTCCCGTTGATCACTATACGTGTAGGAACGGTTTGCGGAACACGGCGGCAAGGAGTGCCTCGTAGCGCCGAGCAGTGCTCGGCGTTTTCTCTTCGCCGACCAGTGGTCGGCGCTACGGTACGAGGTTGAAACCTCGTACCCTGTCCGGCGGGCGAGGGCAAGCCTCGTTTCTACTGGCCACTGACCACTAACCACTGGTCACTTCATATCCCCCATCCTCTTCGCCGACCAATGGTCGGCGCTACAGCCAATGACCACTGGTCACTGCACTACGCCATGTCAGGCGGGCGATTCGTGAATCGCCCCTACAGAGATGGAGTCGCTCTCACGCTGACCTCGCCGGAGTTGAGCTTGCGGAGGCTCCCGTCCGGCAGACTGACCAGCAGGCCGTAGTCCGTGTCCAGATCCAGCGCCGTGGCGGGCTCCGGCTCTTTTCCGGGCGAAAGAATGCTGATCTCTTTCCCCAGCACCAGCGAGCGCCGCCGATAAGCCTCCCAAAGCGCCGGATCGTCGAGCCGGGCATAGAAATCCATCAGCCGGTCCAGCACCGCCGCCGCGAGGCGGCAGCGCAGCTCCGGCGGCCTGTCCTCCCCGAAGAGCGCGCCGGCGATCTGCCGCAGCTCCGGCGGAAAGTCCCCGGCCGGGACGGCGGTGTTGACGCCGATGCCCACGACGGCGTAGGACAGGCCGCCGCTCTCGAGATCCAGCGAGCCTTCGGTCAGGATGCCGCAGACCTTCCGGCCCCGCACCAGCACGTCGTTGACCCACTTGATCTGCGTATCCAGCCCGGAGAGCTCCTCGACGGCCTCCGCCACGGCCACGGCGGCGCAGGCGGTGATGCGCACGGCCTCCGTCGCGGGGATCTGCGGGCGCAGGAGCAGACTCATGTACAGGCCCGAATCCGGCGGGGAATAGAAGCTCCGCCCCATGCGGCCGCGCCCGGCGGTCTGTTCCCCGGCGAGCAGGGCGAGACCCTCCGGCGCGCCCTCGGCGGCCATGCTTTTGAGCAGCGTATTGGTGGAGCTCACGACCGGCAGCACCCGCGGCGTGACGGCGGGATTGCGCAGATATTTCCGCACGCCCTGCTCGGAGAGCACGTCGCTTTTCGACGACAGGCGGTAGCCCCGCCTGGTCGCCGACTCGATGGTGTAGCCCTCCCGGCGCAGCTGCTCGACGGCCTTCCAGACCGCCGTGCGGCTGACGGTCAGGCTTTCGGCCAGCGCCGCGCCGGAGAGCCAGGCATCCTTGTTTTGCCACAAAAGCTCCAAAACCGCGTCCTTTGTCATGTCGATTCCCCCCTGTTCAAAATGGGAACCAGCCGCCGGGTCAGAAGCGCCGCCAGCGCGATCTTGACCGCATCGGGCAGCAGATAGGGCAGCACGCACCAGCCCAGCGCCGTCCCCACGCCGATGGGCCCGCTGCTGCGGGTATAGACGAGGACGAACCATGCCGTACCGAAAGCATAGCACAAGAGGATGCCGAGCGCCATGGACGCGATCAGAACCGGAAGCTTTCTGCCGAATCTGTCCACTGCGACGCCCACAGTCAGCGCCGTGAACAAAAAGCCTGCGAGGTAGCCGCCCGTGGTGCCGAGGAGCGCGCCGATCCCGCCCTTGAAGCCCGAGAACACCGGTACGCCCGCCGCGCCGAGCAGCAGGTAGACCGCCACGGTCCAGAGGCCCATCTTCAGGCCGAATACAGCCGTCACGAGACAGACGGCAAAGGTCTGCAGGGTGAAGGGGATGGCGGTCGGCACGGCGAGCCAGGAGCAGACGGCGATCAGCGCCGCACCCATGGCGATCAGCGCCAGCTCCCGTGTGGTTTTTGTTTTCATGTCGTTGCTTCCTTTGGTTATCGAAGATTTGAAACGTATATCTTATTATTCACCCATTCGCAGGCGGCAAGCTGCGTATTTCAAGAACCATTTCTCTTTCCTGTTCGCGGAAAGAGAAACGGTTCTTACACTCCAAAGAGAAAGGCGACAAGGGGAAGCTTCCCCTTGACCCCTCGCACATGCACGGAGCCTATGGGAGCAGCCAGGGTCGCCGCTATAGCAAATACGCGTGGCTGCTGTCCCCGCCTTTCGCTGCCGCTCCATGGTACTGCTGACTGAGATTGTGCCCCGCTGCACCCCGCGGCTCGTCAGTCTTACGACGAGGTAGCGCCGCGAGCGTAAGCGAAGCCTCACGCGGATGGCGTGGCGCGCGTCGTCACAAGCTCCATATCGTTCGCCTCCGCCGGGCACGGCGAAGGCTCATTCATTCCGCTGTTCCTCCTTTTCAAAGCGAAGCATTTTGCTTTGCTTTGAGTGAGCTTTCACGGCTCCTACAGTAACCGTGGAAGCGGTGCGAAACGAGCTTCGTCTGACGCCGCGGCGCGTTCTTTCTTTTCTCAAGAAGAAAAGAAAGAATGGGGGGCGCAACACGCAGGCATTGACTTGCGAGCAGCTGAACAACAAACCATACATTCCCCCGTCCCAAGATAGCACAAGCCCCTCGGATTGTCAACCAGTTTGATTCTGAATGGTTAACAATCCGAGGGGCTTGTCTGTTTTTCAGAGCATTACAGAAGACTCTTTCTCTCCAGCATGTACTCGAACCAGGCGAGGAATTCCGGTCCCAGCCGGGTGACGAGGCCGCGGGCCTCCTCCGGCCGGGCGGCGGCGAGGTACAGGCACTGCTGCGCCAGCTGATAGCGCCGGGCGACGCTGAAGCGCCGGAGCTCCTCGTCCGTATATTCGCCCAGGGCGGCCAGCTGCTGCTGGGCCTTGAAGAAGCGGATGAAGCTCTCTGCGGTCTCCCGGCCCACGATGGGCTCGAGCAGGGAGAAGTCGTTGCCGGAGCTGTCCAGCGCCTTGGAGACCATCTCCCAGCGGCGCGGGTCGGCGTTGCCCTCGGTCCCGGTGAAGGGCGTGCGCAGATAGAGGTCGTTGTTCGCGAGAAACTCCATCACATAGGGGTTGATGCGGCTTCGCACGGCCCAGGGCATCCAGTTTTCCACGGTGGTGCGGATATAGATATGCGCAAAGCGGCCGAAGAGGGGTTCGGCCAGGTCGTGCGCCGCGCTCGACTCGCTGCGGTCGTTGCCGGCGGCCACGATGCGGGCGTTCTCCGGCAGGGGCCAGCGGTTGTTGACAAAGCGCTCGAGCGCGATCTTGAAGATGACCGACTGGGTCTGCTTGGTGGCGTTGGTCAGCTCGTCGAAGAAGAGGATGTGGAGCTGCCCGTCCTCGCACAGGCGCTCGAGCTTGACGAGCCAGACGGGCTTGATGTCCACGATCTCGTCCCTTGCCTCGTTGTAGACGGCGCGGCCGTTGATGGTCTCGGGGTTTTCGTTCACAAGCTCGATGTCCAGCACCTGCGGGTCGATCTGGCGGACGCGGTCGCTCTTGCCGTCGCCGGACAGACCGTGCAGGAAGACGGGGATATTCGCCTCCACATAGGCGCGGATCAGGCTCAGCTCGTCGTGCTCCGCCACGCGGAAGGAGGCGGTTTCCTCTCCGCCCTCAGCATCGTCGCAGAGCTCCTTCAAAAAGTCCTCCCGCAGGTATTCGGCGGCCTCCTCGCGGCTCATGCCGCCGAAGAGGGCCTGACAGCTGACGAGCAGGGCCAGAGCCTCGTCATAGAGCCAGCGCACGGGGCGCAGCTCGAGAAAAACGCTCTCCCCCTCTCCGGCCAGCGTCCCGTCCGACAGGCGCACATAACCGTTGACGCCGCCCTGCGCGAGCGTGACGCGCACGATCTCCTTCGCGCCGAGGCGCAGGACCGGCACGGCCTCGCCGCAGATCCGCACGCGCCGCCCGGTGTCGGGCAGGCTGCCGCGGGCGTATTCCCGCGCGGCCATCTCCCGGAGGCTTATGTCCAGGATCACCGAGGGGTAGCTGCCGTACTCGGCGGTGGTCACGCCGCCCTCCGTGCGCAGATGGTGCAGCTCCTTCTCCTCGCCCGCGTCCAGCAGCAGCGCCGGGCGCACGGCGCAGACGGCGCAGGGTCCCGGCCGGCCGAAGCGGTCGGCGCAGCCGTCGGCAAGGAAGTAGTTGATGCCTCCTCCACTCTCGTGCAGGAAGCCGTCGTCCGGTGCGGTCAGCAGCGCCAGATCGGTGGCCGGCGCGGCGGCGCCCACCTTCTCGAACACGGGCAGCGGCTTTTCAAAGAGCTGTTCAAGTGATAAGAAAATCGATCTCATGCTTCTCTTTCTCCTCATTGGGTCTGCTGTAGATCACCCGGCCGCCCACGGGGTGGATGGTCGTGCTGCCGTAGACGACCCAGATCGCGTCGCAGCGCTCCTCGGGCATCTCGGCAAAGCCGTCGGTAAAGATGATGCGGTTTTCCGCATCGCCGGTAAAGGCGTGGATCGCGGCGTGGAAATCCGTGCCGCCCGCGCCGCTGAGCTCCAGATTCTGGATGTCCTGCTCGGTCCGGACCTCCTGATAGCCGTAAAAGCGGGTGTCGAAGCAGCCGACGCGCAGCACCGCGTCCTGCCGCAGCAGGCCCTTGACGCCGCGCACGAAGGCGCGCAGCAACTCCGCGTCCACGGAGGCGCTGGTATCGAGCAAAATCTCCGCGTGCGCCACCGGATAGGCCCGGAATTCGTGGCCGATCACCCCGTCCCGGATGGTGGTGCCGGGGAACCAGTCGAAGTCCAGCTGCATGCTGGGCTCCAGCAGCTCGGCGAGGCCCGCGACGATCGCGGCAAGACCGGGGTCCTCGATGGCGCGCGGGCGGCTGTCGCTCTCCTTACCGGCCTGCCGGCTCTCGGGGTCGGAGCGGACCTCCCGGATCATCGGCTCGGTCTCCGCCTCGCTCTCGCCCGTCTTCTCCTGTCTCTGCCGCAGCAGCTCGTAGAGCGACTCGGCGCTCTGCTCCCCGGCGCCGGGGAGCAGCACCGCGTCCTCGGGCAGGGTGAAGCCGTCGGCGCGGAGCATGGCGTTGACCACCGCGTCCCCCGCCGTTTTCCAGAGGCGGCGATCCTTCCCCCGGCCGCGGGCGAAGTGGTTGAGCTGCAGGTGCAGCAGCTGCTGGGCGACGTAAAAGCGGCGGCTGTCCTCGGTATAGTACTTCATCAGGCGCTCATTATAGAGGATCTCCCGCCCGTTGTTGTCCACCGGACGCACCCCGACGGCCTCCTTGAAGGAGAGCATGCGGATGCGCCCGCTCCACTGGGGATAGCGCTCGGCCAGCTCGTCACAGATTGGCTTGAAGTCCATCGCCCTCCCCCCTTTCAACGCGGTACGGGATCAAACAGAATAATTTATTATATCGGATACGCGCCGGAAAGTAAAGGCATGCCAGACGCGGGACGAGTGGTCAGTGGTCAGTGGCCAGTAGCGCCGACCATCGGTCGGCGAAGAGAAAACGCCGGGCAATGCCCGGCGCTACGACGTAGGATGAAGTTTTCTCTGTAGGGGAGCGCATTTGCTCCCGCCGGAAATGGTCCTGGGTCGGACTCCGCTCATGGCCCCTTGCCTGAAGGGGGCTGGCGGCCGCGCAACGGACAGACCGGGGGATTGACAGCGCCTCGTTCTGTGATATTCTGCGGCTTTTGTATCCCTCCGTCAGCTCGGCGAAGCCTCGCTGCCACCTCCCTTTAGGCAATGGAGGCTTGTCATACAAAGAAAATATAAGAAAAGCGGCCCTGCCCCCTTCCTTCCTGGGCGAAATAGGTGTATAATATAAAAAAATTGAATTAACGGAGGCGATTTTTGGAAATTTCGACGAAGCGTTCCGTGCGAGACTCCTTCCCTGCGTGAAAGAATTCCCTATATTTATTATTTACATATCAGGAGGCTTTCCCATGTTGAGGAAATCCATGGACGGCAACGAAGCCGCCGCTTACGCGAGTTATGCCTTTACCGAAGTCGCAACCATATACCCCATCACCCCCTCCAGCCCCATGGCCAACCATGTGGACGAGTGGGCTGCCAGAGGCAAAAAGAATCTGTTCGGCACGCCTGTGAAGCTCATGGAGATGCAGGCCGAGGCCGGCGCCTGCGCCGCCATGCAGGGCGCGCTGGAGGCGGGTTCCCTCGGCACCACCTACACCTCCGCCCAGGGCCTGATGCTGATGATCCCGCCCATGTACCGCATCTCCGGCCTGCTGCTGCCGGCCGTCATGCATGTGGCCGCCCGCTCGGTGGCAACCGAGTCCGTCTCCATCTTCGGCGACCATCAGGACGTGATGGCCTGCCGCCAGACCGGCTGGGCCCAGCTGGCCTCCTCGAGCGTGCAGGAGTGCATGGACCTCGGCGCCGTAGCCCATCTGGCCGCCATCAAGGGCCACGTCCCCGTGCAGCACTTCTTTGACGGTTTCCGCACGAGCCACGAGATCCAGAAGATCGACGTGCTCGACTACGAGGACCTGCGCAGGATGGTCGACTGGGACGAGCTGCAGAAGTTCCGCGACCGTTCGCTGAACCCCGAGCACCCCACCATCCGCAACAGCGGTGAGAACGACGACATCTTCTTCCAGCACCGCGAGGCCGCGAACCCCACCTATGACGCCTTCCCCGCCGTCGTCGAGGAATACATGGAGAAAATGTCCGCCCTTACGGGGCGGGACTACAGGCTCTTCAACTACTACGGCGCGCCGGATGCCGAGCGCGTGATCGTGGCGATGGGCTCTGTCTGCCAGACCGCGCAGGAGGTCGTGAATTACCTGTCCGAGTGCGGCGAGAAGGTCGGCCTCATCCAGGTCCGGCTCTACCGCCCCTTCTCCCTCAAGCATTTCTGCGCCGCTCTGCCGAAGAGCTGCAAAGTGCTCTCCGTGCTCGACCGCACCAAGGAGCCCGGCGCGCTGGGCGAGCCGCTGTATGAGGACGTCAGCGCCGCCGTGCAGGAGGCAGGAGTCTCCCTGATGCTGCTGGGCGGGCGTTACGGCCTGTCTTCCAAGGACACGACCCCCGCGCAGATCAAGGCCGTGTTCGACAACATGGCCGGCGAGAAGAAGAACCACTTCACCGTCGGCATCACCGACGATGTGACCTTCACCTCCCTGCCCGTGGGCGAGAACATCGTCACCTCCGGCAGGTCGATCATCTCCTGCAAGTTCTGGGGCCTCGGCTCCGACGGCACCGTGGGCGCCAACAAGAACTCCTGCAAGATCATCGGCGACAACACCGATCAGTATGTACAGGCCTACTTCCAGTATGACGCCAAGAAGTCCGGCGGCCTGACGCGGAGCCACCTGCGCTTCGGCCACGAGCCCATCCATTCGGCCTACTACGTCACGATGGCCGACTTCGTGGCCTGCCACAAGCAGAGCTACATGCACACCTACGACATCGTCAGCGAGGTCAAGCCCGGCGGCATCTTCCTGCTCAACACCCGCTGGAAGGGCGAGACCCTGTTTGCCAACCTCCCCAACCGCGCCAAGCGCCTGCTGGCGGAGCGCAAGGTCCAGTTCTACACCATCGACGCCACCGACATCGCCGCCGAGATCGGCCTCGGCAACCGCACGAGCACCGTGCTGCAGGCCGCTTTCTTCAAGCTGGCGGGCGTGCTGCCCATCGTTGATGCCGAGAAGTACATGAAGGAGGCCGCCGTCAAGACCTTCTCCCGCAAGGGCGAGAAGATCGTGAACATGAACCTGGCCGCCATCGAGCGGGGCCTCACCGATATGGTGAAGATCGAGGTGCCCGCCGAATGGGCGGAGCTCAAAGATGAGGAACTCGTCGTCGATCCCACGCTCCCCAGCTATGTGCGCAAGGTCCTGATCCCGATGAACCGGGCCAAGGGCGACGATATCCCGGTCAGCACCTTCACCGAGTACGCCGACGGCGTGATGCCCATCTCCATGGCGAAATACGAAAAGCGCGGCGTGGCCGACAACGTGCCGGTCTGGGACCCCGACAAGTGCATCGGCTGCAACCGCTGCTCGCTGGTCTGCCCGCACGCGGCGATCCGTCCCTTCCTCTTCACCGAGGAGGAGGCCGCTGCCGCGCCCGAGAGCTGCGTGACCAAAAAGGCCGTCGGCAAAGGCTTCGAGGGCCTGCGCTACCGCATTCAGGTCGGCGTCATGGACTGCCAGGGCTGCGGCTCCTGTGTGAGCGTCTGCCCCGCCAAGGAAAAGGCTCTGAAGATGGTCCCGCTGGACGACGTGGTCGCCGAGCAAAAGAACTGGGATCACTGCCTGACGCTTTCGGAGAAGCCCAACCCCATGAGCCGCTTCTCCGCCAGGGGCAGCCAGTACGAGCAGCCGCTCTATGAGTTCTCCGGTGCCTGCCCCGGCTGCGGCGAGACCCCGTATCTGAAACTGCTGACCCAGCTCTTCGGCGACCGCCTCTACGCCGCGAATGCCACGGGCTGCTCCCAGGCCTACGGCTTCTTCGCCCCCACCTTCCCCCAGACGGTGAACAAGCGCGGTTTCGGCCCCGCCTTCTCCAACTCCCTCTTTGAGAATAACGCCGAGTTTGCCCTGGGCATCGGCCTGTCCGCCGAGCAGCTGCGCAATCAGACCCGCATGCACGCCGAGGCCGTGCTCGAGCAGAGCGCGGATGAGCAGCTGAAAGCCGCGCTGCGGCAGTGGCTCGACGAGGGGGACGACATGGACAGGACCGAGGAGATCGCCGACTGCGTGCGCGAGGCGCTGCGGGCCAACACCGAGGAGAGTCCGGATCTGGATTTCCTCCGCAGGCGTGAGGACACGCTCACCAAGAAGGCCATCTGGATGGTCGGCGGCGACGGCTGGGCCTACGACATCGGCTACGGCGGCCTCGACCACGTGCTGGCCACCGGCATGGACCTGAATGTGCTGGTGATGGACAACGAGCTCTATGCCAACACCGGCGGACAGTCCTCCAAGGCCACGCCCATCGGCGCGAGCGTCCAGTTTGCCGCAGCCGGCAAGGCCACGCCGAAGAAGGACCTCGGCCTGATTCTCTCCACCTACGGCTACATCTACGTCGCGCAAATCAACCTCGGCGCGAACCCCGAGCACGCCATCAAGTGCCTCAGGGAGGCCGCCGCCTATCACGGCCCTTCCATCGTCGTGGCCTACGCGCCATGCATCAACCACGGTCTCTCCAAGGGCATGGGCAAGGCCATGGAAGAGGGCAAGGCCGCCACGGACTGCGGCTTCTGGCCCCTGTTCCGCTACAATCCGGAGCTGGAGAACGAGGGGAAGAATCCCTTCCTGCTCGATTCCGGCGAGCCCAACGGCAAACTGCGCGACTTCATGATGGGCGAGAACCGCTTCGCCTCCCTGACCCGCACCTTCCCCGAGCGCGCCGAGCTGCTCTTCGCCGAGGCGGAGGACTTCACGGCAAAGCGCTACGCCAAGTATAAGAGACTGGCGGGACAGGGCTGAGGCAAGGATTACAGTTTTGAGTTTTGAGATTTGAGTGGAAGGCCCGCTCTCCTCAAAACTCAAAACTCACGACTCAAAACTGTTTTTTCACGAAAGGATGCAGAACATGAACTACACAGCAGAATATGAAGCGAAACGGACCAGCGCCGAAGCGCTGGCGGCGCAGGTACAGAGCGGATGGCTGATCGGCATGGACGCGGGCGCGGCCCAGACGCCGACGATCATGAGCGCCATCGCCGAGCGTGCCCGGAAGGACGAGATCGCGGGCGTCAAGGTCCAGACCCTGTTGGACGTCTACCCCCTGGAGTATCTGGCGGACAACAGCCTCTTCGGCAAGCTCACGAGTGAGGCCTGGTTCTCCGGCGGCGGCTCCCGCAGAGCCGTCAACGGCGGCTACGGCGACATCATCCCGAATTACTACCGCGACATCCCGAAATACATCCGCGGCATGTACGACTACGACGTGTTCTGCGTCTCCGTCTCGCCGATGGACAGGCACGGATACTTCTCCCTCTCCACGGTCAGCTCCTACAGCCCGGCCATGATGGAGAAGGCAAGGCGCATCTTCCTCGAGGTCAACGACCACCAGCCCCGCGCCGTCTGCGGCGCGCAGGTCCACATCAGCCAGGTGGACGGACTGATTGAAGTCAGCCACGAGCTGCCCGTGCTGCCGCCGACGAAGATCGACGCGATCAGCGAGACGATCGGCGGCCTGATCGCCGAGCGGATCGCCGACGGCTCCTGCATCCAGCTGGGCATCGGCGCGATCCCCGACGCGGTCGGCGCGGCGCTGAAGCAGAAGCACGATCTCGGCATCCACACCGAGATGTTCACCGACTCCATGGTGGAGCTGATCCAGTGCGGCGCGGTCAACAACAGCAAAAAGCAGATCCACCGCGGCCAGACCGTCACCACCTTCGCCTTCGGCTCCAAGCGCATCTACGACTACATCGACGACAACCCGGGCATCGCCCTGCTGCCGGTCGACTACGTAAACGACCCGAACGTGATCTGCCGCAACGACAATATGATCTCCATCAACGCCGCGCTGGAGGTCGACCTCTGGGGGCAGGTCTGCGCCGAGAGCGTCGGCACGAAGCACATGTCCGGCTCCGGCGGCCAGGTGGACTATGTCCGCGGCGCCTGCCAGTCGAAGGGCGGCAAGAGCTTCATCGCCTTCACCTCCACCGCCAAGGGCGACACCATCAGCAAAATCAAATCCACGCTGACGCCCGGCGCGGTGGTCACCACCAGCAAGAACGACGTGGACTACATCGTCACCGAGTACGGCGTCGCCCACCTGCGGGGCGAACCTCTCTCCCGCCGGGCAAAGCAGCTGATCGCCATCGCGCACCCGAATTTCCGCGACGAGCTGAGCTTTGAGGCCAAAAAGCGCGGCATCCTGATCTGATCGTATACTCCGAATCGGAAAAAACTCCCCTGTGAACTGTGTTCACAGGGGAGTTCAGACTGTAGACAAACCATCCCCTTTCGCGGTACAATCTGTGCAAAAATGGGAACTTTTTCGGAAGTTCCCATTTTTGCTTTTCAAGCTGTCGACACTTTGTCGACAGCTTGAACTCCCCTGTGAACTGTGTTCACAGGGGAGTTCTCTATCGTTCAGTTTCAGTTGTCGTCGCGTCCGTTTTTGTCCTCGTCCCCGTATTCCTCTTCGTTCTCGTAATCGTCGTCGTAGTAATAGTCGTCGTAGTAGCCGTACTCCTCACGGCGGCGGCGCACGACGATCGTGATGATGAGCGCCGCAACGGCGATCAGGAACAGCAGCGCCGTCGGGATGGCGAACATCCAGTACTGCCGCAGGAAGTTCTTGAGGCCGGAATCGTTCGGGTCCACCGGCAGCGGGCTCACGTTCACCAGCGAGATGGAGCCGTCCTGCTCGGGCGCCTCGGTCGGCGCCGGCGTGGGCGTGGGTTCCGGCGTGGGAGGCGGCTCCTCCGTCCAGCTCAGCGGGCAGAGAGCGCTGGCGCTGTTGGTGTTCCCGGGGCCGTTGTCGACCTCGGCAAAGAGGTAGAGCGAGGCGCCCTCGGGCAGCTCGGGGGCCAGGCTCACGCTGCCGCTGCCGCCGGCGCTCTGGCCGAGGCAGCCGTAGGAGAGGTTCCTGCCCTCCTCGTCACGGACCATGACGGAGATCCAGCCGTTGGCCGGCGCGCCGCTGTAGTCGACGGTCAGCTGGCCGCTGCGATAGACCGTTCCCTCCACCCGCAGGGCGATTGCGCTGTCCACCGCGGTCGCCTTCCACTCCCCGGTGGCGGACGTGGGCAGGTCGCCCAGCGCGCGGACGGAGAGCTGCCCGTCAGCCGGCGTGAGATAGAGGAAGCCGTCCCCGCCGAGGTTCATGGCCGGGCGTGTGCCCCAGCTGCCGTAGACCACATAGTCGTGAACGTTATTGGCGTCGATGACATAGCCGGCGTAGTCCCCGTGGATGGCGTGGGGTGTGCGGAGCCAGTAGTAATACACCTTGTTGTCGCCGATAAACGTCGTGGTCAGGGTGGGGTCGCCGGCCTCCGGATCAAAGTAGTCCAGGGTCTCCTTGGTGGAGAGGAAGAACACGTTCTCCTCCTCCAGCGCAATGTCTTTCCAGCTCAGCCCGTAAGCCTGCATGGCGTCCTCGTTCTTGCTCACGGCGGGGACCGCCGCCTGCTCGAGCGCGCTCAGATTGTCCTGATAGAACCTGGTGCACCAGGCCTGACCATCGCTGCCCTTCCAGACTGCCTTGGCGGTCCCGTTGTACATCACGCCCTGGTTGGTCAGCATCTGCTCGGTGACCAGGAACACGCCGGGCTCGCCGGCATTCGTGGCGGCGGGATCCAGCACGCTCCAGCGGATGGGCTGATCGTTCCAGCGGCCCATGATCACGATATCGCCCCTCTGCACGCCGGTTTCCCCTTCGGCGAAGGCGGAGGCGCCCACGGACAGCAGCAGGATCGTCATCAGCAGCAGGGCAATCACTTTTTTCTTCATATCGTTCTCCTTATAATGATTATCTGATGGTGAAAAGCCAAAGGGCTTTTTCGCCGCGCCGCTATGCGGAAATCATCTTCTGCGGCGGCGTCTCTTCGGTTTGAACGCGGAGCTGATGATCAAAAGCAGCAGGCAGGCCGCGGCGCCGCCGGCCACCAGGATCTGCACGTCGGAAAAGCCGTCGAGCCCCAGCTTCTCCCCCAGGCCGAGGGCGGAGCGGCTGGCGGTATCGGCCCTGCCGAGGGAGCGCGTGACCGTGTAGCCGCAGACGCTGCAGACGCCGGTCTCCTCGCCCTCCTGCTCCGCGGTGGCGTCGCGGGTCTCATGCCAGACGAAGAGGTGCGGCTCCTTTTCTCCGACCTCGCCGCAGCTGTCGCACACGCGCCAGTGCGAGGAGTCGTCATTGAGCCATTTGTATTCGTGATGATGCGCATCGGGGATGGCCGTGACCATCGGCTCCTCCATAACGGCGGGGACCGCCTCGGGGGCCGCCGTGACCTCCGGCTCCGGCGTGGGCACCGTCAGCGGGACGGGCGTGATGTTCGCCGTCGGCTCGGGCGCGGGGATATTGTTCACGTGGATGGTGGCGGTACGGGAGTTGGCCCAGGTCACATGGTCCACGCTCCAGTGGCGGCAGAAGACCTTCCAGCCGTCGATCTCCCCCGGGAGGTTGTGGAGGTTCAGCCGCTCCGTGTTCTCACCGGTATAGGTCAGGGTGGGGAAGTTTGCGTTGCTCAGACTCACGAGGAAGGTGCTCCTCCCGTCGGGGGATTCGAGATACCACTCATGGGATTCGGCATACATGCTGGAGGCCGCGAAGGAGACCCATCCGCCGTAGTCCGCCGAGGCGGAGGTGGGGTCCTTGATGGAGGTCGGCGTCCAGATGATCGCCTCAAAGGTCTTCTGCAGGGAAGCGGTGCTCCCGTCGGCCGAGACGGAGACAGACACGCCGCCGCCGTTGTTGTTGACGTAGCCGGGGATGCCCTGGCCGAAGACGTAGCCGGGGTTGGCGGCGTAGTCGACGTGGAGGGTGTAGTTCCCCTTGCCGAACTGGCCGCTGACCACGCTGCCGTTTGCGTCCGTCCACCAGGCGGAGGTGATCGCTGCGTTGGGCGAAGAGGTGCTGACGCTGACGTACTGCAGCTCCATCATCACCACCGGCTCGAAGTTGAGCGAGCACAGCACGCGGTCGATGACGCCGGTGCCGACCGCTCCCGCCTGCGCCGGGACAAGGCAAAGCAGGGCAAGGCAGAGGCACAGCGAAAGCAAAATTGAAATCCGACTTCTCTGTCTGCTCATGGTTTCCGCCTCCCATAATCAGATTTCGGCATTTCCTTAAAATTGTACAAATAAATTATATGCCCAATCTCCTGCACGGTCAAGTCCATTTTTTCACGATTTAGCGGGTAAAACAGGGCCTTCCTCGCTTGTTTTTTACCGCGGGCCTGTTATAATGAGTATCGGGAGGATTCGATTGATTTCGCTGCCAAACAACAAGTTTGGCAGCGAATGATTCTTTGAATCATTCGCCCGATGCTCATTGCAATGAATATATGGCAAAACGCCGCCGGGCGTATGCCGTCATACAGTCATGTGAATGACTCTATCGAATCTTTGAGGAGCCTTTTCCGTATGAGAAGCTTTCACGCGGGACAATGCGATATCGCCGTCATCGGCGCCGGGCACGCGGGCATCGAGGCCGCGCTGGCCGCGGCGCGCCTGGGGCTGGAGACCATGTGCTTCACCGTGAATCTGGACAGCGTGGGCAACATGCCCTGCAACCCGGCCATCGGCGGCACCGGCAAGGGCCATCTGGTGCGGGAGCTGGACGCGCTCGGCGGCGAGATGGCCCGGGCGGCGGATCAGGCCTGCATCCAGTACCGGATGCTGAACCTCGGCAAGGGCCCGGCGGTGCACTCCCTGCGGGCGCAGGCCGACCGGCGGCGCTATCAGGAGATCATGAAGCACCGGCTTGAAAAGCAGGAGCATCTGCATATCCGGCAGGCTGAGATCGTGGATATCGGCGTGGAGGACGGGCGCGTCTGTTCTGTCACGACGCACACCGGCGCGGTCTATGACTGCCGGGCCGTGATCGTGGCCTCCGGCACCTATCTGGCCGGGCGCACCATCGTCGGCGAGGTGCTGCGCGACGAGGGGCCGGACGGCCTCGCGGCCGCGGGGCCGCTGGCGGAGCGCCTGCGGGCGCTGGGGCTCAGCATGCGCCGCTTCAAGACCGGCACGCCCCCGCGCGTGAATGCCAGGACCGTGGACTTCTCCCGGATGGAGCTCCAGCCGGGCGACGCGGAGCCGGAGCCCTTCTCCTTTTCCACCGATACCGTCCCCGAGAACCGCGCGGTCTGCTACCTCACCTACACGAATGAAGAGACCCACCGCATCATCCGCGAGAATCTGGACCGCAGCCCGATCTACTCCGGCGTCATCGAGGGCGTGGGGCCGCGCTACTGCCCCAGCATCGAGACCAAGGTCATGACTTTCTCGGACAAGCCGCGGCACCAGCTCTTCGTGGAGCCCATGGGCCTCAACACCGAGGAGCTCTATATCCAGGGCTTCTCCTCCTCCCTGCCGGAGGAGGTGCAGATCCGCATGCTGCGCACGATCCCGGGGCTGGAGCGCGCGGAGATGACCCGCTGCGCCTACGCGATCGAGTACGACTGCGTCGACCCGACGGAGCTTACGCCCACGCTGGAGTGCAAGAAGATCGAGGGGCTCTACGGCGCCGGGCAGTTCAACGGCTCCTCCGGCTACGAGGAGGCCGCGGCGCAGGGCTTTGTGGCCGGCGTCAACGCCGCGCTGAAGCTCCGGGGCGAGGCGCCGCTGCTCCTGCGCCGCTCAGACGGCTACATCGGCACGCTCATCGACGATCTGGTGACCAAGGGCACCAACGAGCCCTACCGCATGATGACCTCCCGCAGCGAGTACAGGCTTCTCCACCGGCAGGACAACGCCGACGAGCGCCTGAGCGCCATCGGGCGGCGCATCGGCCTCGTGAGCGAGGAGCGGTACCGGGCGGTGATCGCCAAGTACGAGGCCGTCGCCGCGGAGCAGCAGCGGCTGGAACAATGCCATATCCCGCCCTCCGAGGCGCTCAACGCCCTGCTGGAGCAGCGGGGCACGGCGCCGGTGACAGGCGGCTGCTCTCTGGCCGATCTGATCCGCCGCCCGCAGCTGAGCTACGCCGATCTCGCCCCCTTCGATCCCGAACGGCCCGCGCTGCCCCGCGCGGTGTGGCAGCAGGCGGAGATCCGCCTGAAATACGAGGGCTACATCAAGCGCCAGCTCAGGCAGGTGGAGGAATTCACGCGCATGGAGGAGCGGGCGCTGCCCGCGGATCTGGACTATGACGCGGTGCAGGGCCTGCGGCTGGAGGCGCGCGAAAAGCTCAAGAAGATCCGCCCGGCCAGCTTCGGCCAGGCGAGCCGCATCTCCGGGGTCTCCCCCGCGGACATCTCGGTGCTGATGATCTATATGGAGGCAAAAAGATAACAGGCATCCCGGATGTCTCGAATGATATGCCGTAGGGGCGCGTATTACGCGCCCGCAGACCCGGCGCAGTGTACGACAGGCGGGCGGCTGATAGCCGCCCCTACGGAAGGAGCCGCCGGTATGTGTTACACGGCATGCATTGTGCAGCTATCCTTAATCGGACAGGTGAGAAAACCATGAAGATCGTACTGGGCTTTTCCGGCGGGGTGGACTCCGCCGTATGCGCAAGGCTCCTGCGGCAGCAGGGGCACGAGGTGCACGGGCTGTATCTCGACAACGCCGGGGCGCGCGAGCGCGCAGACGCGATCGGCACGGCCGCGTTTATCGGCATTCCCCTGACCGTGATCGACGTGAAGGCGGCGCTGGAGGAAAAGGTCTGCCGCCCCTTTGCGGAGGCCTATCTCCGGGGCGAGACGCCGAACCCCTGCGTACTCTGCAACCCCGCCGTAAAGTTCAAAAGCCTGCTGGCGCTGGCCGACGAGCTGGGCGCGGAGGCCGTCGCCACGGGGCACTACGCCCGCGCGGAAAACGGCGCGCTCTATAAGGGGCGACCCGCCAACGACCAGAGCTACATGCTCTGCAGGCTCACGCGCGAACAGGTCTCCCGGCTGGTGCTCCCTCTGGGTGCCTATGAAAAGACGCAGGTACGCGCGCTGGCGGAGGACTTCGGTCTGCCCGTGGCCCACAAGCCGGACAGCATGGAGATCTGCTTCATCCCGGACAAGGACTATATCGGCTGGCTGGGGCGGCGCACGGCGCTGCCGCCGCCGGGGGACTTTGTCTTTCACGGCGAGGTGATCGGCCGGCACGAGGGCGTCCACCGCTACACGGTGGGCCAGCGCAGGCCGGGCCTCGTCGACGGGCGCAAGGTCTACGTCTCCCGCATCGACGCGGCCAATAACCGTGTCGAGCTCGCCCTCTGGGAGGAACTGTTCAAAACGGAGGTCACGGCGCGGGACTTCAACTGGCTCATCGACGAGCCGGCGGGGCCTATCCGCGCGACGGTGCGGGTGCGGCACAGCAAATGGGAAAACCCGCCCTGCACCGCGTGGACGGAGGGCGGACTTGTGAAGCTCCGCTGCGACGAGCCGGTGCGCGCCCCGGCCGCGGGGCAGTCCGCCGTGCTCTACGACGGCGAGCGCCTCCTCGGCGGCGGCTTCATCGTATAAAAAAGAAAGAGCGACTGCGTCGCTCTTTCTTTTTTATGCGCGTCAGTGCTTGCCCTTGTAGGTGTAGTCCCGCAGATAGCGCAGGTCGAAGTCCAGCACGAAGGCGCAGAAGGGCTTGTCGTCATGCTCCTTGAGCAGGCGGAAGATGAGCTTGGTGATCCCCCAGGCGATGAAGGCGGAGATCGTGCCGATCACGGCGGCGCAGAGCACATCCGAGGGGTAGTGCGCCATCAGATAGTTGCGGGAAAAGGCCATCAGCAGCACCCAGACCACGGCGGGCAGGACCCACTTCCTGCCCCGGCTCAGGCAGAGGGAGACCATGCCCGCGGCCGCGGCGGTCACGTGCCCGGAGGGGAAGGAGTAGCCGTCCTCGGCGGGGGCGCCGATGTAGGTCCAGAACTCGCGGTAGAGCGGCACGGTCTGGAAGGGTCTGGGCCGGGCGATCATGTCCTTGAGGATGATGTTGGTGATCAGCGCGCCGCAGCAGACGGCGCCGAACATGCACACGCCGGCCTTTCGCGTGCGCGGGAAGAGCATCAGCGCGATCGCGGCCGCGAAGAAGATCAGGCCCTCTTCCCCCAGCAGGGTGATCAGCCTGCACAGAGGGGTCAGCACCACGCCGAGGGAGACGGCCAGGCGGTGCATCAGGCCCAATATCGCCTCGTCGTAGGCGGCGAAAATGCTGTTGAGTGAAAGCGCTGCGGCGGTGAGTTCCATTTCGGTCCCTCCATCAGTATCCAAAATATTCGGCGCGCTCCTCCGGGCCGATAAAGGCCTCGGCGCAGAAGCGCTCGATGCTGAGCCTCGCCCAGTCATTGTCGATGATGAAATCGCGCAGCAGCTGGACGTGATCGTACCAGTCCTTCACGGTCTTGTGCCAGCGCGCCCGGTCGCGTGGCGCCTCCGGCTCGAGCAGCGCCACGAACTCGTCGATCTTCTGCAGCACATGCTCGTTGGAGAGCACCCCCTGCGTCAGCTCCGCGTAGCGGCGCAGACAGCGGTCGCGGAAGTCGGGGTTGCGGATCAGCCTGTGCAGCAGCATGGGCATGTTGCTGTCGCCGTTGAGCAGCATATAGAAGGCGCAGCCCTTGTAATAGAAGGCCCAGTCCAGATCGTAGAGCGCGAAGCTCCACTTCCCGCCGTTTTCGGGCGAGGAGAAGACGCGCAGATTGCCCTGCACGTCGCTGTTGCAGGAGTAGCTCTCGATCAGGAACCAGTCGATCAGGCTGTCGATATCCACACGGTCGCAGATATACTGGTAGTTCTCGGGCTGCGTCAGATCGTTCTGCATCGCGTAGTTGAGGATGTCGTCATAAAATGGCGTCCCCGGCACGACGGGCGTCTTGTAGTTGAGCACGCTCTCCTTGCTCACGCCGGCATGGGAGGCGTAGTACTGCTTCGTCAGATCCTCCTTGAGGCAGTATATGCCGTAGTATTCCCCGTCCACGTACAAAACACACCAGCGGTTGGCCTGCGTGAGGACCGAGGTCGAGGCCTCGAGCGCCAGCTCCTGAAAGAGCTCGTTTCGGAAGATGCTGAACAGATAGTCCTGTCCGGCGCGGATCGCCAGCGAATTGTAGCGGTCGATGCCGTTTTCGAACACGTCGCAGCGCAGATCGCCGCCGTAGCGGCCCTTGAAGTCCACCGCCATGCTCTTCTTTTCAAGCTCCAGGCTGGTCCAGCCCGCCATGCGCAGCTCGCAGCCCTGGCTGAAGACGAGGCCGTTTTCGTCATAGAGGCTCAGATTTGCTCCGGTGCGGCGGACCTTGCTGCCGCTGTAGAACATGTGGTTGAAATTGGCGCGGTCGTCCACGGTCAGGCTCAGCACGGGCAGCGTGTGCCCGGCGTTTACAATGTAGCTGAAGCTCGCGGGGCGGCTCGGCGCGGCGTCGTCTTCAACGGCGAGCGCGCGAACGACGGCGGTGCTCGTCAAATTGAAGGGGCCCTCGTACAGCGGAGAATCGAGGCCCGGCGCGCTGCCGTCCACCGTATAATGGATTTCGCCCGCGGCGGCGAGCGTGACCGTGACGCTCTCCACGCCCTCGTAGACGCCCTCGGCCGTCAGCGTTTCGGGCCAGGCGGAGACGCGGCGGAAGCCCTCCCCGTTCGCCTGGCGCGGCGTGGGCGCGGTGAAATAGAAGAAGCCCTTTTCCCCTTCCAGGCGGCCCATGCTGCCCTCGATGGGGATATCGTGCAGACTGACGAAGTCGGCCAGCGTCCCGTCGGGTGCAAAGAGGTACAGCCGCTCGCTGACCGCGCTCAGGGAAAAGCCGGTGTTGGAGGCGGACGCGGCGCTGTCTTCATCGCAGGCGATCAGCAGCCGCTCGCCGGGCGCGAGCGTCGACTCCGGGAAGCGCCAGCGCTCCGGCTCTTCCACATTGTCGCTCAGGCACCAGCCCGCAAGCTCCAGCGGCTCCTCCGAGCTGTTGCGCAGCTCCACATAGTCAAAGCACCTGCCGTTGACGATCGGCGTGAGCTCGTTGGAGACCATGACCTCGGCGATGAGCAGCGGGGAGCTCTCCTCCCGCTCGACGCAGAAGGCCTCGTAGCCCGCGGCGTCGTTGGGATAGCCCGGCGTCGGCCAGGCGCAGAGCGCAAAGCTCCCCTCCTCTCCGCGGACAAGGGAGCGGTCGCTCTCCTCCCTGCAGAGCAGGCGGTCCTGTACGCTGCCATCCGGCGCGAAGAGGAGCAGCGTCTCCTCCTCCGAGAGGGAGAAGCCCAGCTCGTCCCCGCAGGGCAGGAGCAGCAGCTCGCCCGGCGCGAGCGAGGTCTCCGGGATCGGATGGCGTCCGGCGCCCTCCGCGTCCGAGAGGGTCCAGCCCGCGAGGGACAGGTCCCCGTCCGAGATGTTCTCCAGCTCGATCCAGTCGGGGAACATGCCGTCCACGCAGAGCGTGGCCCGGTTTTTCACCATGACCTCGGAGAATCGCAGCAGGGCGCTGTAATCCGGGCCGGGCGTCGGCTCCGGCGTGGGCTCGGCGGTCTCCGCGGGCACGGAAACAGCCGGCTCCAAAGTCGGGGCCGGTAGATCGGTCCGCGGCGAGACGCTGAAGAAGAGCATCAGCCCTCCGAATACGGCGACTGCCAGCGCAAGCAGGATTTTCCGTGTCTTTTTCATAATGACTATAAGATGGCGAAAAGCCAGCTGTTTTGCCATATATTCATTGCAATGAGCATCGGGCGAATGATTCAAAGAATCATTCGCTGCCAAACTTGTCGTTTGGCAGCGAAATCAATCGAATCTTTGATTGATTTCGCTATCCGATAATCATTATGTCCCATATTCTACCACAGCGGCCCCGCGCTGACAACCCAAAGATCGGTTTTCCGGCGCAGCGGAAAGATTCGGTTGACTAAGCGGGAGAAAACCTGTAAAATATATTGATTGAAAGTATCCGCATCCCGTCAGACCGGAGGAAGACATGGCCTTTCGTATCCACGACGCCGCGCGCCTCAGCCACGCCTATATCGTTTCCTCCGCCGATCCGGCGCTGAGTCGGCAGCGGGCGGAGGAGATCGCAGCCGCCGCGGTCTGCCGCGCCGCGGGCGACGTGCCCTGCGGCGTCTGCCGCGCCTGCCGCAAGGCCGCGGCCGGCGTCCACCCGGACATCATCACGGTCCGGCGGCTGGAGGACGGCAAGGGCCGGCTCCGGCGGGAGATCACCGTGGACCAGATCCGCGAAATGGCGGCGGACGCGGTGGTGCTGCCCAACGAGAGCGAGCGCAAGGTCTACCTGATCGAGGACGCGGACACGATGAACATCCCGGCCCAGAACGCGGCGCTCAAGCTGCTGGAGGAGCCGCCCGCGGGCGTAATCTTCCTGCTGTGCGCGCTCAATCCCCGACAGCTTCTGCCCACGGTGCGCTCCCGCTGCGCGGAGATCGCGGTCAACGGGGGCGAGGCGCCGGAGGACGAGGAGACGCGGAAGCTGGCGGCGGACTTTGTCAGGACCGTCTCGCGGGGCGATGCGGCGGCCCTCTGCCTCTGGTGCGCGAAGAACGAGAGCGGCGACATCCGCGCGGCCGCGGCCTTTCTTGCGAGCGTCTCACACCTCTGCGCGGAGATGCTCTGCCGCAGGGAGGACGATCTCGGCATGTCTCCCGCGGCGATCGCCCGCCTGCACGCGCTCAGCGAGCGCTGTCTCGCCATGCTGCGGGTCAACGTCGGCGTCAAACATATCTTTGGCCTGCTGTCGGTGGACGCCGTCGACGGCAGCGGAAATGAGGAAACACACATTGGTTGATGTAGTCAGTATCAAATTCAAAAACCGGGGCAAGAGCTATTATTTCTCCCCGAACAAGCTCGACATCAAAACCGGCGACAAGGTGATCGTCGAGACCTCCAAGGGTCTGGAGATCGCCGAGGTCGTGCGCGGCAACCACCCCGTCGAGGACGACGCCGTGGTGCAGCCGCTGCGCCCGGTGGCCCGCGTCGCCACGGCGGACGATCTGCGCGTGGCGGAGCTGAACAAAAAGCGCGAGAAAGAGGCCTTCGAGATCTGCCAGAAAAAGATCGCCGAGCACGGGCTCGAGATGAAGCTGGTGGACGTGGAGTGCAACTTCGAGGGGAACAAGACCATGTTCTTCTTCACCGCCGACGGGCGCGTGGACTTCCGCGAGCTGGTCAAGGATCTGGCCGGCATCTTCCGCAACCGCATCGAGCTGCGGCAGATCGGCGTGCGCGACGAGGCCAAGATGATCGGCGGCATCGGCATCTGCGGCAGGCCCTACTGCTGCCACCAGTTCCTGGACGAGTTCCAGCCGGTGTCCACAAAGATGGCGAAGGTGCAGTCCCTCTCCCTCAACCCCACGAAGATCTCCGGCAGCTGCGGCAGGCTGATGTGCTGCCTGCGCTACGAGCAGGAGGCCTATGAGGATCTGATCAAGAAGGTGCCCAAGCAGGGGGCCTTTGTCGAGACCAAGGACGGCTACGGCACCGCCGTGTCCGTCAATCTCCTGCGCCAGACCGTGAAGGTCCGGCTGGACGACGAGAAGGACGACTCGCTGCATCTCTACACCGCGAACGAGCTCTGCGCCGTGCCCGGCGGCCGCCCCAAGGACGGGGAGGAGCCGCCCCATGTACTGCACTATGTGCCGCCTGCGGAGGAGGAAGAGGAAGAGAAGGTGGACGAGTGGGCCATCCCCGTGCTGGTCGTGCCCGAGCCCTCCGTGCCCGCCGCGAAGGAGGCGGACGAGGGCGGCGAGAAGAAGTCCGGCTCCCGTCGCCGCCGCGGGAAGGGAAAGGGCGGCGCCGAAAAGGAGCCCGCCGAGTCCGCGCCCAAGGCGCCGGAGAAGGCCGAAAAGCCTGCCGAGCCGAAGAAGAACCGCCGCGGTGGCCGCGGCGGGAAAAAGCCCGCCGCGGATGGCGCCCCCGCCCCGAAGCCGCAGGACAAGAGCGAGAGCCGAGAGAGCGGGGAGCAGAAGCCGAAGAAAGGCCAGAAGCCCGGCAAGGCCAGCGTCAAGCCCCTGAAGGTGGAGCCCCGCCCGGTCGAGGCCGCCCCCGCGCCCAAGGCGGAGGGGGCCGCTCAGGCCGCGGCCCGCAAGCGCCGCCGCCGTTACCACAAGCCCCGGCCCCAGACCGGCGGAGAAGCGAAATAAACAGATAAACCCTCCGGGACTTCGGGTCCCGGAGGGTTTCCGTATCATCGCTGTATGGCCTTCAGGCCAGGCGCAGCGGCAGCTCCAGATGGTGCGCCTCCAGCAGCGCCCGGTCGCGCAGGACCCGCTCCGCCGGGCCGTCCGCCGCGATCCGCCCCTCGGACAGGAGGATCACCCGGTCGCAGGTGTCCAGGATCATGTCCAGATCGTGGGAGGAGATCAGCTTCGTCTGCCCGAGCTCGCGGATCGTGTTGATGACGATGCGGCGGTTATAGGGGTCGAGGGCGGAAGTCGGCTCGTCCATCAGGATCGTTTCCGGCTCCATCGCCAGCACCGTGGCGATCGCGGCCATGCGCTTTTCGCCGCCGGAGATCCTGTGGTTGTGCCGGTGCTTGAGCGCCTGCAGGCCCAGCCGCTCCAGCACGGCGTCCACCCGCCGCTCGGCCTCCTCGCGGCTGAGCATGTAGTTGAGCGGGCCGAACATCATGTCCTCATAGACAGTGGGCATAAACATCTGGTTGTCGGAGTTCTGCAGCACAAAGCCGAGCTTTCGCCGGATCTGACTGAGATTGGCGCGATTGAGCTCCGACCCGTCCACGAGGATCTTCCCCTCGCCGGCGAGCAGGCCGAGCATCAGCTTCATGACTGTGGACTTGCCGGCGCCGTTTGCGCCGATCAGGCCGACGGACTCACCGTCGCCGATGCGGAACGAGAGGTCCTCTATCACGCTTCTGCCCTTTTCGTAGGCAAAGCTCACATGCTGAAACTCGATCATCCTTCTCACCTCACAAGCAGGCTTCCCAGAAGCTGCGAAATGTCCACGCGGCGCAGCAGCAGAAACACGAGCGCGCAGCCAAGCGTATAGACGCCGTCGGGCAGGGCGAAGGGCCGGACGGGCGCGTAGTGGAAATGCTCGTGGTAGCCGCGCAGCAGCATGCTGCCGTAGAGCTCCTGCGCGCGGTCCATGCTGCGCAGCAGCAGCTGGCCCAGGAAGGAGCCCCAGGCCGAGACGTGGATGCCCTTCTGCCCCGGCGCGCGCAGGTGATAGGCGTCGGTCATGACGGCGAGCTCCTCCGTCATCACGCCCACGTAGCGGTAGGTCAGCAACAGGAGCGTCACCAGCATGCCGGGCACGTGCAGCCGCCGCAGCGAAGCGCAGAGACTGTCGATCCCTGTCGTCGCCATCAGCAGGAAGGAGGCCATCAGGCACAGCAAACCCTTGAGCATCAGCGTCAGCATCGACACAACGCCGCCCGACACGGCCACGCCGCCCAGATAAAGCATCGGCGCGCGGTCGTAGAAGGGGTTGAAGAGCCCCACGGCCATCACCAGCGGCAGCACGATGCGCAGCTTGTAAAAGCAGGTCCGCACGGAGACGCCGCTGACCTGAAACAGCAGCACCGGCCAGAGCAGCATCGGCGCCAGCGCGCCGAGCTGATACTTGCCGAAGGAGACGACCACGGCGATATATGCGATTGTGCTGAGGAGTTTCGCCGTCGGATGCAGCCGATGGACCGGCGAATCCTGCGCCGCCAGATCGTCCATCTCGCTCAGCTCGTGCAGCGCTTTCTCCATTTTGTTCATAGTTCCGCTTCCATTGTGTAAAATCAGTTTATTATAGCGCCTTCCGCATGGGAATGCAACACGGCCCTGCTGATGGGGCAAGCCTCCCGGATGGCGGGAAAAACGGATTGCCGCACCAGCAGCATCGGTCACTGGTTCGCAATGACAAGCTTTGGTTTTGGTGCAGAGATCATATGATCCTGCAGATCAAAAATGTCATTGCGAGCCAGTGCTCACACTGGCGTGGCAATCCGTATCTCTTTATAACGTACAACGCTTTCGGGAAGTTCTGTGCATTCACCCGTTCTTTTTCCTGCGGAAGAAGCCGCCCGCCAGACTGATCAGCACCGCGACCAGAGCCACCAGGGCGGAGCCCACGACGCCGGAGACCGTGGTGCCCACGGGCGTGTCGCTGTCGGCAAAGGCGTAGTCCGGCAGGAAGGAGGTCGCCTCCTGGATCGCGCCGGCCTTTTCGGCCGCGGCGCTCTCGATGCCGAAGCTCTCCTCGTCCAGACCCATGTTCTCGCTGTAGCCCTCCTCGGCGTTGCCGAAGAGCGCCCACTCCAGCCCGTCGGGGTTGGAGCTGGCCAGCAGGCTCAGTCCGCCGCCGACCAGCAGCGCGACGACGGCCAGAACGGCAATCACGCTCGCGAAGGAGCGCTTGCCGCCCTCGCCCGGCTCGGCCTGCACGTCCTGCAGCAGCTCCGGGCGGGACTCATACACGAACAGCAGCACCGCCGCGGTGACCAGGCCCTCGACGAGGCCGATGGCCAGGTGGATGGGCTGCATGAGCGCCACGAAGGCGCCGAAGGGCAGCTCGGTGATGCCGGAGAGGCTGGTCTCCAACACGACGGAGAAGGCGCCGAGCTGCAGCGTGACGACGCAGCCGATGACGGACGCGGCGATGATGCGCGCACGTTCGGCGCCCTTGCCCTCGCCGAACAAGCCGCTTCGGATGATCGGGCGCCAGATCAGATAATAGCCGACGAAGCAGCCGTAGAAGGCCATGTTCCAGATATTGGCCCCCAGCGCCATCAGGCCGCCGTCGGCGAAGAAGAGACATTGGATCGCGAGGATGACGATCATGGACAAAAAGCCCGCCTGAGGACCGAGCAGGGCGGAGAGCAGCATGCCGCCGCACATGTGGCCGGAGGAGCCGGTGCCGGGGATGGTGTAGTTGATCATCTGTCCCGCGAAGACCAGCGCGGCCGTGACCGCCATCACGGGCAGCTTCTGGGGCTCGTCGTCCTTTCTCAGCTTGTGGATGGAAACGCCGGCCGCGGCGCCGGACGCGACGTACATCGTCGCGGCGACGGCGGGAGCCAGCAGCGCGTCTGCCATATGCATACAGAGCACCTCTTCGCTGCAAAAATTCTGTGCATTCAGTATAGCTTCCGCTTTTTTCGCGCGCAAGCCCCCCGGGGGGATATGAATTTGAGTTTTTTTGCAGGCCGTCGGAGCCCGCGTTCGGATTGACAGGGCGCGGAAACGGTGGTATTCCTCGGCTCATCCGGCGTCGGCAAGTCCAACCTTGTCAACGCCCTCGCGGGAGAGGAGCTCAGGCAAGAGAGCGATCGTGAATCGTTTTCCTGAAAAATCGTGTACATCCGAATAGTAGAAGCTCCGCAGAAACCATATGTTTCTGCGGAGCTCAGACTGTAGACAAACCCATACAGAACAAATCCCCTTTCGCGGTACAATCTGTGCAAAAATGGGAGCTTTTTCGGAAGTTCCCATTTTTGCCTCTCAAGCTGTCGACACTTTGTCGACAGCTTGAGCTCCGCAGAAACCATATGTTTCTGCGGAGCTTTGCCATTTCGACGCTTCGGGGAACGCCGGAAGACGGCGCTGTGCGCACAGGCCCTCCCCTATTTGCTTTACCCTTATCCTTTTTACCCGAACAGGACCGGCACGAGGAAGAATCCGATCATGTTATTGAGGAAATGCGGAATAAAGCTGATCAGGCAGTTGCCGGTCCTGCGGTACAGGATCGCAAAAAGGATCGCATCGATAAAGATGCCGCCAAGATCCCACGCAACGACCCCCGCATTGCCTGCTGCATAGTGCGCCGCGGCAAAGAGCACGGCGCCGACGATGGCCGCCGGCCAGAACGAAAAGTGCCTGCTGCCTTTTCCCACGAAAAACGCGCGGTATTCGATCTCTTCCCCGAGAACGGAAACGATCTGCGTAAACAGCAGCAGCGGAAGCTGGTCCAGACCGGTTACCTCCACCCGCCCCAGCACATGGTCTACATAGGCTCTGCCGAACACCGCCTTGCTCAGCAGCATTTCGGCAGGGGTCAGCACGAGCATAAGCAGGATCAGCGGGATCACGCCCGGCTTTTTCAGATCCGAAAAGAAGCGCTTGAAGCTGAGCCCGGATTCGGAATCGGGCGTTTTTTCAATCCCCTCGACGAGGAAGAAGCCCGCCAGTCCCGCGATGTGGATCGCAGCGGCGGCAATTACGGAGGATGTCGCCGCTTTGACCGTGACCGCAATGATCATGACGGCCATTCCGACGAGGGTAATTATCTTGACCTTGTCTTTTTTCATTGAATCAAGCATCATTCTCTCTCCTTATTCTTTCTTTCCAGCCATCCGCGGAAGATGCCGCCGCGAGGACCGCGCCGTTCCACGTGCACTCAAGGTGTTCCGCGATCAGCTTTTCGTCATATTCCAGATGGTTGTTGGCGATGATGCTGGCGTATCCATGGGCAAACAACGCCACCGTGATGAATACATTTCTGGTTTTCTGCAGGCTCAGCCCCGCTCCTTCCCGCATGGCTTCCAGCACCGGGACCAGTTCCTCAGAGTCCACCATTTCCAGCAGATTTTTCTCCTCCGCATATCCGGACTGAAACAGGAAGCGAAACAGCTGCGGCTCTTCCGCGGCGAAACGGACATAGTTCAGGCCGATCCCAAGGATCGGGTCCTGCCCGGGAGGCGTGTTCATCAAATATTCGGAGTGCAGTTGATCGACCCGCTTATAGGCAGCTTTCTTCAGGCTGTCGATAGTCAAAAAATGATACATCACCGGCTGGGTGGAGCAGTGCAGCTGCCCGGAAACCGTCCGGGCATTGATGCTCTCAAAGCCGCTTTGACGGACTACCTCCACCGCGGCATCAACGATCATCTCTGCCGTAACTCTTGTTTTGGGCGGCATGCGAGAGCCTCCTTTATTTTGTAATTATCGTTATGTAACGGTTATTATAATAAACCGTCTCTGGCACCTTTGTCAACAGCAACGGGATTGGCATAAAAACCCGGGAACCATTGCGGTACACAATTTTTTGTATTCTGATCTCGTTCAGCGTCCGCCGTAAAAAAACAGACAGCCCAAAAGGGCTGTCTGTCTGTTGGTCGCTTTTTGATCAGCGCTTCGAGAACTGCGGAGCGCGGCGGGCGAAGCGCCCTGCGGGCCGCTTCGCGGCGCGATGGAAATGGGCCGCCCGCCGGTAAGAAACAGACGCTGCCGGAGAACAGCCCATATAAGCTTGACCTTAACGCTTCGAGAACTGCGGAGCGCGGCGGGCGGCTTTGAGACCGTACTCGCGAAACTTTTTGCCCGAAACCCTTGTATTTACTTGGTTTTCGAGCTTAGACATCCTCAGTTCCCTCACTCATTAACTTCATTTCTCCGCGTTTAAGAATTCTTTGATCTCTCCTGCCATTTTGACGTAGTCGTAGTGATGCATGACATGGCCGCTGGTGTAGTAGAGCACTTTCCCGTTGAGCGAGGCGGCGGCAAAATCCTCATGGGCTTTGACCCAGGCGATCTCGTAATCATCCCACTCGCCCTTTTCATGGGGTTGGGCAACGCCGTCTTTATACCATTCGGGCGTGTCCACGAACTGCAGGGTCGGCTGGGTCGGCATCGGCCTGCTGTTGATCAGCGCATGCGCCGCCAGGTAATTTTTCTCTTCACTGTAGACGTCATAGTTTCCGGTGTTTCTGACCTCCAGCTCTTTCAGGATGCGCACCTCTTTTTTGGTAAGCGCTTTGTCGAGTCCGTACAGGTCGGCGGTACGGACGTATCCCGTGATGCTGTAAAACCGCTCGAGGAATCTATCCTCCCACCACAGTCGATCATAATTGAAATTGATCTCCGGGCAGTTGGCTATGTTCGCGTCGATCCCGATAAACGCCTCCACTTCTTCCGGATACTTCTGCGCCCAGATCTCCGCGTCGTGTCCGCTCAGCGAATGGGCGCACAGGATGTACGGCGGCTTGATCTGCAGGACAGACAGCGCTTTCCGGTACTGTTCCACGATGGTCTCATAATCCCGGTTTTCTCTCACAATGTCGCTCTGTCCATATCCAAACTTTTCGGGGACCACGATTTTGAACCGATCTTTCAGTTGGGTGAACAGCGGCTTAAAATCCAGGATCGGGCAGGTCCGGCTCAATCCCGGCAGGAACACGATCGTGCGGTCCCCCTGGCCGGTCACCAGGACGCTCATTCTGTGTCCATCGACTTCGATAAACTGCCCCAGCGGTTTTTTGATATATTTCCGGTTGATCGCCTGATCGCCGTCACGGCACCATTGGCCAGCGCCAGGACCGGGGAGAAGACGACCACAGCGGCGGTTTCCAGTTTTTCCTTGATTTCTTCTTTCATGATTTTTTCTCCTAATGTTAGTTGTTTGAATGTATTTTCATCGCAGTTTCGAAATCAGTCTGTTTCCGAAAAAGGGCATAAAAATACCGCAGCGAAGCAGCTCCCGTCTGTGGCTGCGTCCTGCGTTTCCCACTATTCGAAAGTTACTCAAAAACGGCGCACGAAACCCGAGAGGCACGCCCCTCTAACATGCTCTGCGCCTCTATTCAGTTATCTGACGATAGATTTCTGAATCATCGGTTTTGATCCTTTCCGATCTGCTTGCGCAGATCATTTCCACATGCAAGATACCACACCCGCCGTCCCCTGTCAACAGAAAAGTCCCGGAAACTGTTGAGTTTCCGGGACTTTTGGCTGTTCTGATATACCGATCAGCGCTTCGAGAACTGGGGCGCGACGCGTTAAGCAAACCCGCCGGGGGCGGGTTTGCAGCCAAAGCGGGGAGCAAACTTGTTTGCGACCTGGGGCACGACGCGCGGCTTTGAGGCCGTACTCATGCAGCTTGCTGTCGGAAACCATGGTGTTTGCTTGGTTTTCGGCGTTCTACTTTGCAGTTCCCTCACTCTTTAACTGCTGATCGTATTTCTTCCAACGATTCGCTTTACAGCTTTAAGATCGCGGGCATTTCTTCTCCTTCTTCGTAATGCTCGGGGTGTTCCTCAAAGCCGAAGGAGAGATACAGCTTTCTCGCCCTTTCATTCGTAGGTTCATAAGACAGCCAGCAGTACCTTGCTTCCCCAGCGGGGAAGGTGCGGATGAAATCCAGCGCCAGCTTCATGGCTTCCCGGCCGTAGCCTTTCCCCTGATACCGCTTGTCGATCATAAAACGCCAGATGAAATAGCTGTTGCGGAGGAACCACTCGGCGCTGGGTT
>CACYXC010000057.1 GCA_902778285.1 Oscillospiraceae bacterium | reverse complement strand
AAAACCGGAAAGTTTTCTGCGGCACGATGCCTCGGAAGCCTTGAAAAATCAGGACATTTTCGGGAGAGGCTTCCAAAATGGTCACACGTTTTCGAGTCACGCCTCTTCGACCACTTGAGTAACCCTCCGGATGTTTAATTGCTCCGCCATTATACCCAATCCTCGATGAAAAATCAAGTGCTGCATTGCCGAATTGTTCATATATAATTTGCATATAAATTTATATTTAACACTTGACAAAGTTGTAAACCTGCATTATACTGGGACCACAGAAAACAAAGCGGCGCTGTGCGCGCGGCGCCGTTTGGAAAAAGGTGACTGCTGTGAAAAAGACATTGTACAGCCTGATGCTCAACGACGAGGTCGTGCGGGAGGTGGACGCGCTGGCCCACCGCATGGGCACCAACCGCTCCAACCTCATCAACCAGATCCTGGCCGAGTACGTGAACTACACCACGCCGGAGCGGCGGATCAACGATGTGCTCTCCGCCATCGAGCAGCTGATGAGCCCGTCGCGGGATCTGGTGCCCTTCTTCGCGCCCAACAGCTTCTCCATGTCGCTCAAGAGCTCGCTGGAATACAAGTACCGCCCCACGGTCAAGTATGAGGTGGAGCTGTACCGCGGCGGAGGAGAGGCCATCGGCGAGCTGAGCGTGGTCTTCCGCACCCAGTCCGCCGGGCTGATCGAGGCCATGACCGATTTCTTCCGCCTGTGGAAGCAGATCGAGGACGCGCACCTGCGCCCCTTGACCGGCGCGAAGATCGAATACGCCCTCTACGACGGCAAGTTCGTGCGCTCGATCGCCGTGCCCGATCACGACTGCACGAGCGACGAGCTGGCCGCGGCCCTGTCCGAGTACATCAAGCTCTTCGACCGGCTGCTCAAAAACTACCTGAGCGGGCGGCTGGACGCCCACGAGGTCGAGGCCGCCTACTTCTCGCACATGAGAAGCGCAAAGATCCATATTTAATCAAAAAGCTGCTGCGGGACGTCGAGGACGCCGTCCCCTACAAAAGCGACTTTAAATCTTCCTTTTGGGAGGTGTTGTTATGAACGCCAACAATTACACGCAAAAGAGCCTGGAGGCTGTGCAGACCGCGCAGGCCATGGCTCAGGAAAACCGCAACAACTACATTGCGCCGGAGCATTTGCTCTACGCGCTTGTCGATCAGGACGGCGGACTGATCCCCTCGCTGTTCGGCAAGATGGGCGTGGACTGCAACGCCGTGCTGGCGGAGCTCGACACCGCCATTTCCCAACTGCCCAAGGTGGGGCAGAGCGCGGAAGTCTATCTGTCCTCCGAGACGAGCCGCGTGCTCAACGCCGCCGAGAAGGCCGCCAAAGCTATGGGGGACGAGTACACCTCCGTGGAGCACCTGATGATCGGCCTCTTCGCCGCGGCGACGCCGGCCATCAAGCGCATCTTCGCCGATCACGGCATCACGAAGGCCGCCTTCACCGCCGAGCTGAGCAAGGTCAAGACCGCCCCGGTCACCGGCGACAACCCGGAGAGCACCTACGACGCGCTCTCAAAGTACGGCACCGACCTGGTCAAGCGCGCGCGGGAAAACGAGCTCGACCCGGTCATCGGCCGCGACAACGAGATCCGCAACGTCATCCGCATCCTCTCCCGTAAGACCAAGAATAACCCCGTCCTGATCGGCGAGCCCGGCGTCGGCAAGACCGCCATCGCCGAGGGCCTGGCCCAGCGCATCGTGCGCGGGGACGTGCCGGAGGGACTGAAGGACAAGACCATCTTCTCGCTGGACATGGGCGCGCTGATCGCCGGCGCCAAGTATCGCGGCGAGTTTGAGGAGCGCCTGAAGGCCGTGCTGGAGGAGATCCGCAAGTCCGAGGGCAGCATCATCCTCTTCATCGACGAGCTGCACAACATCGTCGGCGCCGGCAAAACCGAGGGCAGCATGGACGCCGGCAACCTGCTCAAGCCCATGCTGGCGCGCGGCGAGCTGCACTGCATCGGCGCGACGACGCTGGACGAATACCGCAAGTATATCGAGAAGGACGCGGCGCTGGAGCGGCGCTTCCAGCCGGTGCTGGTGGACGAGCCCACGGTGGAGGATACGATCTCCATCCTGCGCGGCCTGAAGGAGCGCTACGAGGTCTACCACGGCGTGCGCATCCACGACAACGCCCTTGTCGCCGCGGCGACCCTCTCCCACCGCTACATCACCGACCGCTTCCTGCCCGACAAGGCCATCGACCTGGTGGATGAGGCCTGCGCCCTGATCCGCACGGAGATCGACTCCATGCCCGCCGAGCTCGACGATATCCGCCGCAAGATCATGCAGATGGAGATCGAGGAGATGGCGCTCAAGAAGGAGGAGGACCAGCTCAGTCAGGAGCGGCTCAGTAAGCTGCGGGAGGAGCTGGCAAACCTCAAAGACCAGTTCAACGCCATGAAATCCCGCTGGGAGGCGGAGAAGAACAGCGTGGACGAGGTCAAGCGCCTCAAGTCCGAGATCGAGAAGATGCACGCGGACATCGAGAACGCCCAGCTGCGCTACGAGTACGAGACCGCAGCGCGCCTGCGCTATTCGGAGCTGCCCGCGCTCGAGCGGAAGCTTCAGGAGGCGGAGAAGCTCTCCGAGGACAGCAGGCAGAACTCCATGGTGCACGATACCGTCACCGAGGAGGAGATCTCCGGCATCGTCGCCAAGTGGACGGGCATCCCGGTTCAAAAGCTCATGGAGGGCGAGCGCGAAAAGATCCTGCATCTGGACGAGCAGCTGCACAAGCGGGTCGTCGGGCAGGACGAGGCCGTGCAGAAGGTGACGGAGGCCATCCTCCGCTCCCGCGCCGGCATCGCCGACCCGAACCGCCCCATCGGCTCCTTCCTGTTCCTCGGCCCCACGGGCGTGGGCAAGACGGAGCTGGCCAAGAGCCTGGCAGAGAGCCTGTTTGACGACGAGCACAACATCGTGCGCATCGACATGAGCGAGTATATGGAGAAGTTCTCCGTCTCGCGGCTGATCGGCGCGCCTCCGGGATACGTTGGCTACGACGAGGGCGGCCAGCTGACCGAGGCCGTGCGCCGCAAGCCCTACAGCGTGGTGCTCTTCGACGAGATCGAGAAGGCCCACCCGGACGTGTTCAACATCCTGCTGCAGATCCTCGACGACGGCCGCATCACCGACTCCCAGGGCCGCACCGTGGACTTCAAGAACACCATCATCATCCTGACCTCGAACCTCGGCAGCCAGTACCTGCTCGACGGCATCGAACCCGACGGCAGCATCTCCGAACAGGCGCAGGCCATGGTCATGGGAGAGCTCCGCCGCAGCTTCCGGCCGGAATTCCTCAACCGTCTGGACGAGACGATCCTGTTCAGGCCCCTGACGAAGGAGAACCTGACCGGCATCATCGACATCATGGTGGAGTCCCTGCGGCAGCGCCTGGCCGAGCGCAGCCTGAAGCTGGAGATCACCGACGACGCCAGGGCGCTCATCATCGAGCGCGGCTACGATCCGCTCTACGGCGCACGCCCGCTGCGCCGCTACCTGCAGAGCAGCGTGGAGACCCTGATCGCCCGCGCGATCCTGCGCGGCGATCTGGCCGCCGGCAGCACCCTGACCATCGACGTGCAGGACGACGAGCTCGTCTGCAGATAAAACACTGACACAAACGAAACAGGGCCTGTACGGAGCGATCCGTACAGGCCCTGTTCAAGCTGTCGACAAAGTGTCGACAGCTTGAACAGCAAAAATGGGAACTTCCGTTGCACAGATTGTACCGCGAAAGGGGATTACCGTCCCCTCTCGCGCTCTCCCCATGCGAGTCCGACTTGCTCTGTATGGGTTTGTCTACAGTCTGAACAGGGCCTGTACGGAGAGATCCGTACAGGCCCTGTTTTGTTTCGGGCTTACATCGCCGGCGGGACGACGGTCACAGCGTCGAACTGCGACAACTCGGTGACGACTTCGAGCCGGGAGATCGAAAGCGACGCGTCTTCAAAGCCGAGCCCGCTCTGCGCCAGCAGCTGCAGCAGGAGCTGATCCGTCAGACCGGAAAGCGCCTGCGTCAGATCCAGACGGAGACGGACGAGCATGCCGCTCTCCTTGTCGATGGCCACGGAGGCGGGCACGCCGCCGACGGTGGAGAGAACGCTTTCGTCCAACTCCAGTCCGGCCGCCTCCGACAGCTTTTCAAGCGCGCCGGTCATACGCAGCATCTCCTGCACCATTTCCGCGGGGACCACGCCCTCATAGCTGATGAGGCTGCCGTCTCCGCTCTCTGTCTCTTCAAAGCTCTTGGACAGCGCGAGGGCGAGCGCCAGCAGCCGGCTGGAATCGATGGTCGTCCCGGTCTGATCGGCGTCGGAGGACTCGGAGCTTATCGTCTGATGCATCCAGGTGCTCCCCTCATCCATGGAGACGGAGACCTTCAGTTCGCCGTCCTCCTGATGCGTGAAGAGCAGAAGCTGCTGCGAGAAATCCCAGACCTCAAGATCCAGCGTCATGGCGTTGAGCGCGGGCTCTATCTGATGGTCGCCCGCGGCGTGCGCCTTGAGCTCCAGCGGAAGCTCCTGCCCCAGCAGGGACAGGCTGAACTCCGCGTTCAGCGTCGTGTCCGAATGGAAGCTCTGCAGCACGCTCATCTTTTTCAGAGCCGTGGCCATACGGGGCGTAAAGCTGCCGCAGGCGGCGAGCGCCAGCAGCGAAAACGCCAGCAGCAGGCAAATACTTTTCTTCAAGGCTTTCATGATGCAGCCCCCCTTTTTCTGTATTTTAGCGCTTCCCTGCATGATTCGCAAGTATTTCGACGCAAAAGGAGGGAGAAAGTTTCCGGGGCCTGTCAGAATTCGATGCGGCACTGGCGGCCGGTGGCGGCGTCCACATAGACGGTCACGCCGCGGCCCTCGGCATCCTGACAGAAGAAGGCGTAGCAGGCCGTATCCCGCTGACCGGGGCTCTTGCAGATGAGTCTGCGCGTTTCCCGCAGCGTCAGGCTCTCGGGCAGGGCGGCCGCCGCGCTCCCCTCATCCACGAGCCAGCGGACCTGCGCCTCCTCGCTGCAGTAGTCCTCCGCGCTGAAACCGCAGATCGAGCCGTCGTCGAGCGCGACGGAGACCGTGACCGCGTTGTCCGGACAGTCGGCTCCGTCCTGACTGCTGCAGTATCGCAGGCGCAGAACGCCGCCGAGGTCCTCCGCCCCGGCGGGCACCAGGCCCTCATAGCCGTGCTGTGTCAGAAAAGACTCCGCGGCTTCACGCCCCTCCGCCTCGGAGAGATTCACGTCGCTGACGAGGCGCGGCCGGCTCATGCTCTCCACGCCGCGGCGGCTGACGCAGAGAAAGCTGTCCTCAAAGCGGTAGCAGCGGCGGCCCTCGCTGCCCTCGTAGCGGTACAGGAGCGTCAGCGCGTCCGGCTCGATCCCGAGAAAGTCCGCCGCGGCGCGCTGCATCTCCTCCTCGGTCATATAGCCGGCCTTCGGGGTCTTCTCACAGCCGTAGCGCCCGTCGTAGGAGAACTTCTCCATCGGCGTGAGACCCGCCTGATAGTCCAGCAGCCGCGCCGAGAGAGGGACGCCCGTCTCCTCGCCCACGTTGCGCAGGCGCTTTTCCCGGCTGTCGAGCCGCACATCGCCCGCGTTCAGGTCCTGCTGCATCCCGCGCAGGCTCTCGGAGAAGTCCGCCGCGGCGTCGGAGAGCGTGCGCAGATGCGCCAGCTCCTCCTCGGAAAAGCCTTCGGAGGCCGCGGAAGGGCAGAGGGAGATCGCGTAATCGCCGGCGATGTTCAGAAAGGCGGCGAGCTGCTCCAGCTCCTGCGTGGCGAAGGGCAGGGCGAGCATTGCGCTCCCGGCGGCGCTGGCCTCGGCGTAGGCCTCGCCGCAGACGCGGGCGCACATGCCGCCGTCGGTCGCGTAGACGCTCTTGTGCAGCGCTTCGGCGAGCGCGTCCACCGCGCGCACCGTCTCCTCAAAGCTGCTCGCGGAGATGCGCTCGGCGTCGCCGCGGTGATAGCGCAGCCCGGCGTTCTGCGCCGCCGCCCAGCCGCCGAAGGCCGTCACGGCGGCCAGCGTGCCGCATATCAGTAAGATTTTGGTTCTTCTTCGCATAAAAAACACCTCTTTCGGGTTATTCTTTCCCAAAAGAGGCGTTCTGTCTGTATGCAATTTTTGTTATTCCGCGAGAGAAGCGTTTTCTGAAAACTGAAAACTGTTTACCCGAGCTTTTCCAGCGCGATGCGGATGCGGCGCAGCGTTTCCTCCCGGCCGAGGATACTGGCGATCTCGGTCGCGCCGCCCGGCGTGACGGCTTTGCCCGCCGCCGCGATGCGCACAGGCCACATGACCTTGGCGTTCTTGACGCCCATCTCCTCGGCCAGCTTCGTCATCGCGGCCAGAAGGCCCTCGTTATCCCAGACGGCCAGCTCCTCGAGCATGGGCAGGAGCTTCTGCAGCACCTCACGGGAGGAGGCCTCGTCGGACTTGGATTTCTTGTGCACGAAGAGCTCGGTGCCGTAGGCGGGCAGCTCGTCGAAGAAGTCCAGCTTCTCGGGGATCTCGGTCAGCACCTCGGTGCGCTGCTGCAGCAGGGCGGCGATGGCCGCGGCGTCGAAGGCGGGGCTCTTCACGGCCTGACGGATATAGGGCTGGGCTGCTTTGGCAAAGGCCTCCGGGCTCATGGCGCGGATATACTCGCTGTTGAAGTGGCGCAGCTTGTCGATGTCGAAGATGGCGGGAGACTTGGAGATGCCGCTCATCTCGAAGACCTCCTTCAGCTCGCCGAGGGAGAAGATCTCCCTCTCGCCGCGGGGGCTCCAGCCCAGCAGCGCAACGTAGTTGAGCACGGCCTCGGTCAGATAGCCCTGCGCGATCAGATCCTCATAGGAGGGGTCGCCGTGACGCTTGGACATCTTGTTGTGCGCATCGCGCATGACGGGAGAGCAGTGCACATAGCGGGGGATGTCCCAGCCGAAGGCCTGATAGAGGAGGTTGTACTTCGGCGCGGAGGACAGGTACTCGCTGCCGCGCACCACATGGGTGATGCCCATCATGTGGTCGTCCACGACGTTGGCAAAGTTATAGGTGGGCAGCCCGTCCCGCTTTATGAGCACCTGATCGTCCAGCGTGCTGTTTTCGACCGTGATGTCGCCGTAGATCTCGTCGTGGAAGGTGGTCGTGCCCTCGTGGGGGATGCGCTGGCGGATGACGAAAGGCTCGCCGGCGGCGGCGCGGGCGTCGGCCTCCTCGCGCGGAAGATCGCGGCAGGGATCGTCGCCCCGGCTGAAATCACCGCTGTCCTCCTCGCTCTCGCTCTTCTCGCAGAAGCAGCGGTAGGCGTGGCCGCGCGCCACGAGCAGCTCCGCATACTTTCCGTAGAAGGGGCGCCGCTCTGTCTGCACGTAGGGGCCGACGGGGCCGCCGACATCCGGGCCCTCGTCGTGGTCGAGCCCGCACTCGGCCAGCGTCTTGTAGATCACGTCCACCGCGCCCTCGACCAGACGGCCCTGATCGGTATCCTCGATGCGCAGGATGAAGGTGCCGCCCGCGTGGCGGGCGATCAGCCAGGTGTAGAGCGCCGTGCGCAGATTGCCGACGTGCATGTATCCGGTGGGAGAGGGGGCGAAGCGCGTGCGTACCGTTCCTCTGGGGATGCGCGCCTCCATCTCCTCAAACCATGTCATGTCCATAAGAATCTCCTTTCCATATAGGCTTCCCTTCGTCAAAGGAAGCTCGCTATATTGCGCTTTCATGGTTTGCGAAAGAGCCATGAAAGCTCCATATCCGCTCCCTCCCTTTTCCTCTCCAAATCAAAGCGACCGCTTTGATTTGGGTAAGGAGGAACAAGGACGGCGGTCATAGCAGCGGTGTTTGCACCGCTGACTGACCTCGCGGCCTTGTTCGGACGCGGGAAGCTGTCACGCGTCAGCGTGACTGATGAGGGGCGTTCGTCCCTCGGATTTGTCCTTTCCGGGCGTTATACGCCAACCCCTCCGGCCCTTCGGGCCGCCTCCCCTCACACAGGGGAGGCTCCACAGGCGCTTTCTTATCTTATTTTACTTTTTCCCTGTTGTCAAGATCCAATTCTTTTGCTAAAATAATGATTTGATACCAAAGATTCGCTGTACGGCGAGATAAAACTGCAAAGTACGAGGTATGTTATGGATACTGTTGTTCCCGCCAGGAAAGTCATGCTCTCGGGCATCAAGCCCACCGGCGATCTGACCCTGGGCTCCTATCTCGGCGCCATCAAGAACTGGGCCGAGCGGGCCGAGCAGTTTGACTGCTACTACTTCATGGCCGACCTGCACGCGCTGACCACGCGCAACAACCCCGCCGATCTGCGCCGCCGCACGCTCGAGCAGCTGGCCCAGTATGTGGCCTGCGGTCTGGACCCGAAGAAGAACACGCTCTTTATCCAGTCCCATGTCCCCGCGCACGCGGAGCTCGGCTGGATCCTCAACTGCTACACCATGTTCGGCGAGCTCAGCCGCATGACCCAGTTCAAGGACAAGAGCGCGAAAAACGCCGACAACATCAACGGCGGTCTCTTCACCTATCCCGCCCTCATGGCGGCGGACATCCTGCTGTATCAGCCGGACTTCGTCCCCGTGGGCGACGACCAGAAGCAGCATGTGGAGCTGACGCGCGACGTGGCCCAGCGCTTCAACAATCTCTACGGCGAGACCTTCAAGGTGCCCGAGCCCTATATCCCCAAGGTCGGCGCGCGCGTGATGGATCTGCTCGACCCGCACAGCAAGATGTCCAAGTCCGACGAGATCGGAAACGGCCGCGTCTGCCTGATGGACAGTCCCGAGGACATCGCCCGCAAGTTCAAGCGCGCCGTCACCGACTCGGATACCGAGCGCTGCGTGCGCTACGATCCGGAGACCAAGCCGGGCGTGGCCAACCTCATGAGCATCTACGCCGCGGTCACGGGCAAGAGCTTTGAGGAGATCGAGCGGGAGTTCGAGGGCAGGGGCTACGGCGCCTTCAAGCCCGCCGTGGGCGAGGCCGTGATCGAGACCCTGCGCCCCATCCGCGAGGAGGCGCAGAAGATCATGAAGGACAAGTCCTACCTGTCCGAGCTCTGCCGGGACGGCGCCGAGCGCGCCTCCCATATCGCGGAAAGGACCCTGCGCAAGGTCTGTAAAAAGGTGGGCCTGGTGGCCCGCTGAGCTCGCAACAGTCCAGCCCCTTCCTGGGGCTGAACTGTTGAAAGGCTACACCCCGCTGCGCGCACTCGCGCGTCAAACGAAACTCGCTTCATTCCGCTTTCCCAGTTGCGAAAAGCCGGAAAAGCTCCATATCCGCTCCTTCCGTTCTCCTTCCAAATTCAAAGCATCAGGCTTTGAATTTGAGAGGACGAGCAGCGAAGTGAGAGAGCTTTCGTGCCTCAGCACGGAAGCGAGACGATACGGAGCTTGTGAGGACGACCGCTCGCACACTTGCGGGGTGAGAAGTGTTTTCTCCGAGGTGCACGCCCCCGGAAAAAACGATTGGATTTGTTTTCGCCTTGCGAGGCGAAAATCAGAGGGGTATTCCCCTCTGAACTCCTCCTGTTGGACAGACTGAACTGTAACATTTTTGGAGATAGATTAAAATGTTTCCTAATCTGGCTTTATGGGAGCGGCTGCTGCTGTCGGCCGCCGTTGCCTTTGCCATTTCCTATATGATGACGCCTCCGGTCAAGCGCTTTGCCGAAGCGGTCGGCGCCATGGACGTCCCGAAGGATGAGCGGCGGGTGCACGATCACCCCATCCCCCGCATGGGCGGGCTTGCGATCTTCCTGGGCTTCGTGCTGTCGCTGCTGCTGTTTGTGGAGATGTCCTCGCAGGTCATGGGCCTGCTGCTGGGCACGATCGTCATCGCGGTCATGGGCGCGCTGGACGACATCGTCTCGCTCAACGCCTGGATCAAGCTGGCCGGGCAGCTGCTCGCGGCCGGCATCGCGGTCCGCTTCGGCATCGTGGTCGACGCCATCTCCAACTTCACCCCCGCGGGCGGCACCACCTTCCTGAACACGGGCTGGCTGTCGATCCCGGTCACCGTGCTGTGGATCGTGGCCTGCACCAACGCCGTCAACCTGGTCGACGGGCTGGACGGTCTGGCGGTGGGCGTGTCCGCCATCAGCAGCCTCACGATGCTGGTCGTGTCGCTGTATGTGGCCGACCCCGCCGTCTCGCTGATCCTGGCGGCGGTCCTCGGCGCCTGCGTGGGCTTCATGCCCTATAACCTGAACCCCGCCAAGATCTTCATGGGCGATGTGGGCAGCCAGATGCTGGGCTTCGTGCTGTCCACGGCCTCGATCATGGGCCTGTTCAAGTTCCACGCGATCATCAGCTTCCTGGTGCCGCTGCTGGCGCTGGCCGTGCCCCTGGCGGACACGGTGTTCGCCTTCTTCCGCCGCATCATCCACGGGCAGAGCCCCTTCCACGCGGACAAGGGCCACTTCCATCACCGGCTGATGGCCCTCGGCATGAGCCAGAAGCAGGCAGTGGCCGTGCTCTATGGCGTTTCCGCCGTGCTGGGCCTGATCGCCGTGCTGATGACCGGCCAGAGCGGGGCGCTGCGCATCTGCTGCATCGTCGCGGCCTTTCTGATCTCCATCGCGGTCTGGCTTCTGGTCCTGCGCTCCCTGCCCGATCATGAAAAGGAAAAGAACAGAGCCGACAAGGACGGAGCCGCTCAAAACAATAACGGGACGTAATAAAATCAGGCTGTGAAAAACACGGTTCACAGCCTGGTTTTCCATTGCCCGCAGACAGCCTGCTGCCTTACAGGAACAGCATCGCTCCCATCACGATCAGCAGCTCCCTGTCGCCGCTCTCCCGGTAGAGAAGGTAGAGGATCAGCAGCAAGAGCAGGTCCTCCGTCTCCAGCGGCTCTCGCACGCCGGGCAGGAACTGCCCCAGCAGACGCGTCAGGCTGCCGGACGGCGGCGGCGCGGCCGGCAGAGGCGGTGGCGGCGGCGCGGGCGGAGGCGGCGCGAAGGCGGGAGGAGCCGGGAAATCCCGCTCCTCGATGCGCTCCACGCGCCCGCTGTTGCCCTGATAGCGCTTATACATCGTCCCGCTCCCCTGCGCCTTCGCCCATGGCCAGCTCCGCGAGCTTTGCCATCCTTGCGAGCTTGCGCGCCCGGCCCAGCTTTGCCCGCCGCTTTTCCGTGAGCCACGGCTCCATCGCCTCCAGCAGCGTCTGGACCTTGTCCTTTCCGCCGCCCATGACGGACTGCAGCAGAGAGGCCGCGCCGCCCAGCTCCGGCAGCTCCGGCCCGCTGCTCGCCTCATTTTCCCCGCCCATGAGCGATCTGGCCAGACCGGCGATCCGCTCCATCTGTCCGGGGTCGCCCAGGATGCTGTTGAGCTGTTCTTCCCAATCGCTCATGGCCGCCGCCTCACTTCTCCATCAGCTGCCGCAGCTGCTGCGCGAGGCGTCTGCCGTCCTCGCCGGAGAGCGCGGTGCCCAGCAGCTTTCGGAGCGCGGCCGTGTCGCCGTTCCCGACGGCCTGCGCGAGCGCCTGCGCGTCCAGCATCCGGCCGAGCTGCTGCCCCTCGGGGGAGTCCGCCAGCTTCTTCAGCGCCCCGGCTTTGCCCCGGCGCTCCAGCTCTTTTTCGAGCGCTTTCCAGTCCTGCATGCTCCTGCCCCCTTCCCGTCACCCCATTCTATGCGCGGCGGACAAAAATGTTGAAAAAGCAAGTCAGGAGACTATTTATGAAAGCAGCCGTATTTTCCGATACCCACGGCAATACCGCCCTGATGGTCGAGGCTGTTCGCCGCACCCGGCCCGACTGCATCATCCATCTCGGCGACATGGAGCGCGACACCGCGATCCTGCAGCGGGAATTCCCCGAGATCCCGCTGTACAACGTATGCGGCAACTGCGACATCGGCGCCTCCGCGCCGCTGCGCGACGTGGTGCAGTTGGGGCCGGTGAAGGCCTTCATCACCCACGGACACAGCTACAACGTCCGCTGGGGCATCGATTCTCTGGTCTACGCCGCGCAGGAGGCCGGCTGCCGGGTCGCCATGTACGGCCACACCCATGAGCCGGACTATCAGGAGTGCGGCGGCGTGCAGGTCCTCAATCCCGGCAGCGCCGGCAAGGGCCGCCGGCCGACCTGGGCGCAGGTGACGGTGTTCGACAACGGCGGCATCATCTGCGAGATGCGAGAGCTGTAAAAGAAAAAAGCACTCGCTTTTTATTTTAATGATCATCGGATGGCGAAATCAATCGAGAATTCGATTGATTTCAAGCTGTCGACAAAGTGTCGACATTGCACAGATTGTACCGCGAAAGGGGATTACCGTCCCCTCTCGCGCTCTCCCCATGCGAGTCCGACTTGCTCTGTATGGGTTTGTCTACAGTCTGAAATCAATCGAGAATTCGATTGATTTCGCTGCCAAACAACAAGTTTGGCAGCGAATGATTTTTTGAATCATTCGCCCGATGCTCATTGCAATGAATATATGGCAAAACAGCCTCGCTGTTTTGCTGCGCCGCAAAGCGGCGCGGCGAAAAGCTTTTTGGCTTTTCGCCATCCTATAGTCATTACCGACCGCAAAGGGGGCAGCCTATGTATAAGCCACTGGCAGACGAGATCCGCCCCGCCTCGCTTGACGAGGTGGTGGGCCAGCGCCACATTCTGGGAGCGAACGGCATGCTGCGCCGCATCGTGGAGAGCGGGCAGATCCCGAACATGATCTTCTACGGCCCCTCCGGCACCGGCAAAACCACGGTGGCCCGCATCATCGCCGAGCGCACCAATCGCACCCTGCGCAAGCTCAACGCCACCACCGCCGGCATCGCCGACATCAAGCGCATCATCGACGAGCTGGATACGCTCCTCACGCCCGGCGGTGTGCTGCTGTACCTCGACGAGATCCAGTATTTCAACAAAAAGCAGCAGCAGTCCCTGCTGGAGTTTATCGAGGACGGGCGCATCACGCTCATCGCCTCCACCACCGAGAACCCCTATTTCTACGTCTTCAACGCGATCCTCAGCCGCTCGACGGTCTTTGAGTTCAAGCCCGTCGCCCCGGCCGACGCGGAGAGGGCCGTACAGCGGGCGGTGGACATCATGAACGCGCGGCGGGAGACGCCGCTGCGGCTGGAGGAGGGCGTCACGGCGCGCATCGCCTCGGGCTGCGGCGGGGACGTGCGCAAGGGCATCAACGCGGTGGAGCTGCTGTTCTCCGCGGCGTCAGGCCAGGAGGAGATCACGCTGGCCGACGCGGAGGCCATCACCCAGCGCAGCGCCATGCGCTATGACCGGGAGGGGGACGATCACTATGACATCCTCTCGGGCCTGATGAAATCCCTGCGCGGCTCGGACCCCGACGCGGCGCTGCACTATCTGGCGCGCCTGCTGGAGGCGGGGGACCTGATCGGCGCCTGCCGCCGCATCCTCTGCTCCGCGAGCGAGGACGTCGGCCTCGCCTGGCCGCAGGCCATGCCCATCGTCAAGGCCTGCGTGGACTCGGCGCTGCAGCTCGGCATTCCCGAGGCGCAGCTGCCGCTGGGGGAGGCTGTAGTGCTGCTGGCCACGGCGCCCAAGTCCAACAGCGCCTCGTCGGCCATCGGCGCGGCCTGGGCGGACGTGAAGGCCGGGCGGACCGGCAGCGTCCCGCGCGAGCTGCAGAACGTCCACGCCGACGGTACGGGCTTCGAGCGGGAGCAGGGCTACAAATACCCGCATGACTACCCGGGCCACTGGGTCCGGCAGCAGTATCTGCCCGACGCGCTCAAGGGCGTGAAGTACTACGAGTACGGCGACAACAAGGCCGAACAGGCCGCAAAAGCATACTGGGAAAGGATAAAGAATGAAGAATGAACGATGAAGAATGAAGAATTATGGTGTTCGCCGAAGGCGAACGGATTGTAATCGTCGCGAAGTGACACCGCAATTGTTCACTTTTCATTTATCATTTTTCATTATTTTTTTATGGACATTCGGATCGGGGACGTTTTGACGATGAAAAAGGCCCATCCCTGCGGGAGCAGGGAGTGGGCGGTGCTGCGCGTCGGCGCGGACTTTAAGCTGCGCTGCCTCGGCTGCGGGCATGAGGTCATGGGCGCGCGCTCGAAGTTTGAAAAGAACATCAAACAGGTCAGGCGAAACGAAGAATAAAGCTCTGAACAGAGCGGCAAAGCCGCTCTGTTCAAGCTGTCGACAAAGTGTCGACAGCTTGAACAGCAAAAATGGGAACTTCCGAAAAAGTTCCCATTTTTGCACAGATTGTACCGCGAAAGGGGA
>CACYXC010000056.1 GCA_902778285.1 Oscillospiraceae bacterium | reverse complement strand
TCACACCTACAACTTTAACGCAAACAGAAGCACCAGCCAAGTCCTTTTTGGACCTAACTGGTGCTTTTGTTATCCTGCGCTATTTTGCAACGCGCCCTTATTCAGTCAATTTTCAGTATTCAGTTTTCAGAAAGCAAGCCGGAGCCTTGTACTTCTGGCTGGATGCCGGAGAATATGACGAGCCATCAAAGCCGCCGTTCCCTTCTTTTATAAAAAGAACACCCTTTCGTTTCAGATCGCTTTGGCCCCTCCTCTGAAAACTGAAAACTGAAGACTGAAGACTGAAAACTGAAAAAGGACTGCTTCAGGCCACACTTCGTAAGGAAGTTGCTTTGAGGAAGCAATTACCAGCTCAATAAGATATAGAAACGGCGTGACCGTAGTGGTCACGCCGATTTTATGCTTCTACCCTGGATTTTGTGGGGCAAAATCCGATGCTCGTTATAACCACGGACACAGATGATACTCCTTCTTACATCTCCATCAATCTAATCACATGTTGGACGACTTCCTCGGTCCATTCAGAACTATGTCCAATGGATTGTGCCAGTCGTTCAAACTTTGCACGAATGGTCTCCTCATCCCCACGCTCATCAAACAGCTTCAAAAAGCGTACCCACCACCTAGCCTCAATACCAGCAAGGTTTGTTTTCATCGTATCTTCTACCCAGTCATCCATCAATCCATGTACACGGGCAATTCTGCCAAAGTTTCCACCTCTGTCATCATGAACAATATCAGAATAAGAACTGCCTGCGTCCGGATACGGGTGAGTATCTGGATGCTCCACCGGCCTGGCGGAAGGGCTTCTATGTTCCCAGTAATATGTCCGAAGATCAGCAGCATATTTGGCCTGTTCGATATAAGGTGATTCCAAAATTGGAGTGCCCGAAATTACATTTGACAAGGACCACGGAAATACAGCTATTAAATCCCAGATCGTCATTGCGTTTGCCGAGGCTCGGAAACGGAAAGACGGCATTTCCTCTTTTGCCAGAAGGTACCATCCTTTCAATTCGATTCCTATTAGCGGAGTGCTGCCATCGTTTCGCTCAAGACGAACATCTGGGAAACTTTCTGCATACCTCCTAAACTCGTAGTCTGCCCATCTTCCTTCTGGATCCCATATAGCACGAGTCGCATTTAGAGTTGCAACTGTTTGATCTTCAATTGCGCCGCCCAAGAGAGTGTTCATGGCAAACAGATCAATTGCTGAGAGTCCTTCAATGTTGATTGTCGACATAAAATGCATAGGAACTGCTCGCAAAGCACGAACTACGCCCTCTCTAAGGATTGTTCTTTCATCATCTATTGGTAGAGTATATCGCTCAGGCATTATTGTTCCTCCTTGTAAATACCGTTCGATTCTAAAAAAGTATTCGCTTCTTCCAATCTTGTTAAAGCAAGGCTATAAAACGTATCATCTATTTCAGCTGAGTAGGGATAACGCCCCAATAGAACAGATGCCACAGATCCAGACGCAAGACCGCCAAAAGGTTCCCACACGACATCTCCCTCATTTGTAGTTGAAGCAACTTGCGTAAGCATTAAGTCTAAAGGCTTCTGGTTAAGGTGTGCAGCGGACTGCTTTGTTGGTTTATAAGTACGTGGTGCACTTCGCTCCATTGTCCCTTTGAGCCTCTCAGAATCCGCTAGGGGTGGGCGGCTCCACACATTTGTAATACCATTCTTGTGGTTCCATACAGCTCGCATCTTATCCCATTCCACAGCAGTTACTGGGCGTTTTCCGTCTATAGAAAAATAGGGTGATTCTGTATGGGCGCCGTGTTTCGTGCAATAGTCGGCCATCCTTTGGACAGCTTCTCCTGGAGGCCAATACCACAACCAATCTGAAGTTAGGTATTTTCGTGTGGCCGCATTTTTTACTCCACACGCCTCATTCGCTTTTGACATAGGCAAACCGCTTCTTTTCCATTCAGCACGGAGCCACCCTTTTGCATCAAGCGTTTGTCCATCTCCAGTATTAAGAAACACCTTTCGTCTGTAAAGTGCTGCAACTTCAGTAACGACAGGAAGTTGGCGTATTGTTTGCCCGTTGACGTTCCCGGCAATGTGAGCTAATCCTTTATCCCAGATTGCTAATTGAACGTATTCCCATCCTGTGGCAAGCAATAAAGGGTGAACCGTAGCCCATCCAACTTCTGTATTCCAAAACCATAAGCTTGTGGAAGGCTTTGCAGCCTTCGCCCATTCAAGTACATGCGGTTTATACCAATCGCTTAAAGAAGACACATCGGAAGTGTCCCCTCTGAAGCCTCTAACACCATAAGCTCCATCAGAGATGATTACATCAGGTGAAGGCCAGTTCTTATAATCCTCTGAGACATTTCCGTGGAAAAGGTGGAATCGTTTAATAGCGGCTGTATCATTCACGTTCATTAACGTTTCCATCCTTTCCTTTTGCTAAATACTTCACTAACCAGATTCTAATCAATGCAGATACAGAAACATCATTATCAAGAGCAGCTTGCTTAAGCGCTTTTCTCTCAGAAGGAGTCATAGAAATCGTTATATTTACTGTGCTTTTTTCATTCATAAAATGATGTCCCTCCCAAGTGCAAAATTCTGTGAATCTGTGAATTATTATATCACACGTATGTGTGACCTTCAACCCTTTCTTGCCCAAAAAGCGGGAAGGAGACACTTCCTTACGAAGTGTCTCCTTCCGCAGTCCTTTTTCGTTACTTCGACAGCAGCATGGCGTCGTTTTCCATCTGCAGGCCGGAAAGCTGGGTGAATTTGTCCATCAGATCGCGCTTGGTCAGCCTGGCCTTCTCCTCGCCGCGCACATCCAGGATGATCTCGCCCTCGTTCATCATGATCAGGCGGTTGCCGTGGCGGATGGCGTCGGACATGTTGTGCGTGATCATCAGCGTGGTCAGACGGTCCTCCCGTACGATGCTGTCGGACAGCTCCAGAACCTTCTTCGCGGTGGCGGGGTCCAGCGCGGCGGTGTGCTCGTCGAGCAGGAGGAGCTTCGGCTTGCGCAGGGCGGCCATCAGCAGCGTGAGCGCCTGACGCTGGCCGCCGGAGAGCAGACCGACCTTTGCCTTCAGACGGTCCTCCAGCCCCAGCCCCAGAGCCTTAAGCCGCTCATGGTACTCCTCGCGCTCGCCCTTTGTCAGCTCCCAGCGCAGCCCGCGTCTTTGCCCGCGCCGTCTGGCGAGGGCCAGATTCTCCTCAAGCTGCATGTTCGGCGCGGTGCCCATCATCGGGTCCTGGAACACGCGGCCGATGAGAAAGGCGCGCTTGTACTCGGGCAGAGAGGTGATGTCGGTCCCGTCGAGCACGATCCGCCCCTCGTCCACGGGCCAGACGCCCGCGATGGCGTTGAGCAGGGTGGATTTTCCCGCGCCGTTGCCGCCGATGACGGTGACGAAATCGCCGGGGTCCAGATGCAGGCTCAGGCCCGACAGCGCCTTCTTCTCATTGATGGTGCCGGGATTGAAGGTCTTGCTGATGCTGCGTACGTCAAGCATTCTGCCCGCCTCCCTTCTTCAGCTTTGCAAAGGAGCTCCTGCGCTGTACGCGCAGATAGGGGAGGGCCAGGAACAGCGCCACGACCACGGCGGTAAAGAGCTTGAGATCGTTGGAGTTGAGCTTGAGCCACAGAACGATCACAATGACCAGATAATACAGGACGCCGCCGATGACGACGAAGCACAGCGTGACATAGAAGTTGATGTACTTGCGCAGCAGGGCGCCGCCGATGACCTCGCCGATGATGACGGCAGCCAGGCCGATCACGATCGCGCCGCGGCCCATGTTGATATCCGCGAAGCCCTGATACTGGGACATAAGCCCGCCGGAGAGGGCAACGATGCCGTTGGAGAAGGCGAGGCCCAGCACCTTCATCCGGTCCACGTTGATCCCCTGGGCGCGGCTCATGGCGGGATTGTCGCCGGTCGCGCGGATCGCCGAGCCCTGCTCGGTGCCGAAATACCAGTAGTAGATCGATACGAGGATCAGCGCGAAAACCGCGCCGGTGAGGATGGAGGCGGGGATGTTCCGGGAGCTGAGCAGCAGACGGTACTTGTCCACGCTGACGGCCTTGTTGGCCGACATGCCCATGATGCGCAGGTTGATCGAGTAGAGCGACAGCTGGGTCAGGATGCCCGCCAGAATGGCGGGGATGCCGAGCCTCGTGTGCAGAAGTCCTGTCACGAGACCGGCCAGAAGCCCTGCCAGCACCGCGATGACCAGCGCCGCCCAGACGGGCCAGCCCGCGAGGATCAGCATGACGGTCACGGCGCCGCCGGTGGTGAACGAGCCGTCCACGGTCAGGTCGGCCATGTCCAGCAGGCGGAAGGTGATGTACAGCCCCAGGGCCATCAGGCCCCAGATCAGCCCCTGGGCGATGCCGCCGGGCATGCTCCGGAGCAGCTTGAGAACGTTGAGAGAGGCGAAATATGCAGCCACAGTGTTTCTCCTGTATTTATAGTTTTGAGTCGTGAGTTTTGAGTTTTGAGGAAAAACGCTTACTCAAAACTCAAAACTGCGGGGATGTGACGGATCACATCCCCGCGTCTCAAATCAGCCGATGGCTACGTAGTCCTCGGGAACGGTGATGTTCAGCGCCTCGCAGTTGGCGGCGTTGAATTCCTTGGTGAACTGCGGAGCGTACTGGATCTCCATGGTGGACACGTCGGCGCCGTTTGCGAGGATCTCAAAAGCCATAAGACCGGTGGCGAAGCCGATGTCGTAGTAGGAGATGGAGAGGGTCGCCACGCCGCAGCCGGCGCAGAGGTTCTCCTCGCCGCAGACGATGGGCACGCCGGCGGGCAGGGCCACGTTGTTGATCGCCTCGGCGCAGTTGGCGGCGGTGTTGTCGGTCGGAATGTAGAGCACGTCGTTCTCGTCGCAGGCGGTGGCGGTCACGGCGGCCACGTCATTGGAGTCGGCGAAGGTGTAGGCGTTGACCTTGAGACCGTGGGCCTCCAGGAAGGGGGTGATGGCCTCTACCTGGTATTTGGAGTTGGCCTCGGCGGAGCAGTAGAGGATGCCGACCGTGGCGGCGTCGGGGAAGAGCTCATGCAGCACGTCGGCCTGGCCGTCCAGCGGCGCGAGGTCGGAGGTGCCGGAGACATTGATGCCGGTCTTGCCGGCAAAGTTGTCCAGCCCCAGAGCCACGCCGTACTCGGTGATCGAGGTGCCGAGGATGGGGATCTTGTTGGTCGCGGCCTGCGCAGCCTGCAGGGCGGGCGTGGCGTTGGCCATGATCAGGTCAGCCTCGTCGGACACGAAGGTGCCCACGATGGTGGCGCAGGTGGCGGAATCACCGGAAGCGTTCTGCACATTGATCTTGACCTTGTCGCCGAGCTTCTCGGTCAGAGCGTCCACAAAGCCCTCGGTGGCCTTGTCGAGCGCGGGGTGCTGAACGAGCTGGCAGACGCCGACATTGAACACCTTGTCGGCGGCGGCCTCGGGAGCGGCCTCTTCGGCAGCGGGCTCGGAAGCAGCCTCCGGAGCGGCCTCGGGAGCGGGAGCGGGCGCGGGGGCGCTGCCGCCGCAGGCGCACAGCGCGAAGATCATGGACAGCGCGCAGAGAATGGCAAGAATCTTTTTCATGTTTGTCCCTCCAAAAATCGTATATCCAACAAAAAAGCCGCACGATCGTTCGTGCGGCCTGTTGAATCGGGTTCGGAGCGTCTGTTCGCAGCACAAACTACTATTACTCTTTTTTCAAAAAGTAATAGCGGTAATAGCTGACAAAACGACGCATCATCTTTCGGATCTCCTTGATTCGGGATGGATAGACTTTAGCACTTTTTGGTGTTAAAGTCAAGCACCCGGCCCTTTTTCATGCAATAGTATAAAAGATGAGGGCTTCGGCGATACTTCTTTGTGGAAAATTCAGAATTTCAGGGCTTCTTCCGTATTCCAAACAGCTGTTTCCGCTCTTCGGAAGCCATTCTGGGCACAAGAGGTATGTCATGATGAACAACAAAAGACCAAAATTCCCGCGCCTTCTGACGACGTTCGCGCTGGCGGCCGCCGTGGCGCTGATCGCACTCTACAGCGTGTACATGATCTGGGAGCGTCCGCCCGAGCAGGACGAGTCGCCGCTGGGTGCGAAAAGCCTCACGTCCCCCACGGAGACGCCCGCGCAGACCGCCGCGCCGGAGCCGACGCCCGCCGAAACCGAGGAGCCGGGCGGCGTCTACACGCTGCTGCTGGTGGGCAACGACGACGGCAACGGCAACACCGACACCATCCTGCTCTGCCGGCTGGACACGGCCGCGCACACGCTGCACGCGGTCAACATCCCGCGGGACACCCTCATCAACGCGGACTGGGAGGTGCGCAAGATCAACGCCGTCTACTGGACCGACCGTCTGCAGGGCGGAAACGGCATCGACGCGCTCAAGCGGCACATCCGGATGCTCAGCGGGATCGAGCCGGACAACTACGCCGTGCTGGATCTGGCCGACCTGATCACCGCTGTGGACCTGCTGGGCGGGGTGGATTTTGAAGTGCCCCGCGCCATGCATTACGACGACCCCACGCAGGATCTGCACATCCATCTGGACGAGGGGCCGCAGCACCTCAGCGGGCAGCAGGTCATGTGGCTGTGCCGGTATCGCAGCGGCTATCCCAGCGGCGACCTCGGCCGGATCGAGATGCAGCAGAGCTTCCTGCGCGCCTGCGTGGAGCAGTTCGCCGCGCTGGGGAAGGTGCCGAACCTGCTGAAGGCGGCGAGCTATCTGGCCGGGGAGCTGGATACCGACATGACGGCGGCCAACATGATCTGGTATGTGCGGCAGGCGCTCGCCTGCCGCGGAGAGGGGCTGCATTTTGACACCCTGCCCACCGCGCCGGCTACGGTGCACGGCTACAGCTACGCCGTGGTGCGGCTGAACGAATGGCTCGCCATGCTCAACGACGGCTTTCTGCCGGCCGATTGGGAGCTATCGCCCTCGGATCTGGATCTGGTCTATTACGGCGAGTCGGGCTATGCCGGGACGCAGGGGCTGCGCGGCAGCTGGTATTATCGCTGGACACCGCCTGTCTCCGCGCCTGCGCCGACGCCGGCCCCCACGCCCGCTCCGACGCCGGAGCCTCCCGCGGGGCCGAACATCATCACCGTCGTCCCCGGCGGCTCCGGGACAGCAGGAGAGGCGGAGACGCCGGCTCCCATCGTCCCCGAGGAAGCGGAGCCGAGTCCAACGCCCGGTGAGGACTGGATCGCGGCGCTGGAGTTCACACCGTAAAGAAACGGCGGATGTGGGGACATCCGCCGTGCAGACTGCAGACAAAGCTGCGTGGACAGGGATGGACACGCTTGGGGTGATTGTGAAGAGGGGATTGGCGGTTCCCTCTCGCAGTTCGATCTATGCAAAAAAGGGAACTATTTCAGTAGTTCCCTTCAGACTGTAGACAAACCTATACAGAGCAAGTCGGACTTGCATGGGGAGAGCACGAGAGGGGATTGGTTATTCCCTCTCGCGTTTGATATCCTCAAAAAGGAGAACTTTTTCAAAAGTTCTCCTTTTTGATTCTCAAGGTGTCGACACTTTGTCGACACCTTGAAGGGAACTATTTCAGTAGTTCCCTTTTTTGCGCTTCAAGCTGTCGAAATTTCGCCGACAGCTTGAAGCGGCCTCGTCTGGGGCCGCTTGCGCTGCATCCGGCGATTGCATTCTCCGACAGGGTGTAGTATAATTATTCTTTAGTGAACGAAAGAACATGGGAGGCGACGCCAATGAGCGATTTCACCCATTTCAACGAGCAGGGCCGGGCAAAAATGGTGGACGTGGGCGACAAGCCCGTGACCACCCGCACGGCGATCGCGAGAGGGAGCGTGCTGGTCAACGAACACACCTTCGCCCTCATCCGCAGCGGCGGCATGAAGAAGGGCGACGTGCTGACGGTCGCGCAGATCGCGGGCGTCATGGGCGCCAAGCGCACGCCGGACCTGATCCCCATGTGCCATCCCATCCTGATCGACGGCATCGACCTGAAGCTCTCGCTGGATGAGGAACGTCTGGCGGTGGACATCGTTGCGGAGCTCCGCTGCGGCGGGCGCACGGGCGTGGAGATGGAAGCGCTGACCGCGGTGAGCGTGGCGGCGCTGACGGTCTATGACATGTGCAAGGCCGTACAGAAGGATATGACGATCACGGACGTCTGCCTCGTCGAGAAGACCGGCGGCGTCCACGGCGAATTCCATCGGAGGGATGAAGCATGAAAGGAAGAATTCTGGCCGTCTGCGTCAGCGAGAAAAAGGGCCAGCAGAAGCATCCGGTCGAAACGATCGCGCTCGAGCCGCATCTGGGCATCCCCGGGGACGCCCATGCGGGCGACTGGCACCGGATGGTAAGCCTCCTGAGCGCGGAGAGCGTGCGGAAGCTGCAGGAGAAGATCGCCTTCCCGCTCCTGCCGGGCGCTTTCGCGGAAAACATACTGGTGGACGGGATCAGCGTGTACACGCTGCCCGTGGGAACAAGGCTTCGTGTGGGTTCGGCCCTGTGTGAAGTGACCCAGATCGGCAAGGAGTGTCATGCCGACTGCGCCATCCGGCAGCAGGCCGGGGACTGCGTCATGCCCCGCGAGGGGATATTTGTCCGCGTGCTGGAAGCGGGCACAGCCAAAGCCGGAGATGCTGTTGAGGTGATGGAGCCATGAACAAGGAGGAGATCACCGCCCTGCTCGAGGGCGTGAGGGGCGGCAGCGTCAGCGTGGAGGACGCGGTGCTGCGCCTCAAGATGCAGCCCATCCGCGAGATCGGCGAATACGCCAAGGTGGATCTGCACCGCGGCCTGCGCCAGGGCGTGCCCGAGGTCATCTACGGCGCGGGCAAGACGCCGGAGCATATCCTCGGCATCGCGAAGGCCATGCGCGAGAACGGACAGGAGACCGTGCTGGTCACGCGCATGACGCCGGAGGCCGCGGCCCTCGTGGGGGGCGAGCTGCCCCTGCGCTACGATCCGCAGTCCAAAACCGGCGTGATCGGCTCTCTCCCGGAGCCTACCGGCAAGGGCAGCGTGGTCGTCGCCACCGGCGGCACCAGCGACATCCCCGTGGCCGAGGAGGCCGCCGTCACGGCCGAGGCCCTGGGCAACCGGGTCGTGCGGCTGTACGACGTGGGCGTGTCCGGCATCCACAGGCTGCTGAGCCATATGGAGGAGATCATGAGCGCCCGGGTCATCGTGGCCGTGGCCGGGATGGAGGGGGCGCTGCCCTCGGTCATCGGCGGCCTTGCCGACTGCCCGGTGATCGCCGTGCCCACCAGCGTGGGCTACGGGGCCTCGCTGGGCGGGGTCGCGGCGCTGCTGTCGATGCTCAACTCCTGCGCCAGCGGCGTGTCGGTGGTGAACATCGACAACGGCTTCGGCGCGGGTTACATGGCCAGCATGATCAATCATCTGGACTGAAGTGCGCAAATGATGATTGCTCTGAACGGGCAATCTGACCAGTTTACATAATTTTTTCTTCTTGAGAAAAGAAAGAACGCGCCGCGGCGTCAGACGAAGCTCGTTTCGCACCGCTTCCACGGTTACTGTAGGAGCCGTGAAAGCTATGCATCCACTCCCTCCGTCTTCCTTTTCAATTTCAAAGCGAAGGCTTTGAAATTGAGAGGACAAACAGCGGAGAGAGCAAGCTTCTATCAGAAGAAGCTCACGCCGCTCCGTTTCCGTCAGGCATGACGAAAACTGCGCTATGTTCCCTCCTTCTTCCTCACTCAAAGCAAAGCAAAATGCTTTGCTTTGAAAAGGAGGAGCAGCGGAATGAATGAGCCCTCGCCGCGCCGGGCGGAGGCGAACGATATGGAGCTTGTGACGACGCGCGCATCGCCGTTCGCGGACAGGCTTCGCTTACGCTCGCGCCGCTTCCTGGTTGATAGACCGACGAGCCGCGGGCCCGAGCGAGGAACACGCTGCGTCAGAAGTACAGGGGAGCGGCAGCGGAAGGCGGGGTCAGCAGACACGCGAAACTGCTTTAGCGGCGACCTAAGACCCACCCTTGTGCTCCCGACTCTTCGAGGAGTCCAGAGGAGACTTCTTCTGGTCGCCTTTCTTTGGAGTGCAAGAACCATTTCTTTCCGCGAGAGGAAAGAAACGGTTCTTGATATAGGCACAAAATACCTTATGAGCCATCAAAAAAACGTGAATATTCAACAATTCTTTTCTGCCCATCCCCGCTGCGCGCTGGCCTTTTCCGGCGGAGTGGATTCGTCGTATCTCCTTTACGCGGGCCTTCAGTGCGGCGCGGAGATCCGGCCCTATTACGTCAAAAGCCAGTTTCAGCCGGACTTCGAGTACCGAGACGCCCTGCGCCTGTGCCGCGACCTCGGCGTGGAGCCGGTGGTGCTGCGCTTCGATGCGCTCTGCAGTCCTGCGGTCCGCGCCAACGGCCCGGATCGCTGCTACCACTGCAAGATCAATATTATGTCAACCATTATTGCCCGCGCGTCGGCGGACGCTTTCCCCATCCTGCTGGACGGGACCAACGCCAGCGACGAGGCGGGCGATCGCCCCGGCATGCGTGCGCTGGGAGAGCTGGGGATCCTGTCCCCCCTTCGCCTGTGCGGCCTGACGAAGCCGGAGATCCGGCGCCTGTCGCGAAAGGCGGGGCTTTTCACCTGGGACAAGCCCGCCTACGCCTGCCTCGCCACGCGCGTCAAAACGGGGGAGGAGATCACAAACGAGCGCCTTTCCGCCGTCGAGCGGGGGGAGGACTGGCTCTTTTCGCAGGGTTTCACGGATTTCCGCCTGCGCACGGCGGGGAGGAACGCCCTGCTTCAATTCCCGGAAGGACAGCTCGCGCGGGCGCGTGAGCTGCTGCCCGAGATCCGGGAAAAGCTGTCCGCGGACTTTGCGGACATCGAAATTGACCCAAAGGGGAGAACTACCGCCTTATGAAAACACTGTATCTCGACTGCGGCATGGGCGCGGCGGGCGATATGCTGACCGCGGCGCTGCTGGAGCTGCACCCCGATCCCGCGGACTTCCTGCGGCGGCTCAACGCGGCCCTGCCGGAGGAAGTGCGCGTCAGCGCCGCACCCGATACCAAATGTGGTCTGCGCGGCACGCACGTGACCGTGCTCGTCGAGGGCGACGAGGAGGGAAAGGAGCAGCATCACCACCACCATCACACGGATATCGCCGCGATCCGGGAGCGCATCGACGCGCTGCCCGTGCCGGAGAAAGTGAAGACGGATGTCCGCGCGGTCTATGACGCGATCGCCGAGGCCGAGAGCGCGGTGCACGGCCACCCGGTCGAGAACATCCACCTGCACGAACTCGGCTCCTGGGACGCGCTGGCCGACGTGCTCGCGGTCTGCTGGCTGCTGTACGAGCTCGCGCCCGGACGCATCCTGGCCTCGCCCGTGCGCGTGGGCAGCGGGACGGTCAAATGCGCCCACGGCCTGCTGCCGGTGCCCGCCCCCGCCGCGGAGCGCCTGCTGCGCGGCATCCCCATCTACGCGGGCGAGCTGCGCGGCGAGATGTGCACGCCCACCGGGGCGGCGCTGCTTAAATATTATGTCAACCAATTCGGCCCCATGCCCGTGATGCGCGTGGAGAAGAGCGGCTTCGGGACCGGGACGAAGGACTTTGAGGCTGCCAACGGTCTGCGCGCCCTCTGGGGCGAGACCGGGCAGGACGGTGAGCGGGTTCTGGAGCTCTGCTGCAATCTCGACGACATGAGCGGCGAGGCCGTGGGCTTTGCCATGGAGACGCTGCTTGCCGCCGGCGCGCTGGACGTCTATACCGCGCCGATCGGCATGAAGAAGTCGAGACCCGGAATTATGTTAACCTGTATGTGCCGCGCGGAGCAGCGGGACGAGATGCTGCGCCTGCTGTTTCGGCATACGACGACGCTGGGCGTGCGGGAGTACGACTGCGCGCGCTATACGCTGCAGCGCAGCGTCCGCACGGAGGAGACCGCGCAGGGCCCCGTCCGCGTCAAGACCGCCGAGGGCTGGGGCGTGAGGCGCGAAAAGCCGGAGTATGAGGACCTGGCCCGCATCGCCCGCGAGAAGGGGATCAGCCTGCGCGAGGCCGCCGCGCTTCTGGACAAATAGCGTACCGAGATGAAAAACGCCGCCCGCTTTCACAGCGGGCGGCGTTTTGGTCCTTATTCCAGTCTGTGTCATCCTGAGCGAAGCGAAGGATCTCAAACGGAATCTTGGCAAAGGAAACGGGATTCTTCGCCGCTTCGCGGCTCAGAATGACATTGAGGGTTTCTCAGTCGGATATCCGGGCCTCACAGACCGCAGTGCGCGGGGAGGTCCTCCTCCTCGATCTCCTTGAAGTCCTCGGGGTCGTAGGCGATGCCCTTCTTATCATAGTAGTCCTTGACCGCGGCGCGTACGGCCTGCTCGGCCAGCACGCTGCAGTGGATCTTGTGGGTGGGCAGACCGTCGAGCGCTTCCACAACGGCCTTGTTCGAGAGCGTCAGGGCTTCATCGATGGTCTTGCCCTTGATCATCTCGGTGGCCATGGAGCTGGTGGCGATGGCCGAGCCGCAGCCGAAGGTGTTGAACTTGATGTCGGTGATGACCTGGTCGTCATTGACTTTGATATACATGCGCATGATGTCGCCGCACTTGGCGTTGCCGACCTCGCCGATGCCGTCGGCGTCGTCGATCTGGCCGACGTTGCGGGGATTGCGGAAATGGTCCATTACTTTTTCACTGTACAGTGCCATTGTGAATCTCTCCTTTTATGAAAACTGAAAACTGAAAACTAAATCAGATGCGGGCGCTGGCCCTTTTCCAGCTCGTCCCAGACCGGGGACATGCTGCGCAGGTAGGCGACCACCTTCGGCACGGTCTCGATGATATGGTCGATCTGCTCCATGGTGTTGTATTCGCCGATGGAGAGGCGCAGGGAGCCGTGGGCCACCTCATGCGGCAGGCCGATGGACAGCAGCACGTGGCTGGGGTCGAGCGAGCCGGAGGTACAGGCGCTGCCGGAGGAGGCGCAGATGCCCGCGTCGTCGAGCATCAGCAGCAGGCTTTCGCCCTCGATGCCCTCAAAGCACATGTTCACGGTGCCGGGCACGTGGTGCTCGAGGCTGCCGTTTATCTTGCTGTGGGGGATCTTCGAGAGCTCACGGAAGAGCTTGTCGCGCATGGGGATGATCTTCGCGGTGTTCTCCTCCATATGCTCGCAGGATTCCTTCAGCGCCGCGGCCATGGCCGCGATGCCCGCCACGTTCTCGGTGCCCGCGCGCTTGCCGCGCTCCTGGGCGCCGCCCTCGATGATGTTGGTCAGCACCATGCCGCGCCGCGCATACAGCACGCCCACGCCCTTGGGCGCGTGGAACTTGTGGCCGGACATGGAGAGCATGTCGATGTTCATGGCCTTCACGTCGATGGGCATGTGGCCCGCGGCCTGCACCGCGTCGGTGTGGAAGGGGATGCCCTTCTCGCGGCACAGGGCGCCGATCTCGGCGATGGGCTGCACGGTGCCGATCTCGTTGTTGGCGAACATAACGGTCACGAGCGCGGTGTCGGGCCGGATGGCGGCCTCAACGTCCTCCACGCGGATGACGCCGTCGCTGTGCGGGTCGAGCAGCGTGACCTCAAAGCCCTCCTTCTCGAGCTTGGAGAGGGTGTGGAGCACGGCATGGTGCTCAAACTGGGTGGAGATCAGGTGCTTTTTGCCCTTGCGGGCGCCGAGCTTCGCCGCGGAGACGATGGCCTGGTTGTCGGCCTCGGAGCCGCCGGAGGTGAAGATGATCTCTCTGGGTTCGGCGTTGATGCACGCGGCAACGGTCTCGCGCGCCTCCTGCAGGGCCTCGGCGGCTTTCTGCCCGAAGGCGTAGAGGCTGGAGGGGTTGCCGTAGTTTTCCGTCAGGTAGGGGAGCATCGCGTCCAGAGCGGCCTTGGACACGCTGGTGGTCGCCGCGTTGTCGGCGTAAACAAACATGGGGATCGTCCTTTCTATCTGCAAATTTGTATGTTTCGGATTCAGGCGGTCAGCCGGCGGGATTCGCGTTCCACTTGTCGCCGCGCAGCAGGTCTTCCAGCGTGACGCCGTCGAGATAGGCGTTGGTGATGTCGTCCAGCTCCTTCCACATCGGAACGGTCAGACAGGCGGAGGCCTGCTCGCACTGTACGACGCCGTCCTTGATGCAGGCGACGGGGGCCAGATTGTCCTCGATCGAACGCAGGATCCCGCCCACGGTGTAGTCGGCGGGTTCGCGGTTGAGGCTGTAGCCGCCCACCTTGCCGCGGGTGCTGTCGAGCAGTTCGGCCTTTTTCAGGCAGCCCACGATCATCTCCAGGTATTTCATCGAGATGCCCTGCCTCTCGGCCACGGTCTTGAGCGACACAAAGCCGTCTTCACGGTGCTGGGCCAGGTCCAGCATCACACGCAGGGCGTAGCGCCCCTTGCTGGTAACGTTCATGCGCTTCCTCCTTGAAAGACTCGGCCCGAAAACCGCATCTATACTACTATAGTTTTAGTAGGAATTAAAGAGACAATTCCATAAAAATGTCCATTGTGCAAAATTTGCACAATGGAACGCGAAATAAAGATTGCTTTATCCGACTAATGTGTTATCATGCTAATGTAAAAAATCCGAGGAGGGAACCATACATGAAAAAGATGATTGCCATTCTGATGGCCGCGGCGATGCTGCTGGCCCTGTGCGCCTGCGGAAACTCCGCGGCCCCCACCGCCGCCCCGGCGGAGCAGAAAACGTTTATCATGGGCATCGACCCGGAGTACCCGCCCTTCAGCTATCTGGGGGACGACGGCAAGTACACCGGCTTTGACGTGGAGGTCTGCCAGGCGGTCTGCGACGCGCTCGGCTGGAAGCTGGAGATCTTCGCCGTCAACTGGGACGAAAAGCTGGTGCAGCTGGACTCCAAGGAGTGCGACTGCGTCTGGTCCGGCATGACGATCCTCGACAGCATGAAGGAGGCCGGCTATGTGATCTCCGCGCCCTATTATGACAACACGCAGGTGCTGGTGGTGAAGGAGGACAGCGGCTTTGCCTCCTCGGCGGATCTGGCCGGGAAGGTCGTCGCGGTGCAGCTCGGCACCTCCGGCGAGGCCCTGCTCGCGGGGGACCTGGCCGAGATGGCGGGGACCTTCGAGAGCATCCTGACCTGCGACAGCTTCCTCAAGTGCTTTACCGAGCTCGAGGGCGGCGCGGTGGACGCCGTGTTCGTGGATATGCCGGTGGCCGCGAGCTACTGCGCCAATCACGCAGGGCTCTCGATCATTGACGAGGATCTGGGCGCCGAGCAGTACGGTATCGCCTTCCGCTCCTCGGACGCTGAGCTCTGCGCGCAGGTCGAGGCGGCTGTGAAAGGGCTGGTGGACAGCGGCGCCTATGCGAAGATCGCCGCCAAGCCCGAATACGCGGACATCGTCAACAACCTGCTCTTCCTCAACGGCTGATACGAGAGCACTGAACATGAAAAAGCACCCGGAAGCGCGGTCTGACCGTGCTTCCGGGCACACTGTTGTTTTTGAGGTTTCCGTATGTCCTTAATGACCATGATCATCAAGATGAGCGAGGGCCTGGGCAAGACCTGCGCCATCTTTTTCCTGACGCTGCTCTTCTCCCTGCCTCTGGGCATGATCGTGGCGCTGCTGCGTATGAGCAGGGTCAGGATCGTCTCCGCGATCACCCGCGCCGTCATCACAGTGCTGCGCGGCACGCCGTTGATGCTGCAGCTGCTCGCGGTCACCTATGGCCCCTACTACCTCTTCGGCGCCACGGTGGCCCGCAACAAGCTGATCCCCGTGGTGATCGCCTTTTCCATTAACTACGCGGCCTATTTCGCGGAGATCTACCGCGGCGGCATCGAATCCATCCCGATCGGCCAGTATGAGGCGGCGGAGGTGCTGGGCTACACGAAGCTGCTGACCTTCCTGCGCATCATCCTGCCGCAGGTGATCAAGCGCATCATGCCCAGCGTCACCAACGAGGTCGTCACGCTGGTCAAGGACACCTCCATGGCCTTCACGGTCTCCTATCAGGAGATGTTCACCATCGGCAAGCAGATCGCAAATTCCCAGACGAGCTTCCTGCCATTCATCGTGGCCGGCGTGTTTTACTATCTTTTCAACGTGATCGTCGACTATGTGATGGGCCGGATCGAGAAGCGGCTGGACTACTATAAGTAAGAGGGAAGAACATGGCAGAAGAAAAGACAAGTACCCCGGGGCCGAGCATCCTCGGCATCCGCTCTCTGCGCAAGTCCTTCGGCGAGCTCGCGGTGCTGACGGACATCTCTCTCTCCGTAGACCGCGGCAACGTGGTCTCCATCATCGGCCCCTCCGGCTCCGGCAAATCCACGCTGCTGCGCTGCGCATCCTTCCTGGAGCGGGCGGACGGAGGGGACATCCTGTACGACGGGCAGTACGCGCTACGCGACGGCGTCTACGCCCCGAAGACGGAGCTGAACCGCTTCCGCACAAAGTTCGGTCTGGTGTTCCAGAACTTCCAGCTCTTCCCGCACTATTCGGTCATGCGCAACATCTGCGAGGCGCCGATCCTGCACGGAACGGACAGAGAGGAGGCACGGGAGCGGGCGCTGACGCTGATGCGGAAGATGGGGCTCGAGGGGAAGGAGAACGCCTACCCCTATCAGCTCTCCGGCGGGCAGCAGCAGCGCGTCGCGATCGCCCGCGCGCTGGCCATGAAGCCGGAGATCCTCTATTTTGACGAGCCGACCTCCGCCCTCGACCCGGAGCTGACCGGCGAGGTGCTGAAGGTCATCCGCCAGCTCGCGGAGGAGAAGATGACCATGGTGGTCGTCACGCACGAGATGCCCTTCGCCAAGGCGGTCAGCAACCACGTCATCTTCATGGCGGGCGGCGTGATCGTCGAGCAGGGCGATCCGCTGGCGGTGTTCGAGGACCCGAAGGAGGAGAGAACGAAGCAGTTCCTGCGGGTGTTCGAGCGATGAGAAAAACGCTGCGCTACAGTATTTTTGACCCGACCGGGAACATCACCGCGCTGGTGGAGAGCGAGGTGCGGGAGGAGGAGCAGCCCGCCGTCGCCTCGGCGCTGATGCGTCGGCGCCCGGAGGTCGAGCAGGTGGGCTTCGTGCGCCCTGCCGCGGACGGGGAAGCTCAGCTCTCGCTGCGTATGGCGGGCGGGGAGTTCTGCGGCAACGCCTCGATGAGCGCAGCCGCCCTGTACCTCCTGCGCCGCGGGCTTGAGACCCCCGCTGCGGTCACGCTGCGCGTATCCGGCGCGCTGCGCGCGGTGGAGACCAGACTGGACAAAAAGGCGGAGGACTGCTTCGCGGCTGGCGTCCGCATGCCGCCCGCAAGGGAGATCGCAGAGCGCGAGCTCGGCTTCGGGGACATGCGCGGAAAGCTCCCGCTCGTGCGGATGGAGGGCATCGCGCACCTGATGCTGACGCCGGAGTTGGTCTTTTTTGCGCTTTTGCGGGACGGAGAGGCCGCCGGACGGGCCGCGCGCGCCTGGGCGGACGAGCTCTCGGCGGAGGCGCTGGGGCTTATGTTTCTGGAAACGGCTGCGCCGCAGCCGCGGCTCACGCCGCTGGTCTGTGTGCCGGGCAGCGGGACCCTGTTCTGGGAGCGCTCCTGCGCCAGCGGCACCGCCGCCGCCGGCGCGTATCTGGCCTCGCTGACAGGGACGCGCGCGGAGCTCACGCTGCGCGAGCCCGGCGGCAGCCTGCGCGTCGAGAGCGAAGCGGACGGCGAGACCTGGCTCTTCGGGCGGACGCGCCTGCTCGAAAGCTGCGAAGAGGAGTTTGTTCTGTAGAACGCGATGCCACGGGTCCCGGCGCGGGAGAGAGGTTTGCCCCTCCCGCAGATAAAGCGAAGGGGCCGTTGCAAAATGGAAGTTTTGCAGCGGCCCCTTTTTCAGGCCTAAAAGTCGAAAGAAACCGAGGATCTGTGGAAAACCGGCCACAAATCTC
>CACYXC010000055.1 GCA_902778285.1 Oscillospiraceae bacterium | reverse complement strand
GAGAGATTTGTGGCCGGTTTTCCACAGATCCTCGGTTTCTTTCGACTTTTAGGCCTGAAAAAGGGGCCGCTGCAAAACTTCCATTTTGCAACGGCCCCGAAACCCCGCTTGCAAAAATGCAGAAATGTCGATTTCAGCCTCCCGTGAAGGATTTTTTCGTATAATTGGGCGGAAACAGGCAAAAGCCAAGTTCTATTCCGCCCGCGTGAAGGGAGGTGCAAGCGGGCCACAACTGGTAAAAAACGAAAAGGACTTGAATCGGTCTGTACGTGCGTACAGGGTTCAGGTCCTTTTTTCTTGCCTGCCTCCAAACCAGAAAAGTGAGAAATCCCGTTCTTAAATAACTGCTCTCACTTTTCCGAGAACAAAAAGGAGGTAAACAAATGATTGACTTCAAAAGCGTCAAAGGCCTCGTCACAGCCCGCGAGGCGGCGGAACACTATGGGCTGACAGTAAACCGTCACGGGATGGCCTTGTGCCCTTTTCACGACGACCACAAACCCAGCATGAAGCTGGATGAGCGTTTCCACTGCTTCGGCTGCGGAGAGGACGGAGACGTGATCGACTTCACCGCCAAGTTCTTCAACCTGTCGCTGCCGGAAGCGGCGGAGAAGCTGATCGAGGATTTCGGTGACGGAGAATTTACCTCGGACGCCCCTTCGCCGCCCAAGCCGCCTAACCCGGCCAAGCGCTGTCATGATGTGCTGCTGGATCTGGAGGTCCGTCTGCACCGGCAGAAACGGGAGACCGCACCGCAGAGTATGGACGATCCCATCACAACGGAATATGCACAGAACTGCCAGATGTACGTTTTTATCGTAGGTCTGGCAGATTTGCTTTCCAGGGGCACAACACAGCAGAAAGAGGACGAGATCGCCTATCTGACCGGAGGCGTGCTAAACCGCTATGAAGCGCTGCTGCAGAAGGAGGTGATCGCATATGACGACATCTTCTGAGCCTTCGCCGATCTGGCTGGACGGGAACGGAAAGATCGATGAGGTGAGCTTCTGTGAGGAGCTCCGTGCGGAGCATCCGATGCTCTGTATCCATGAGGTCTTCTTTACCGTGGACGGCAAGGTGACGGACGAGGGCTGGATCAAGAACGCCATCTTTGAAAAGCTCAAGCCCTACATCCGGCGCGGGCTTTCCCGTAAGATCGCATCTTTGCTGGATACGCTGCGCACCTGCTGCTATTCGTCGCCTCTCCCCATCTACCACGACCGCATCCATGTGGCCAACGGCACACTGTTCCTGGACGGACGCTTTGAGGAAAGCAAGGATTTCTGCCTGAACCGGCTGCCGGTACGCTATGACCCGGACGCGCCAAGGCCGGAGCGCTGGCTGCGCTTTCTTGAGGAGCTGTTGATCCCCGAGGACATTCTGACCCTGCAGGAGTTCATGGGCTACTGCCTGATCCCCAGCACCAAGGCCCAGAAAATGCTGATGCTGGTGGGCAAGGGCGGCGAAGGCAAGTCCCGTGTGGGGATCGTGCTGTCGGCGCTGCTTGGCATCAACATGTACAGCGGCAGCATCGCCAAGGTGGAGACCAGCCCCTTTGCCCGCGCCGATCTGGAATACGGGCTGCTGATGGTGGACGACGACATGAAAATGGAGGCGCTGCCGGATACGAACATCTTGAAATCCCTGATCACGGCGGAGCTGCCCATGGATCTGGAGAAGAAGGGCAAGCAGAGCTACCAGGGCACCATGTATGTACGCTTCATCGGCTTTGGCAACGGGGCGCTGAAATCCCGCTATGACCGCAGTGTCGGCTTCTTCCGCCGCCAGATCATTCTGACGGTGAAGGATCGCCCCAAGGACAGGGTAGATGATCCGTTCCTCTCAGAAAAGTTGTGCGGCGAGATCGAAGGGATCCTGCTCTGGGCGCTGGAGGGCCTGCACCGGCTGCAGGCCAACGACTACAAGTTCACGATCAGCGCACGCAGCCGGGAGAACATGCAGGAGAGCATGACCGAGAGCAACAACGTGATCGAATTCCTCAAATCCGAGGGCTACATCGGCTTCAAGGCGGACCTGGATATCAGCTCCCAGCGGCTCTATGAGCTGTATGTGCTCTGGTGTGAGGAGAACGCCGAGAAGCCACTGACCACGCGCAGCTTCTGCCTGCAGATGGCGGCGCTGGCCGCGGAATACAACCTGGAACAGTCCACGCCCATGGCCGTCAGGTTCGAGGCTATGTCGGGATCTACTCTCTGCTTTAACGGGATCCCCATCGAAGCCCAACGAAGTGGGTTCGATGGGGAAAGGAAGAAGGAGACTGCGGATATGAAGTTTTCGGGGCGCTTACGCAAACCCCGGAAACGGAATGGAGCAGGTTTCTTCTGACGCAAGTACGGTGGTACGGATGGACGGATGATTTCAGTTGCTGCGTTTTTTCAAAACCATAAGGAGCATGTTTCGGCAGCCCGGAGAGGGCAGTTTTCTATTTCGGAAAAACCTTGCCGGAAGGATCAGAAAGCTTTCCCGAAACACGCTTCCCGGAGGAGCGAACAGGATTTGCCGATTCGTGGGCTTCCTTCTCATACAGCGAATAATCCCTCATATCCGCAAAATCAATCAGGCCGCTTATGACTTGGATATCACGATACATCTATAAAAATGAATGGAGGACAAACATGAATAATACAAGAAATGAGATCAAGGCGCACATTGTGCGCGCAGGTTTTACCATGCAGGAGGTGCTGGAGCGGCTGCATGATGATTACGGTTGGAGTGACAGCATTTCCAACCTCTCGGCCAAACTCCAGCGGGAGAGCATCCGCTATCGGGAGGTCATCGAGCTGGCCGATGTGCTGGGCTATGACATTGTATGGCAGAAACGGAGGGAGCGCTGATGGACAAGGGACAGTTTGCTATCCTGCGCTTCGCCAAATACAAGGGGCCGGAGATCAGCAATATCGAGGCTCACAACGAGCGTACGAAGGAGAAGTACGCCAGTAATCCCGACGTGGACACGAACCGCAGCAAGAATAACTTTCACATTATCCAGCCCACGGACAAATACCGCGCCATGTCCGAGGCGCTGATCAAGCAGTATGACTGTCCGCGCGTTCGCAGTGACAGCGTGAGGATCGTGGAGACGCTGATTACCGCCAGCCCGGAGTTTTTCAAGGAAAAAAAGAAAAGTGAGATCCGCGGCTTCTTTGAGCATGCCGTGGATTTTCTCAAGCAGGAGCTTGGCGAGGATCGCCTGATCTCCGCCGTCGTGCATATGGACGAGAAAACGCCCCATATGCACGTTTCTTTTGTCCCGATCACGCAGGACGGACATCTCTCCGCCAAGCTAATTCTGGGCAACCGGAAGACGCTGACGGCCTGGCAGGATCGCTATTGGAAACACATGGTCAGCAAGTATCCGGAACTGGAGCGCGGCGAAAGCGCCAGTAAGACCGGACGGGAGCATATTCCGCCCCGCATCTTTAAGCAGGCTGCCAATCTGAACAAGCAGGCAAAGCGCATTCACGAGCTGCTGGCCGACGCCAACCCCTTCAATGCCAGGAAAAACGCCGCGGAGCTGGACAAGCTTCTCCGCAGCTTCATCCCGGACTATGGTCGTTTCTCTACCAAGGCCCGGCTGTATGAGCAAACCATCAAGGATCTGCAGGCTGATAAGAGCAGGCTGGAGGGCAAAAAGGAAGAGCTGCAAGGTGATCTGAAAGCAGCCAACGATAAGGTCAAGTCCAGAAAGCTGGACGAGGCTCAGCTCAAAGCAGACCTTTACAACCTGCAGCGCCAGATGGAAAAGATCCCGCCGGAGATCGTGGCCATGTACACCGGCAAATCTGCAAACAGAGAGAGGAGCATAGAGATATGAGTCATATCATTGAATTACCGGACCTGCTGACGGTCCGGCAGGCGGGAGAGGTCTTTCACCTCTGCCGACAGGCGATCTATAAATATATCCAGGATGGTACGATCCCCGCCTTCAAGAATCCGGCGGGGAAGTACCTGATCCCGCGAAAGTACCTTGATGATCTGACTGCGGGATGCTATAATATGGGTGCAACAAACTGTGAGTGCCCGACAGAAGGAGGTATGGAAAATGTCGGGTAATCATATCACAGGATCAGTACAAGTTAAAAAGGGTCACTATTATGCGGTGCTCAATCTGATCGGACCGAATGGGAAACCTCAGCAGAGGTGGATCGCCACCGGCCTGACGGAAAAAGGGAACAAACGCAAGGCAGTTCAGCGGATGAAGGAGATCATTGCGGAGCTGGAGGAACAGGGTGTCGTCTACGACAGCAGCCTGAAAATTCATGAAATCTTGGAACTCTGGCTGGAAAACAGCAAAAGCCGCGTGCGGGAATCCACCTACCGGAATTACAAGATAGTCATGAACGCGCACATCATCCCGTATTTCAAGGATCTGAACATCAAGGCGCGCGACCTCCGTCCCTATCATCTGGAGCAATACTACCGGCTGAAACTGGAAACGCTGTCCGCCAACACGATCCAAAAGCATCATGCCAACATCTACAGTGCGCTGGAATGGGCGAGGAAGAATCAGTTTGTCAATTCCAATGTGGCAAAGGATGCATGGGTTCCGTCCCGGAAAAAGAAAAAGCAGACCGGCTCCTTCTACACGATGGAGCAGATCGCCAAGCTGAAAGAGGCCGCCGAGGGGTCGAAGATCGAAATCCCGCTGATGCTGATCATCTCCTACGGCCTGCGCCGCAGCGAGGCGCTCGGTCTGAAATGGGATGCGGTGGATTTCACGAAAAAGAGCATCACGATCCGGGCGATGGTCGTCACATCCGGAACGGAGACGGTATTGAGCCATATATATTGCCGATAATTAGACCGCCCAAAAATCCTCCCCATCCAATTATTGCCGCTATCCCCCAATTCCCGGACGTATTCCCGATTATCAAAGCAATCCCTAAACAAACAAATTGTATTGTGAACAGTAGTGCATTCGCATCCATATTTATATTATATCACTTTTATGCTGTAGTAAGGCGGACGGCCCCTGGCGCGGGGAAGGAAAATACTTGCAAATTAGCAAGTAAGTCGCTTCCATTTGCACGGCAAAGGGGTCGAAAGTCGCCGAGCATTGGCATAACAGATTATAACGCGAAGACTCCAGCGAAAACTCCCAGACGTATCGTTTAGACGACAAAAACACACATTTTGACCTCAAATCGAAAGATCGATTTCTAACGTTTTTCTAACACTTTTCTAACGCCGTGTTAGAAGAGGCTGGACGCCATTTTCTGCGTCAGAAGCTCTTTTCTCTGCATATCCAGGTGTCCGTAAATGTTTGCGGTCATCTGAATATCGGCGTGACCCATGTATTCCTGCACATCTTTCAGCGTAAATCCGTTGTTCAGGAGCAAGCTGGCGCAGCTGTGCCGAAGCTCATGAAAGCGGATATGGGGTAGATGGTTTTTCTTCAGGAGAAGCGAGAAATGGGAAGAAACGTAATCCGGGGAAAAGGGCGTGCCATTGGGCCACTTGAAGATAAAGGTATAATACCCATCTATCATCGGCTATTGCTTTTATACATGGTCGCGGAGCAACTTTTTCAGGGAAGCTATTCTTTAATACAAAAACAGCTCTCCCGAGACGGAAAATGATCCGTACGGAAGAGCCGTTTTTCTGAAAGTGCCTGATTGCAAGGACTTTTGGGCAAAAAGAAAGGGCTCCAACTTTGCATCAAAATGGAGTCCTTTTATGCGTTAGGACACCAGTAATCATATGCGCTTTACAGGCTGACAGCAGGATGTGGGAAAGGACTTGAGAGTGAGCATGTAGCAAAATCCAGGCCTTGTTCTAGTTGAGGGAGATATAGTCTTTCCGCCAAACAATGATCTTACAATAAAGAAGCCGGGAAAGTGCTGACACTTTCCCAGCTGAGTGCTGTTTACTTGTTGATTGCTTCTATAAGCGCATCATACTCAGCCTGAGTAATAATGCCGTCGTTCAGCAGGTCGTTGAGGAGACCGCCTTTAGCTGAAGTCGCTCCTTCCATTTCGGGGAATTCTCCGTTCATGTCAGGCAGTTCGGGGAGATCGGCAGGTGCATCTCCGCTCGGAGTCTGCCCGTTCATCTGGGGAGGCTGGCCGCCCATGTCCGGAGCCTGTCCGTTCATCTGAGGAGGCTGGCCGCCCATGCTCGGGGCCTGCCCGTTCATCTGGGGAGACTGGCCGCCCATGTCCGGAGCCTGTCCGTTCATCTGAGGAGGCTGGCCGCCCATGTCCGGAGCCTGCCCGCTCATCTGGGGAGGCTGACCGTTCATGTCAGGGAGCTCAGGCAGATCAGTCGGGTTTTCTCCATCAGGGCCCTGCCCATCCATCTCGGGGAGATCCGCGGGCTTGTGTTCTTCCATGTATGCCTTGATCTTATCACAAGTCTCCTGGGAAATAACGCCCTTGCTGACCATGTCGTCAAAGTCGATCACTTCAGGAGGATCGGAAGGCCTTCGCCCGTTCATCTGTGGCCCATCGCTTGGGGCCTGCCCTTTCTGTGAATTCTGAGTATCTTCCGCTGCAAAAGCAACTACGGAAAGGCTCAGTAGCACAGCGATCACGCACAGTACTGAAATCAGTTTTTTCATAGCTGCATACTCCTTTGTTTTAAAGTTTGTAGTTTACCTGTCTCAATTCAGGATCCTGTCGCCCCGGGATGTGCACTCTCCCGGTTTGTGAGGTAAACATAGCAGACTTTCCTTAAAACTATATTGAAGAACGCCGGTTTTTTGAAAAAACTATATTCGGCCTAACACGTGAAAAACTCCCGTACGCCTGTATTGGCGCACGGGAGTCTCAGTATTGCAATGATTATTTGTTAAACAGGGCAGAGAGTGTATCAGCGTGCTCCCGGAACACCTTCAGCACATATTTGTCCCAGTGCCGGGCGTCGGCGGTCGAGCTGCCGAAGACATAATCTTCCTGCCCATAGTCCATCACATCGAAGCCGGGGATGGCTTTGGCTGCACCGGACGTGCGATAGGCGGCCGCTCCGGAGAGCGTCATGGTCAAGGTGCCGTCATCATCAAAGCTGACCCAGCCTGTGAGGTCCGTACCGGTTGCTTCTGTCGCCGTACCGTTGGAGCTTTGGCCGGTGGCGGCTGCCTTGGTGATTTCCACAGCGCCGTCTACATACTTGCCATACATGGTATCTACGTAGAGTGCAAGGGAGTCTCCGAAGATCTCAGAGGGGACATGGCCGCCGTTCCACTGCCACTCGATCTCTGCGTCCGTTCCGGCATTGAGCCAGGCGACCTGGATATTGAGGGAATTGAGCATGGAGATGTCGCCCTCGGAAGCGCCCATCAGGATACGCGCCCAGGTCGAGTCGTCTGTTCCCTCCGCGCCTATATAATTGAGGGGATCGTACAGCTCCACAATGTTGTTGCCGTAGACATCGCCAGCTTCGATCTCGGCAACGTCAGCCTCATAGGCAGCCAGCATCTCGTCAAAGGAGCTGTAGTTTGCGCTGTCCGTACCGCTGCCGGCCGACTGGGTCGTGCCCGCATCGGGGGTGCCGACCTCCTGCGTCATACCGCCGCCCATATCGGGAGGTCCGCCCGCAGAATCTCCGCCGGAACCTGCTCCGTCAGGAGGACTGCCGGAGGGAGGTCCGCCTGCGGAATCTCCACCGGGGCCACCCGACATAGCGTCCATACTGCTTCCGCTGCCGGTACTGCCTTTTGTATACCAGCCGTTGAGGAAGGCTTCGGCACGGTCTGTATCCGTCATGGCCGCGACTTCGCTGTCGGTGAGCGCATAGCCGTCTGCGTCAAACCAGGTCCAGTCCTCTGCATAGGCCAGGCGGTCGATGTAGGCCTGCAGGCTCTGCTCGAACTCAGCCAGATACAGATCCAGGTAGCTGCCGTAATAACCGTTGGTATCGGCATGCCCGTCTGCGTCATATTCGATCGTCAGTGCCACGGTACTGGTAAGTGCTCCGTCACCGTCAAGATCAAAGCCAACGTCCGCTTCGTTAACAGTCAGCCCTTTGGCATTGATGTGCTCCATGTACTCAGCCGCCAGGTACTCCGCCAGTTGTTTCTGGAAGTCGGTGTTAAAGCTGTAGGTGCTGTCAAGATAGTACTCAAAAGCCAGGGTCATATCCGCTTCGGCCAGCGAGGTGATGGCACTGTATGCCATGCAGCCCCAAAGTCCGTCGGAGAGTTCGACCTCTTCACCGTTCACCGTGACGGTTGTGCTGTAACTGCCGTCTGCATTGACGTAGACTCCCACAGCGCCCGCTGCGGCTTCATAAGGATAGAAGTCAGGATTGTTGGAGGTGGCTGCCAGCATCGTGGCATGCGCACCGCCGCCCGAACCGCCTGTGGAGACGAAGTAGTCCACACTGCCGGGGAGATTACCAAGCAGGATGTTGTATTTCACGAAACGCACGGCGTTCTTCTGATCGACCAGACAGGAAGGCGCGTCACCGGTGTAAGTACCGTCAGACAGTGTGCTCTGTTTGCCGCGGTTGCCGCAGGCCACATTGATGTAGCCTTCGGCGGCATAGGTGGTGCCTGCGGTCTGGTTGGACTGAGCGGAGTAGCCCGCCGCGCCGGTATTGACGATCACGGGAGCGGTAGCCGCGGTATAGATCTGCCCGTTGGTGCTGGTGACCGTGGCGTCGTAATCGATGACCAGACTGCCGCTGGCAGAGCCCGAGGTCACATCGGCCACTCCGTCGCCATCAGTGTCAATGCCTTTGACGTAAGCGCCCGGTACACAGACGGACACGCCCTGGTAGTCAGGCAGTTCTGCGTTGGTGACTGCAGTAACGGGACTCATCGTCCAGGCGTCGGCGTTCTCGGAATAAGTCCAGGTCGCGCCGATGTTCCTGAGATCCAGCGCAGCTTCGATGGCTTCTTTGTCACCGCTCTCTGCTGTAACAACGGTTGTTTCTGTGCTCTGGGACACAGGAGTCTCCGAGCCGGTTGCGTCTGCCGTTGCTGAGCTTCCACAGGCGCAGAGGCTGAATGCGAGTAAAGCCGCCATCAGCAGCGCAATCATTTTTCTAAAAGTCTTCATAATGAAAACCTCCCTTACGTTTGATGGGCTCATTGTAAGGGAGGTTGATTGAACGAAGATTGAAGTTTTATTTATTTTTTTCAGGGATCGATACCGTGAACCGGACCTTACCATCCCGGCAGTTAACACTGATAGTACCGCCGTGCTTTTCAGCCACGGCTTTCGCGATGGAAAGTCCAAGCCCGTAGTGATGGCTTTCGCTGCTGCGGGCTTCATCGACTCTGTAGAAACGGTCAAAGAGGTGTTCCAGTTTCTCCGGAGGGATCTTATCCCCATCGTTGACTGCGCTGAGCGCTGCCATATGGCCCTGACGCTTCAGTGACAGTTCGATCTCACTTCCTGTCCCGTGCCTTACCGCATTATCCAGCAGGATAGATGTGAGCTGTGTCAGCTGGGCCGGATTACCTGTGACGTGGATCCCTTCGTCAATTTCGCTTTGGATCGTTTTCCCCTGATCAAACGCGACGCTTTCAAAAGCAAGCACCTCACCGGTGACGACCCGGGAAAGATCGACCGTTTCCATGGGCGTTTCCGTGTTTTCCGCTCTGGAAAGATCCAGAAGCTGCTTTACCAGATCCCCCATGCGTTCATTTTCATACTGGATATTTGCCAGCCACTCATTTTCTCCCAGTTCCCTGGAAAGAAGCTCCGCATTGGTGCTGATCACAGCGACCGGCGTCTTCAGCTCATGGCTGGCATCAGAGATGAACTGCTTCTGCTGCTTGTCGTTTTCCTCCAGGGGACGGATGATCCGCCGGGAAAGAACGAGAGATATAAAGAACAGGATAACAATGGACGCCCCGCCGATGATAAGGACATTGTGCAGCAGCGTTTTCATGCTGCTTTCCGTCACCGTATCATCGATAAACGCCACCAGTGTATATCCAGGTTTGCTGCTGATCCGATAGGACAGGTTGTCAAGCCGTCCTGTGGTTTTGTTCTTTGTCAGCAGCTCCCGGCCAATCGAGATCAGTTCATCCTCGCTGTACAGTCCTTTCGCTCCATCATTTACGGAAAGCACGGTACCGTCCTCTGAAAACGCGACAGAGTAAAAAGTGGACAGCTGGAAACCCGGCCCTAAATCAGGCGGCAGGTCTCCTTGTTTGGGACCCGGACCGGGGAGCTCCTGATTGCCGGGTTTTACATCCGGCGCTTTTTCCGGTTCGGACTGCTGATCGGGAGAATATAGCTCCACATACCGTTCCAGCATTTCCGAACTCTGCTGACGGATCTCATGGTAGCTTGCCAGCATGATCACGGACAGGGTGACGGCGAACAGAAGGATGAGTGAGGCCATGATCGCCAGTATGATCTTTTTTCTGGATCGGTTAAACATCTTTCGCCCTCAATTCATATCCAAGTCCGCGCACCGCCTTGATCTCCACCTTGGAGCCGACGAAGGCCAGCTTCTTCCGGGTGAAGGACATATATACCTCCACGTTGTTGTATTCTGCTTCATTCTCAAAGCCCCAGATCTTGACGGCAAGCTGCTCCCTGGTCATGATCTGTCCTTGATTGCCAAACATGTATTCCAGGATGCGGAGCTCTTTTTCACCGAGCCGGACGCTCTGTCCGGTGGAATTACAGGTCAGCGTTGCTTTTGAAGTATCCAGAGAAAGATCTCCATATTTCAGGCTGCCATCCTGAAAACTTGCGCTCCGCCTGCCAAGGGCACGGAGCCTGGCCAGCAGTTCTTTGGTCTGGAACGGCTTTGTAAGGTAGTCATCAGCACCGCTGTCCAAACCCTCCACCTTATCGTCCAACTGGCTTTTTGCCGTGAGCATCAGGATCGGTGTCTTGATGCCTTTGTTTCTTGCCCGCCTTGCGACCTCAAAGCCGTTCATCTCTGGCATCATCACGTCGAGGACAGCGATATCATATACACCACTCTCCAAAGCAGTCAAGGCAGAGGCCCCGTCTGCCATATGGTCAACATCGTATTTTTCCTGTTTGAGTAAAGCCACAAGTGCGGCCGCCATTCTTTTTTCATCTTCAGCCAGAAGAATTCGCATGCCATCACCCCCTTACGCCAGAATGATAAACAGATAGATTGAAAACAGATTGAAGATGCTCAATTACTCTTTATGGCAGATAAATAATACCATACAAGAGGGACTATTTCCAGCGAATAAACCGATATGCCTTGCTTCATGTGATACCATCCCACCGTATTGAAGAAAGGAGGAATGATATACATGCATTCAAAATTCACCGACATACAAAAAGCAGATGTAATTGCTCAGTATGCTGAGCGCGGGTATCCGGAAGGACTTGTTTTTCATAGTGATCAAGGGACGCAGTATACATCGGCAGCCTTCCGCGCGTTGCTATCGTCATATGGTGTGACTCAATCGTTTTCATATCCGGGAAGGCCGGTTGATAACGCTGTGGCGGAATCGTTCTTCGCTAATCTGAAACGGGAAGAACTGTACCGGCACGACTACAGATCCGAGAGGGAGTTTCGGGAGGCAGTAACAGATTATATTGAGAATTACAATTCTGTGCGACCGCATCGAAGCAACAACTACAAATCTCCCAATATCAAAGAGCGCGATTTTAAGCTATTGTTTCAAAGCACCTTATCCAGGGCCTTTGCCTCCTTCTGCGTTACCGCCATGCCGAGATAGTCCAGGCCGTAGAGCCGGGCAAAGCGGCTGATGGTATATTCGCCCGCATCCAGCATCCACTTCTCCGGGGCCTCGCCCTGATAGAGGAAGGCCAGCTTCCGCCCGGCAAGCTCGCCCGGGGGGACCCTGCCGTAGAAACGATCCAGGAGACTCCGCACCGCGCCGCAGATGTTGTGCCAATAGACCGGCGAGCCGATTACGATGGTATCGGCGGCCTTCATCCTGTCCAGCACCCAGTCGAATTCGTCTCCCTCCAGCGTGGAGCCATAGGGGTAGATCCGGTGCTCCGGAAGCTGGATGGTCTCATAGTCACGGCCCGCCAGCAGCGTTGCGGCCAGGCCGGCCGTGGTACCGTTCGGATCGGGGCTGCCATTCAAAAACAGAATACTCATTTTGCTTACTCCTTTCAGGTCATATTTCGTTCCCAGAAATCGACCGCGTTGTCGAGCCAGCCTTCGGCTGCTGTGCCGGTGCCCAAACCGAAGCCGTGGGGCAGACCGTCGAAGATCTCGATATCCGCGTCCGTGCCGTTTGCCCGGATGGCCTGGATGCGCCGCTCCATCGTGCGCCAGCTTGCGATCCCATCCGAGGTGCCCACCGCGCTGTAGGTGGGCGGTTCTGCTCCGGTCACCTCGGAGAGCCCGGTATAGTTGACGATGACCGCCGCTGGCCGGGGCCAGGCCGCCTCTCCAAAGGCCTCCGTCCCGTAGGAGCCCAGCCAGGCCGCCATCCGCGCGCCCGCGCTGCCGCCCCAGAGGGAGTAATCCGTCATGTCGATTTTCAGCTCGTCCGCGTGCTCATGGAGAAAGGCGATGGCCCGCGCCAGGTCCTCGCAGGCGGTCTGCGCCCCCGGGCGGTAGATCAGCGCAAAGGCGTTGTAGCCTTTTTTGCTCAGCTCCAGCGCATGGGGGAAGCTGTCATGCATGGCGCCCACATAGGCAAAGCCGCCGCCTGCGTTGCAAATGGCCACCTTCGCCCCGGGTTGGCCACGGAAGAAGAACAGGCCGGTGTCCGCCTTGTCGGGATCGGCGGCTTTTTCTGCGTCGGTGTAGATGTCATAAAAGATCGTCTCGCCGGATACGACGCGATGCTTGAGCGTGTTCACGACCTCCACGGTGGTGTCGGGGTCGATGTAGTTATACCAGGTCAGACGGAGATTCCCCAGGGTGTCCCCGCTATAGTAAGCGTCCTCGACGGGGAAAAGCAGGCGGCCATAGTCCCCAAAGGCGGGGTCGTTAATGACCTCGCTGATTTTGCTTTCAGCCGTATAGTCCGTGCTATTTCCCCCTTCCTCCCGGAAGAACAGCGGCAGGGCGTTGTACAGGTATTCCTGCACGGCGTCAAAGTCGTGGTAGCCGCCGTCCTTCAGATAGAAAACGTAATGCTCGGGTGTGAAGATCTCTCGTGTGAGCATCTCGTCCGCCATGTCGATACTCTGGCTTTTGACCGCGTCGTTGGTGCCCACCGCGTGGTAGATGAAGTAGCCGCGCTCGTCCAGGTTGTTGCCTTGAACAAGCTGTTCGATGAAGTCCACGTTCCTCTCGGTCTGGAAGTCTCCGTAAGTCCCATAATACCAGCTGGAGCCGCTCATGGGCAAGAAGTACCGGATATAATCCGTGTCGTGGCAGAACTCCAGCCAGGTGGTGACGGAGCCAAGCGAGAAGCCGCCGAAGGCCCGGTGGTCCCGGGAAGCTTTCAGATCCTCGTCCGATGTGGATGTTGCGAAGGTGTGAAACCGCCCCTCCACGGCGGGCATCAGGTGGTTTTCAAAGTCCAGATGGAAGGCGCGAAACTCCTGGATGGAGCTGGAGAAATCCGTATTGCTGTTGGCGTTGTAAAAGGTAGCCGAGACGATGATAAGGGGCGGGATGTCGCCCTTTGCGATCAGATTGTCAAAGACGTTTTTCGTCTCGGTATAGGAGAAGTACTCCCCGGCGCGGCCGCCCCAGCCGTGCATCAGGTAGAGGATGTTGTAGCGCGTTTCCGTGTCGTTTTCGTCGTAACCGTAGGGCGTATAGACATAGGCCGTCTTGGTAATGGGGGCGCTGTCGCGGACATAGTCCCGGGATTCATAATCCAGCCGCGTGACTGTTCCGGGCTGTGCGGACGCCGCTTGATAGGCCGCGGGAACGGCTGAGGTATAGCCGGTCTGGGGAATGGCCGTCACGCCCTGTGTAGAGACGAGCGGCTGCGTCGTCTCGGCATGCGCACGGCTGATACCGCCTGCGCAGGCGCTGAGGCTCAACATGGCGAGTAAACTAAACATAATAATGGTATTTTTCAAGTATTATCAGTCCTTGTAAAAGAAAAAAGGGTTGTCCGGGATGCGTTGGTCCTGTATAATGGGTATCAACAAAACGCATGCCGGGGTGATGAAAATGATTGAAATCTATCTGCTGGAGCAGCTGGAGGCTTTCGCCCGCTGCGGGACTCTGTCCGCTGCTGCGGAGGAACTGCATTTAAGTCAGCCCGCTTTGACCCGTTCCATGAAGAAGCTGGAGGACTTGATCGGCGTTCCGCTCTTTGAACGTGGGAAGAACAAGCTCTCGCTGAACGAGAATGGAAAGCTTGCCGCCGAGTACGCCCGACGTGTTCTGGAGCAGGACCGGGAGATCGTCGAGCGTGTGCGTGCCTTTGATCGGGCCAGCCATACCATCAGCATAGGGGCCTGCGCTCCCGTGCCCCTGGAGCAGATCGTGCCGCAGGTGACTTCACTCTATGAGGGGATGACGGTCTCCCAGGAACTCCGACCTGACGCGCCGCTGCTGGAGGGGCTGCGAGACGGCACCTATCAGCTGATCGTGCTGCACGAGGAGCCCGGCGACGAGTATCTGTATTGGACGCCTTGCGGCGAGGAACAGCTGTACATCACGCTGCCGAAGGCTCACCCGATGGCAGGGCGGGACGGCATCTGGCTCAAAGAGCTTGCCAATATGAACATCCTGCTGTTTTCCCAGATCGGCTTCTGGTACGAGCTGTGTGTTGAGAAGATCCCGAATCCCCAGTTCCTGCTGGTTCAGGCCTCCAACCTGCCGGTGTTTACCTCCAGCCACTTCCTGCAAAACCCCAACATCCCGCATGACGACAGCCGCGTGGTGATCCCGCTTCTGGACGCGGAGGCCCATGTTCGCTACTTCCTGGCCTGCAAGTCGGGCGACAGGAAGCGTTTCTCCCCGCTGTTCAAGAGATTATCTGAATAATCAAATGTCATCCTGAGCGCAGCGAAGGATCTTTTAGAAGATGTTTTCCCAAAGATCCTTCGTCGCGTTGCACCTCAGGATGACATTTTTATAACTTTGCGCCGAAGAAAGCCGCGAGCTTATCCACCGCGTTCTGCACGTATTCCTCCACCCAGTAGGTGCAAAAGCGATCAGCTTCATGAAGGACTCCGCCGTGTAGCTGCCTGTGGCATTGGGATGCTTGTGGGTCAGGCCGTAGTACTCGATGCCGTCCCGGTAGAGGGTGTTCTCCGGCAGGGTCAGCATCTGCGCGCGCAGTTCGTCGTCTGTCTTGTCGGGCGGCAGGAAGCCGATGTACTCCACCTCGCCCAGCAGCTCCTTCGCCCGCGCTGCGGCGGCCTGCTGCAGGCGCTTTTGGGCTCCCGCCTTGTCCGCATCGCGAAAGCCGTTGCGGCGGACGCGGCCGGAGTTGAATAGGGAGAGGGTCGCCACGGCCTTGATGCGCTTGTCCGTCTGGGCGCAGGCCAGGGTGTAGCCGCCGCCTCCGCAGATGCCGAGAGAGCCGATGCGGTTCTCGTCTACCTTGGGAAACTGGGACAGATAGTCCACCATGCCGCTCACATCGCCGATGCGGTTGGCGGGATAGTCCCGCAGACGGGGCTCGCCGCCGCTCTCGCCCTGATAGCGGGCGTCGCAGGCCAGGGTGATATAGCCGTGTTCGGCAAGATGCTGGGCGTAGAGCCCCGCCACCTGCTCCTTGCAGCCGCCGTTGGGGTGGGCCACCGTGACGGCGGGATATGTCTTCCCGCTTGCCTCGTCGTAATCCGCGGGCAGATAGAGATTTGCCGCGACCTCGATCCCGTCCACTGTGTAGCGCACGAGACGGATGTTTACCTTGCCGGGTTCGTTTGCCTCAAGAGCCCCACCGTAGACCAGTCCGAAAGGATTTGCCATCGTCCAGCCCTCCTTATTTCAGCCCCAGCTTTTGAAGCCACTGGCTGACTGCCCTGGCGTTGCCGCGCTCGGCGTCACTCATCTCCAGAGGCAGGCCGGCAAGAACGTTTGCGTCCGGCTCTAACTCCTTGATCGTGCGGTAGGTGCCGCCATCCCCGGAGCCCATGTGGGTGTTAAAAGGAACGATGGTCTTGCCGGAGAAATCGTATTTATCGAAGAAGGTGTACAGGATCATCGGGAAGGTGTACCACCACATGGGGTAGCCCACGAAGATGGTGTCGTAGTCCCGGACAGGGATCTCGTTTTTGATGGCCGGACGGGCATTGGTATCATGCTCCTTTTTTGCCAGAGCCGCCAGCGCGTTGTAATGGTCACGGTTGCTGTCGTAGGGGACCACCGGCTCGATCTCCATGAGATCCGCGCCCGTCTGCCGGGCGATCTCTTCGGCGGTCTTCTTCGCCGTGCCGTACACGGAAAAATATACGACCAGTGCTTTGCTCATTTGCATATCCTCCTTACGGGAGCTTGTTGTATTCTTCATCGGTGACCGGCTCCAGCCACTCCACCTTGCAGCCTTCACCCGGAACCTCCAGCGCGATATGCTGGAACCAGCAATCTCCGGCCGCGCCGTGCCAGTGCTTGATGCCGGCGGGGATGTTCACCACGTCGCCGGGGTGCAATTCACGGGGCTCTTCACCCCAGGCCTGATACCAGCCGCGGCCGGCCACGCAGATCAGCATCTGGCCGCCGCCCTGCTCAGCGTGGTGAATATGCCAGTGGTTGCGGCAGGCGGGCTCAAAGGTCACGTTGAAGGTGGGAACCTGATCCAGCGTCAGCACCGCGGAAAGATTCTTTTCCATGATCAGATTCCTTTCTCCTGCATCCACTTGTGGATGTGCTCAAAGACCTCACGGTTGTTCTTCTCCTGGAACATAAAGTGGGAGTTTCCGCGGATCCCCTCGTCCGGCAGGTACACGACCTTCGCGTCGCCTCCGTGGCGGTTGACGCAGTCGGCAAAGGTATGCGATAGGGCCAGCACCGCACGCCAGTGATCCTGTGCCGGGAATTCCACCGTCTCTTTGGGAATGTAGTCGCCAAAATAGACGATAATGGGCTTTTTGATAAGCTGTTCAAACACCGCCATGGGAACGGGAATGCAGGGGATCCCTGCGCCGGGGATGGCAAAGGCGGAATTGGAGGCGTAGGGCGCCGGGCATTCCTCCTCCGGCATGATAAAGGTGCCGGGCTCGAGGGCGATCACGCCGGTCACATTTTCCGAGGCCGCAGCGATGAACCAGCCGGGAATGCCGCCCTGTGAGTGGGTGATCAGCGCGGCGGGGCCGGACTTCTCCAGCGCCTTGACCGCGGTGTCCGTCACCAGCTGGGCATCAAACTCGCCCACGGAAGGGGTCATCAGACGGAAGAACTGATCAATGTCCGCTTCCTCATGGGGCATCTGCGTGCCCTCGGCGTAGTTGGGCCAGGAGCCCAGACGAAACTGGGTGAACCAGGTCAGATCGTCCGGTCGTGCGGAGACGGTGGCATCCTTGGAGGACTTGGCCGCCGAGCCGTAGCGGGGCTGGTCGATCAGATACGTGCCGTAGCCTGCCTCAAGAAACATGTCGGCAAAGCCCTCGGCATAGGGGGTACGCTGCCAGGTGACGATGCTGCCGCCGTAACCGTGGAGGAAAGCGGCCTTCTTGCCATTGCCGTTTTCCGGGAGCTGATAGAACACGGTGCAGTGATCGCTGTAGCGAACCTGGCCCGCATCGGCCAACTGCCCGTGGATGGGATCAAACACGCCCTCGGCCTTCTGGACGATGCCGCCCGCCGTGTAGACGCCCTGCTCTTTGATATGAAGTGTCATGCTTCTTCCTCCCTTACTCTTCGTCAGGCCAAACTTCCGCAATCAGCGGGAAGGTGCTCCAGGCCTTGGGCCAGCCGCAGTAAAAGGCCAACTGCGTTACGATCTCCACAGCCTCCTCCTTGGTGATGCCGTGGGCTTTGCCCAGGGCCAGATGGCTTTTGAGCTGGGGATAGAGCCCCGCGGAGAACAGGGCCGCGATGGTGATCATGCTGCGGTCCCGGGGAGACAGTTCCTCCTCCCGCGACCACACCTCACCGAATAAAACGTCGTCGTTGAGTTCCGCGAATTTGGGAGCGAGCTTACCCAGATGATCTCTGCCTGCCGTCTGCTTTTCTGCCATGATGAAACCCTCCTATAAATTCTGTTGAAGTTGTATTTCCTTTGTGATCTCAGTATACCGGTTCAATCAGACAATGTACAATGCCAAAAGCGGAAGCTGCTATAACTCAAAGTCATAGCAGCTTCTCAAGCCTTTTTCAATATACCCTCAACTCTGGTCAAAAAGCCAGCCCATGATTGCCTCGTCCTTTGCGATCGCCATACCGCCGCCGTGCTGGTCGGAGATTCCGCGGTCGGCAAAATAGCTCTGGGGCTTCACATCCAGCACCAGCAAGCAGTCGATTTCTTCATCACTTAAGCCCTGCTGCTCATACAGCGCGCGGAGTTGTGTGTACGTGCTCTTCATGGAATCTGATCCGTAGTAGCTGTCCTGTTCGCCGGTTACCAGATAGACTGGCGTTTTCGCCTGGACGAGCACCTCCAGATCTCCGTCCCACTGGGAGGAGACCATGAGATAGGCCGTGTACAGTTCCGGGCGCATGCCCATCACGAGAGAGCCGGTCTCCCCGCCGCCGGAGTAGCCTTCCAGATAGACCCGATCCGGGTCGATGTTGTAGATCTCCAGCAGAAGTTCTGTCAGCGCGATGGTCTGCCGGGCCGAGGTCTCGCGCCAGTCGCTGAGC
>CACYXC010000054.1 GCA_902778285.1 Oscillospiraceae bacterium | reverse complement strand
CAAGGCGATCATCGACATCGGCGGTCAGGACGTCAAGGGCATCAGCATCGACACGGACGGCACGGTGAAGAACTTTGCGATGAACGACAAGTGCGCCGCCGGCACGGGCCGCTTCTTTGAGGCGATGGCGCGCTCCTTCGAGCTGAGCCTGCCGGAGTTCTCGAAGCTCTCTCTGACCGCGAAGAACGTCATTCCCATCACGGCCCAGTGCACGGTGTTTGCCGAGTCCGAGGTCATCACCCTGGTGGGCGAGGGCAAGGCGACGGACGAGATCGCTGCGGGCATCGAGATGGCCGTTGCGAAGCGCTGCTTCGTCATGGCGAAGAAGGCCGGTGAAGCTGAAGGTCATCAACCTCAAGACCGACCCGCAGCTGATGGGCGCTCTGGGCGCCGCCGAGTACGCCCGCCAGAAGGGCCTCGCCAAGAAGTAAGACACAGTCCTCTGCCTCCCCTGTGCAAGGGGAGGCGGCGCGAAGCGTCGGAGGGGTTGCTGGCACCGCTCCGAAACGACATCTCGGAGGGACGGACGCCCCTCATCCGCCCCAGTTTGCAAACTGGGGCACCTTCCCCCGAGGGGGAAGGCAATAAGGAAAGGAGATTTATATATGGCTAAACTGGCAAAAGCTCTCCTGAAGCTTCTGAAGATCCTGGGGATCGTGGTCGGGGTGCTCTTCGTGGTGTACTTCTGGAACCTGGATCAGAAGGTGCTCGGCTGGGCGTACAAGCAGGTCAACGCCATGTTTGACCGCAAGAAGGTTAATCAAGTATTCTAAAGTATGGAACTCTTCAACAGCCTCTTTCGTGATACCGAGGCCCTTCTCGAGAAGGGCAGCCCCAAAGTCTGGGACTACAGCGAGCGCGGCTGCTGGATCGACATCGGCTCGAGCGAGCTGGTCCTGCAGAAGGACGCGGCCTACGAGCTCGGCGCGTCCGGCAGGGGTTCGGCAAACTATGTGCTCTTCACCTCCAGCCCCGAGCTGGTGAACAAGGATCAGGTCCTGCTCTACGGTCCGGACCTGAAGGACATCAGGGGCGACTGCGACTTTGCCCGCATCGTGCTGCTGCGCGTGGGCGTGCTGGACGATGACAACGAGCAGGTCTACCGTATCCTCAAGGACATCGAGTTTGCCAAGTACCACGTCTACCCCGAGGGATACATGGTGCGCATGTCCCCGGAAAACCACCGGGAGCAGGTGCGCGTCAGCAAAAAGGCCCTCAAGAAGGGCATCAGCTTCCGCTCCATCGGCGCAAGCTACATCAAGGCCTACAAGAAGGATATCAACGTCCTCAACGCGACGGTCATCTTCCTCACCGCGCCCGGCTACGATTACGCGGCCATGAAGGACTGCGCCAAGAAGGCGAGCGACATCACCAACACCCTGACCAGCATTCTCGAGGGACTGCCGACCGACTGTTCGGTCTGCGCCCTTAAGGGGATCTGCGAAGAGGTGGAGGGCATGAAGGAGCTGCACTTTGGCGTGGGCGACAAGGGCGCCGACAAGGGCCACGGGCACTAAAGCCTCAGACAATATGCAAAAACCGCAAGGTCAGAGACCTTGCGGTTTTTGCATATTGCGGTTTTCAGTTTTCAGAGTTGAGGACATCGGGCGCTTATTCTCAAAACGCACGACGCAGAGCTATCCTCCCTGACATATTCTCCGAAGTCGGCGCATAAGATGGAGAAGGGGGTGAGCGTATGCCGCATGAGGAGAAGCCTCAGGCGCCGGCGCGCTGGCACAGCCTGAGCCTGGAGGGTCGGGAAAGGCTGAGCATCACCGGCGTGGAGGATGTGTCCGGCTTTGACGAGGGCCTGGTGCTGCTGCGGACGGGACAGGGAGAGCTGACGGTGCGCGGCAGCGAGCTGCACATCGAGCGCATCGATCTGGACAGCGGAACGCTGGAGCTGCACGGCCATGTGCAGGAGCTGAGCTATGACGAGCCGACGGAGGGCCGCTCCCTCTGGAGCAGGCTCTTCGGATGAGACTGCCCGGAGACGGCGGCGCGGCGGCGCTCGGACAGGCGCTGCTGCTGGGGCTCGGACTCGCCCTGCTCTACGACCTGCTGCGCCCCCTCCGGCGCCGGGCAGGAGGGGCTGCGCCCCTGCTGGACCTGTCCTTCTCTGTGCTGGCGGGCGCGGCGGCCTTCCTTTTTGCCATGAGAGCCCCCAACGGACGCATGGGCCTGTGGGAGCTGGCGGCCGCGCTGACGGGCTTTTTGCTGTGGGAGCACGTGTTGTGCCGGTTTAAGCAGCGTTTGACGGCCTTTTTCGCACAAATACGTGCAAAAAAAGAAGCGGCGGGCACAAAATTTCGTCAAAAAAATACTTCCAAAAATTGATAAAATGTTTTATATTGGTAAAGTCGGAGCGTGCTATGAGATACCGGGATCGGATCCTTCGCGCGGCGGTCGTCGCGCTGCTGCTGTACGCCATGGGCTGTCTGGCCGCGCAGTACCGTCTGCTCTGCCGGACGGAGGCGCTGGCCGAAGAGCTTGCGCAGCAGAACGAGGAGCTGACGGCGCGGCGGCAGGAGCTGGCGCAGCTTCTGGAGCGGCCGCCGGATGAGCGGGAGATGCGCCGTCTCGCGTGGGAACGCCTGGGTATGGTGGCCCCGGGAGAGAAGGTCTTTTATTTTACCCTGACACAAACAGACAGAGAGGATACGGTATGGGACTGGAAGTTGGAAGCATTGTGGAAGGACGGGTGACGGGGATCACCAAGTACGGGGCCTTTGTCGCGCTCCCGGGCGGGAAGAGCGGCCTGGTGCACATCTCCGAGGTCGCCAACAGCTATGTCAGCGACGTGCATGACCATGTCCAGACGGGGCAGACGGTGAAGGTGCGCATCCTGACCGTCGGCGACGACGGGAGGATCAACCTCTCCATCAAGCGCGCGGAGGAAGCCCCGGCAGAGCCGCCGCGGCCGGAACCGCGCCGCAGCGCGCCGAGAGTGAGCGCGCCCGTGCCGCAGCGCACGGAGGCCGACGGGCCGAGCGCCGATCAGTCTTTCGAAGACCGATTGAAGAAATTCATGCAGGACTCGGACAGCCGCATCGCGGACAATCGCCTCTATGCGGACCGCCGCTCCCGCAGCCGCAGACGCTGAATAACCCGCTCCCCGGATCATCCGATCCGGGGAGCCGTCGGTTTTATGAGCTTTTAAGCGCCGCCGTGCTTGTCAAGGCCTGCGGCGTATGGTATACTGTTTCAGCTATTTCTGCGTTTGGAGAACGGGCATGATCGACTGGCTGACCGGAACGGTCTTCGGAAAGTTCATAAGCACCTTTGCGATCTCCATGGTCCCGGTGGTGGAGCTTCGTCTGGGCCTGCCCTACGGCATCGCGCAGGGGCTGGCCTATCCGCTGGCGCTGACGGCGGCGGTCCTCGGGAACATGTTTCCCACCCCCTTCATCATCGTCTATATCCGCCGCATCTTCGCCTGGCTGCGTGCCCACTGGGCGGCGCTTGACGGCTTTATCAGCCGGATGGAGAGGAAGGCGGACACCAAGGGCGAGACGGTGCGGCGCTACGGTTTCTGGGGCCTGATCATCCTGGTGGCGATCCCGCTGCCCGGGACCGGCGCCTGGACCGGGGCGCTGGTGGCGGCCTTCCTGAATCTGCGCCTCAGAGACGCGATCCCCGCCATTTTCATCGGCGTCTGCATCGCCGCGGCCATCATAACCGGCGTGACCTTCGGCGTCATCCACGCCTTTTGATAGAGAAGTATGAAAAGCCCGGGGGCAATGAAGCTCCCGGGCTCAATGTGTGGATAAAGTCTGCACAGTCAACAATAACGCTGTCATTCTGAGGAACGAAGTGAAGAAGAATCTGTTTTTACGCTTAAATAACGAACTATTTGAGATTCTTCGCTTCGCTCAGAATGACAAAAACGATCTTTGTCTACAGTTTGCGCCCGGGGGCATATGCCCCCGGGCGTTTTGCATATTCTGAGACTATCGGTCAGCCGAGACCCTGTACGGCGGCGACCAGCGCCTCGTCGCCGCGGACGAACCAGCCGTCGCTGTAGATGAGCTGCAGCGTCAGCTCGTGGTCGGCGTAGAACTCCGGCATGCGGCCCAGCAGCTCGGCCGTGGCCGCGTCGCAGGCCTCCTGCACCACGGAGGGCAGATAATAGCCGTTTTCATCGCAGAGCTCCTGATACGCGCGCTCCGAGGCGATCTGCTCCAGATGGGCCCGCGCGCTCTCGCGCAGGGCCTGCTCCACCGCCTTGAGATCGAGCGAGCGCAGGTACACGTCCTGCTCGGCCAGATCGCCGCTGACACGGCTCTCGCCCTCGAGACGGTAGGAGTAGCTGTCGCGCAGCGCGCCGAGGACCATGCGGCCGGCCGCATCCTCCGGCCTGTCCTCCAGACCGAGGCTGCTGTAGCCGTCGAGCAGGGAATAGAACTTCTCGTAATCCTGCAGCTCCAGCGCGTCGAAGAAGGCCATCACCGTCTCCTGCGGGTCGGGGTGGGAGAAGAGCGAGATCGCGCTCGCCATCGGCTCCGCCGCGCCCTCCGTTCCGACGCGGGCGGGAGGAGAACAGTCAAAGACGGAGACCGTGAGCGCGGCCAGCGCCAGGGGGACGGACATGAGGAAGGCAAAGACCCGCTTTCGCGTCTTCATGCCGTAGTGCCGCCCGACGGCGCAGAGCAGGAACAGCCCCCCGCCCAGAAGCGCCAGGGCCGCGAACAGCAGCGGGGAGATCCGCGCGGGCGCCTCCTCCGGCTCGGGGACAGGCTCCGGCGTGGGCTCCGGGCTCGCCTCCGGCTCGGGCAGGGCCTCCTCCTGCTGCCGCGCGAAGGCGGGCAGGGCCAGATCGGCCAGCGCCGCGTCCAGCGCGCCTTCGGCCGCCTCGCGGTGGGCGGTGGTGTACTGCGCGTAGTCGCACATCAGCGTGCAGTACTGGGCAAGCACGTCGTAGGCGTTGAACTGTCCGGTCGTGAAGCAGACGATCAGGATGGGCTCATCCGTCCAGACGATGGCGCAGTCGTTCATGTGCAATCCGGCGGCGTCCTCCAGAAAGCCGTATTTGTGGGCGATCTCGAAGCGGTTTTCGCTGCGGCGGAAGTATTCGTGCGGCTCGGCAAGCTTCATGCAGTCGATGACGCCGGGATAGCGCTCGGCATTGGTATAGAGCTCATTGAGGCAGCAGATCATCTGCCGCGAAGTCGTGAAGTTGTTCTCGTAGAACTTGGGATCCACGGTATCCGGATCCTCGCCCATGAGCGGGGCGATGACGCGCCGGTAGGTGCGGTAGGCGCCGTTTCCGACGTGCTGCCAGAGGATCCTGGCATAGTCGTTGTCGGAGTGGATGATGCTGCCCTCCTGCAGCTTTTTGTAGGTGTAGCCGCCGAACTGCGTGTCCCAGTCGATCTCGCCGTTGTAGAGCTCCTCGGCCACGACCATGTTCAGCGGGACCTTGTACATGCTGCCGGAGACCATATAGGTGTCGCCGTTGTAGAAATGCTCCTCGCCGGTGACGGTGTTGCGGTAGCCGTAGGTCACGTTCTGGGGCCGGATCGACAGGCGCTCGTTGAACTCCTCCACGACCTCCAGCCAGCTTTTGCCGTCGAAGCGCTCGTCTGCCTCCAGGGCGGAGGCGGCGGGCAGCACGCTCAGCAGCAGGCAGAGCACGATCGCGGCGGACAGCGCGGTTTTCAGCAGCTTCATGGCACTCTCTCCAGGAACAAAAATCTGCGTGTATCACCCTCATTCTACCACGCTTCGACCGTTTTGCAAGTGTTTGCCGCGGCACGCGGCAAAGTTTTGCGCCTTGCGGGGAGGCGGGGGATATGCTATACTCAGAGCATCGAATCACGAAACGGAGGATGATCACATGGACCCCAAAACCATTCTGCCCCGGGATCAGGTGCCCGAGGAATTCACCTGGAACCTGAGCGACATCTTTGAAAGCGACGAGGCCTGGCTCAAGGAGTATGAGGCGCTGATGGCGCTGCCGGAGCAAGTCCTTGCCTTTCGCGGCCGCCTCGGCGAGAGCGCGGAGACCCTGCTGGCGTATCTGCGGCAGCAGGACGAGACGGAAGTGCGCCTCGGGATGCTCTACGGTTACGCCTCCTGCAAGAGCGACCAGGACACCGCCAACGGCTTTTACCAGGATCTGAAGGGCAAGGCCATGTCCGCCGTGGTGGCCGTCTCCAGCGCGGCGGCCTTTTCCGCCCCGGAGATCATGGCCATTGACGACGACCGGCTGAACCTCTTCTATATCGCCCAGCCGGAGCTGGAGACCTATCGCCGTCCCCTGTACCAGATCCGCCGCCGCAAGGCCCATATCCTCTCCCCCGCCGAGGAGAAGCTGCTGGCCGCCGCCGGGGAGATGGCCGAGGGGCCGGACAAGATCGGCAGCGTCCTGCGCAACGCCGATCTCAGCTTCCCCGACGCCGTGGACAAGGACGGCGCCAGCCACACGCTGACCGGCGGCTCCTTTGTCCCCCTGCTCGAGAGCGACGACCGCGCCCTGCGCCGCAGCGCCTTTGAGCAGTACTACAAGACCCTGGGCGGAGTTAAGAACACGCTCGCCGCTGCGCTGGACGCGCAGTTCAAGCAGCTCCGCTTCTTCGCCTCCGCCCGCGGCTATGAAAACACGCTGGCCGCCTCCCTGGACCGCACGGAGGTCCCCGCGGCGGTCTACACGAATCTGATCGAGGCGGTGCACGGCAACCTCGACAAGATGTACCGCTATGTCGCGCTGCGCAAAAAGCTGCTCGGCGTGGACGAGCTGCACATGTACGACGTGTACACGCCCATCGTCGCCGACGCGGCGAGGACGATCCCCTTTGAGGAGGCCAAACAGACCGTGCTCGACGCGCTGGCCGTTCTGGGCGAGGACTATACGGCCCTGCTGCGCGAGGGCTTTGAAAACCGCTGGATCGACGTCTATGAGAATGTGGGCAAGCGCGGCGGGGCTTACTCCACCGGCATCGCGCGCCCGCACCCCTATGTGCTGCTCAATCAGAAGGACACGCTTGACAGCATGTTCACCCTCGCCCATGAGATGGGCCACGCCCTGCACAGCTGGCACAGCACGAAAAACCAGCCCGTCTGCACCGCAGACTATGTGATCTTCGTGGCGGAGGTGGCCTCCACCTGCAACGAGGTGCTGCTCATGCGCTATCTGCTGTCGCGGACCGGGGACAAAAAAGAGCGCGCCTACCTCATCAACCACTTCCTCGACCAGTTCAAGGGCACCATCTACCGCCAGACCATGTTTGCCGAGTTCGAGCTGGAGATGGGCCGCATGTCCGAGCGGGGCGAGACGCTGACAGCCGAGGCCCTGAGCGGAAAGTATCACGCGCTCAACAAGCTCTACTTCGGCCCGGACATGGTCTCCGACGCCGAGATCGCGCTGGAATGGGCGCGCATCCCGCATTTCTTCTACAACTACTATGTCTTCCAGTACGCGACCGGCTTCTCCGCCGCCGTGGCCATCGCCAACCGCATCCTGGCCGAGGGCGCGCCGGCCGTGGAGGATTACAAGCGCTTCCTCTCCGGCGGCAGCAGCGCCGATCCCATTGCGCTGCTCAGGATCGCCGGGGTGGACATGTCCAGTCCCGAACCGGTCAACTCCGCCCTCGCCCTCTTCGGAGAGCTGGTGGAGGAGATGGAGAAGCTCGTCTGATCCCCTGCCGCGCAGCCGGGCACCCAGGGGGACAAAAGTCCGAAACGAATCCCGACTCTACTGTGAGTAGAGTCGGGATTGCGCTAATTCTACTGGCCGACAGGCAGGTGTAGGGCGCTGCGGCGGCGCAATAGCTTGCAGGGTCGGCCCGGGATGGGTATAATGCACTCGGAACGCAGTCCCAAAGGAGGAAAACAGTCATGAGCTTTGCTGTCCTGACCGATACCTCCGGCAATCTTCTCAACCGGGAGATCCGGAGCTATGGTCTGCATGTCATCCCTTTCAGCTATTTTTATGACGGGGAGGAGCACACCTGCCTGGATACCGACAGCTTCGACGCGGAGGATTTCTACGGCCGCATCAAGCGCGGGCTCCATGTTACCACCTCGCAGATCTCCCCGCAGCAGTATATGGATTTCTTCGAGCCCTACGTGCGCGGGGGACAGGACGTGATCTACGTCGCCATGTCCTCGGGCATCTCCGGCTCCTGCAGCTCCGCCCGCATCGGCGCAGAAATGCTGCGTGAGAATTACCCAGAACGCACGGTCGCCGTGATCGACACCCGGGGCGCCGCGCTGGGCGAGGGCATCATCGCCCTGCTCGCGGCCGGGCTGCGCGATCAGGGCGTGGACACGGCCGAAGCCGTGCGGATCCTTGAGGAGCATGTGGAACGGATGTTCAACGTCTTCACCGTGGATGATCTGATGCACCTGCGCCGCGGCGGCCGCCTCTCGAATCTCTCGGCCATCATGGGCACGGTACTGAACATCAAGCCGCTGCTCAAGGGCAACGAGGAGGGCAAGATCGTCGCCTTCGGGAAGCTCCGCGGCCGCCGCAAGTCCATCGAGGCGCTGGCGGCCATGTACGACAAGCTGGCCGTGGAACCGGAGAAGCAGATCGTGGGCGTGGTGCACGCGGCCTGCCGCGAGGACGCGGACTATCTGATCGAGCTGCTGAACCGCAGTCGTCCGCCGAAGCAGATCTTGCTTGCCGACTATGAACCGGTCACCGGCTGCCATGTCGGCCCCGGCGCGCTGGCCCTGTTCTTTGAGAGCGAGGAGGGCGTGCGCAGCTACGGCAACGAGGGCATCACCGGCGGCCTCAAGGAGGCCATGAAGGTGGGCGAGAACGCCCTCAAGGGCCTGGTCGGCAGCGAGACCTTCCGGAAGACCAGAATGCTGGTCGCCGAAAATGCGAAGAAGGCGGCGGACAGCGCGAAAAAGGCCGCCGCGGAGAGCGCCCAGAGGCTGGGCGGGACGGCGAAGAAGGCCGCGGAGAGCGCGGTGAAGGCCGGCGAAAGCGCCGCCGCCTCTCTGGGCGAGAAGCTGCGGGAGCTGCGCGACAAGGACGGAAAGTAAGAGATCGGTTTTGAGTTTTGCGTGTTGAGAGATACCCCCGGTCGGACTCGCATGGGGAGAGCGCGAGAGGGGACGGTAATCCCCTTTCGCGGTACAATCTGTGCAAAAATGGGAACTTTTTCGGAAGTTCCCATTTTTGATTTTCAAGCTGTCGACACTTTGTCGACAGCTTGATACCCCCGCAGGCTGATGCCTGCGGGGGTATTGAACATATTATGGCCGGGAACGGAGACTCTACGGATTCAGACACACGCCGGAGGCGTCGAAGGTGTAGAGCTTGCCGCCGATCTCGCGGCTGCAGTTGGAGAGCATCACGCCGGTGGTATCAAAGTAGTACCACTTGCCGTTGGACTGAAGCCAGCCCGTCTTCATGGAGCCGGTGGGATTGAAGTAGTACCAGAGACCGTTGTACTGGAGCCAGCCGGTTTTCATCACACCGTTGGGATGGAAGAAATACCTGCTGCCGTTGTAATTGACCCAGCCGGTCTGCATGACGCCCTTGGCGTTGAAATAGTACCAGCTCACATTGTACTGGAGCCAGCCGGTCTTCATCGCGCCGTTCGGCTTGAAGAAATACCAGCTGCCGTAATACTGGAGCCAGCCGGTCTTCATCGCGCCGCTGGACTTGAAGTAGTACCGGCTGCCGTTGTAGTCGAGCCAGCCGACGCGCATGGTGCCGTCGGCGTTGAAGTAGTACCAGCTGCCGTTGTACTGAAGCCAGCCGGTCTTCATGGCGCCGTCGGCGTTGAAGTAGTACCAGCTGCCGTTGTACTGGAGCCAGCCGGTCTTCATCACGCCGGAATCGCTGAAGTAGTACTTCTTGCCGTCGATCGTCTGCCAGTCGGTGAGCATGACGCCGTAGCTGTTCAGGAAGTAGCGCTTGCCGTCGATCGTCTGCCAGCCGGTCCTCATGGCGCCGTCGCCCCCGAAGTAATACCACTTGTTGTCGATCTGCTTCCATCTGGTGGACATCGTGCCGCCCGGGTTGAAGTAGTGCTTCTTGCCGTCGATGGTCTGCCAGCCGGTCTGCATGACGCCGTCGGGATCCAGATAATAGCTGTTGCCGTCGAGCTGGAGCCATCCGGTCTGCTTCACGCCGTCGGCGTTGTAGTAGTACCACTTGCCGTCGATCTTCTGCCATCCGGTCAGCTTGCCGAGGTATTGCCAGGAGGCGCTGAAAAGGCCCTCGTTGTCGGTCGTGCTCCAGCCGCTGCCGACGAGCTTGTTCCGCTGCGCCTCGGTGTCGGCGTATGTAACGCTGCCCGGAGCGCTGCCGAGGAAGGCGTTGTCCGCGATCTGGGTCAGGCTGACCGGGATCGAGACGGACTGCAGGCTGTCGCAGGCGGAGAAGGCATAGCTGCCGATGCTCGTCGCGCCTTCTTCGATGACGACGCTGACGACCGCCTTGCCGCTGTTGAACCAGCCGGGGCGGTTCGACTCGGAAAAGCTCCACATCAGCCCGCTGCCCGAGATGGTCAGCGTGCCCGCGTCATCCAGCGTCCAGCTCAGGGTATCGCCGCAGGCGCCGGAATCGTTCACATCCTGCGCCTCGGCGTCAGGCGCGGGGGCCGCCTGCGGCTCGACTTCGACAAAGGGGTCTTCAGACAGGTCCTCCGCGTCAAACGGGAGGATGGGAGCCGCGTCTGGGGCCTCTTCCGGGAGAGCCTCCTCTTCCGCGGGCTCTTCGCCGTCAAGCGCGTCTCCTGCGGGAGCGGCCTCTTCCTCCGGCGCCTCCGCGACAGCCTCCTCCGCCGGGACTGCCGCGGGCATCTCCGCGATCTCGCCTTCGGCGAAGGCCGAAACCGGGAACAGGGAGAGACACATCAGCAGGCAGAGCAGGAGGGAAATAAAACGATAGTGCTTCAAATCCAGGATCTCCTTTCATTGCATAGATTTTTCAGATAAGATAATTATATGAGTTTTCACGGGGAAAGGCAACTTAATTTTTCTTATGATTTCGAACTTGCGCCGCGCCGACGGGATCCTTCGCTGCGCAAAGCCATGACAGAGGCAGGGGTTTGGATTTCCCCGTAGGGGCGGCTATCAGCCGCCCGCAGACATCATATAAGGCCCCACGGACGGGGCGATCTTCTCTGTAAGGGCCGACGCCCCCGGCGGCCCGCTTCTTCCAACCCCTCAGTCACCTCGCGACAGCTCCCCTTGCAGGGGAGCCTTTTTTGCCTGCGGGGGATCGTCCGCTCCTTCTCGCAGGGACGGGCACTGCCCGTCCGCAGACATCATACAAGGTTCTACGGACAGGGTGGTCTTCCCTGTAGAGGCGCTTGACGAAGCGCCCGCCGGCCGCGTCACTCCGTAAAGGGCAGGCCGCAGGTTCCGTTCTGGCAGAGATAATAGGTCGGCCTGCCGTCGAGCTGCGCCATGCCGGCGGTAAATTCCGCGGCCTGCGCGAGCAGCTCGTCCCCCGGCTTTTTCAGCAGCACCGTGAGCTCCGGGGCATAGCGCCCGGCGGCGCTGCGGAGCATCGCGGTCGGCGCGGGCGCGACGCAGACCAGCTCCCGCGTGGGATAGACCCTGCCCTGCAGCGCGGTCAGCGCGAAGGCGACGCCCGCGGGATACTGCGCGGCGGCGCCGCAGAGAAAGTCCAGCAGCCTGTCGGCGGCCTCGCCCCACTTCGCCTCGCCGGTCATGCGGAAGAGCTGATCGAAGAGCACGGCCGCGGCGCTGTTGCCGGAGGGCAGGGCCCCGTCGAAGAGCTCCTTCGGCCGCTTGATGAGCTTCTCCGCCGTGTCCGCCGTGCGGAAGAAGCCGCCCGCCGGATCGGCAAAATGCGCCTGCACATGCTCGGCCAATGCGGCCGCCTGCAGGATGTGCGCGGCGTCGAAGTCCAGATGGTAGAGCTCCAGCAGGCCGAGCGCGGCGAAAACGCAGTCGTCAAGCTGGGCGGGGAGCGCCGACGCGCCGCCCTCGTAGCAGACGGCGGTGAAGCGCTCCGGCGCCGCCGCCCCTGCGGTATGGAGCAGGAAGTCTGCGAGCTCCCCCGCGGCCGCGGCGTAACGCGGATCGTCGAAAACCCGCGCCGCCCGCGCCAGCGCCGAGAGCATCAGGCCGTTCCACGCGGAGAGACGCTTGGCGTCCGTCAGCAGCGCGCAGCGCTCGCTGCGGTAGAGCCGCAGGCGCTCGGCAAAGTCGTCGTAGCCTTCGCCGATGAGATTCCAGCGCTGGTTGATGAGCAGGTTGGGGATGCTTTTCCCGTGGTAGTTGCCCTCGGCGGTGATGTCATAGCACTCGCAGAAATGCTTTCCGTCCTCCGCGCCGAGCACCGCGCAGACCTCCTCCGGCGTAAAGAGATAATACTTGCCCTCCTCGCCGCCGCTGTCCGCGTCCTGCCCGCCGGCAAAGCCGCCGTCCTCCTGCCGCAGCTCACGCAGGCAGTAGTCGAGCGTGCTCTCGGCGACCGTGCGCCAGAGGGCGTAGCGCCCCTCCTGCCAGGCCTCGGTGCAGCAGAGCGCCAGCAGCGCGTTATCGTAGAGCGTCTTTTCAAAGTGCGGCGCGAGCCACTCCCGGTCGGTGCTGTAGCGGCAGAAGCCGCCGCCCAGGTGGTCGTAAATGCCGCCGCGGAACATCTGCTGCAGCGTGAACTCCGCCATTGCGCGGAGAGCTTTGTCCTCTCCCAGCTTTGCCTGCCGCAGCAGGAAGAGCAGGTTCTGCGGCGCGGGGAACTTCGGCGCGCTGCCGAAGCCGCCGTACTCCTTGTCGAAGGAGGCGCGCAGCTGATCGGCGGCCCTCTTCAGCATGCCCTCGTCTGCCCTGCCCGCGGCCGCTGCGGTCTCGCGCGTCAGATACGCGGTGATCTCCGCACCGGTTTTCAGCAGCGACTGCCGGTCGTGCCGCCAGCGGTCGGCCAGCACGCGCAGCAGGGGAAGCAGGCCCACCCGGCCGCCGCGGCTCTCCCGCGGCAGATAGGTGCCGGCGAAGAAGGGCTGCTGCTCCGGCGTCATAATAACTGTAAGCGGCCAGCCGCCGCTGCCGTTGAGGGCGGTGCAGACCTCCATATACACGGCGTCCACGTCGGGCCGCTCCTCCCGGTCCACCTTGACGGGCACATAGTCCCGGTTCAGCACCGCGGCCACGCCCTCGTCCTCGAAAGACTCCCGCGCCATCACATGGCACCAGTGGCAGGTGGAGTAACCGATGGAGAGAAAGATTGGCCTGTCCTCCCGGCGGGCCTTCTCAAAGGCCTCCGGCCCCCAGGGATACCAGTCCACCGGGTTCTCCGCGTGCTGCAGCAGGTAGGGCGAGCGCTCGTTTGCAAGATGATTCGCCATGGAAGACCTCCGGAAAACATTTACAGAGTATCAGATTTAGGGTATACTTTACTTACCGACCACTGACTGCTATTATACACAGAAACTTTGAAATCTTGCAAGTGAGGTCATACACATGGACCACATCGATCCGATCTGCCCCTTTGACGCGAGCCAGTATACCGGCACGCCGGACGCCGAGCCCTGCGAGCGAAGCCTGCCCGTGCGCGAGCGCATCGCAAAGCTCGACGCGCTGTATAACGCCGGGAAGGAGCGGGAGGCCGGGCAGCTGCTGGAGCGCAGCCGCGCGGAGGCCCGCGAGCTGGGCGACTGGCGCGGGGAACTGAGCATGCTCAGCGAGATGATGGGGCACTATCGCCGCGGCATGGAGGAAGAAAAGGGCCTGCAGGCCGTGGCCGACGGGCTCGCGATCCTCCGGGAGCATCATATGGGTAGCACCGTCTCCGGCGCCACCGTGATGCTCAACGCCGCCACCACGATGAAATGCTTCGGCCGGGCCGCCGAATCCCTGCCGGTGTTTCAGCATGTGGCGCGCGTCTACGCCGACAATCTGGCGCCGGAGGACTACCGTTTCGCCGGGCTCTACAACAACATGGCCCTGAGCTACGCCGACGTGGGGGACTATGCCGGCGCCGAGCGGCATTTCAAGCTCGCCATGCAGGCCATCGCCCGCTGCCCCCACTCGGAAAACGAGCTGGCGGTCACGCTGTGCAATTTAGCGGAGCTGTATGACAAGCAGGACCCGGAGGACCCGCGGATCACAGACTGCATGGAGCGGGCATGGGAGAATCTGAACGCGGAGGGCCTGCCGCGCGACGGCTACCACGCCTTCACCGCGTCCAAGTGCATCCCCAGCTTCGACTATTTCGGCTTTTTCCTCTACGCGGAGGAACTGCGGGAGAGGGTAAAGGAAATTTATGAAGGGACTTGAGGAGGCGCGCCGCTTCTATGAGGACTTCGGCGCGGCCATGCTGCACGAGCGCTTCCCGGACTATGAGGAGCGCATCGCCGTCGGGCTCGCGGGCCGCGGCTCGGAGTGCTTCGGCTTTGACGACGAGCTCTCGCGCGACCACGATTTTGAACAGGGCTTCTGCCTCTGGCTGACCGATGCGGACGATATCCTGATCGGCGCGGAGCTGGCGAAGGCCTATGAGGCCCTGCCACGGCGCGGCGCGGCGCAGCGCAGCCGCCTGGGCGAAACGAACCGCGGCCCGCGGCGCATCGGCTTTTTCTTCCGCCCCTATCTCGGCGGCGAGACCGCGCCGCGGGATTGGCGGCAGTGGCTGAGCCTTCCCTCCTGGGCGCTGGCGGAGGCCACGAACGGCGAGGTGTTCCGCGACGATCTGGGCGTGTTCTCTGATATCCGCGAGACGCTCAAGCACGGCATGCCCGAGGACGTGAGGAAAAAGAAGCTCGCGGCGCGGCTGATCGCGATGGCGCAGTCCGGCCAGTACAACTACGCCCGCTGCCTGCGCCACGGCGAGGAGGGGGCGGCCATGCTGGCGCTCGCGAAATTCGTGCGCGAGGGCTGCGGAGCGATCTATCTGCTCAACCGCGCGCATATGCCCTATTACAAGTGGGCCCTGCGCGGTCTGGAGGCGCTGCCGCTGCTTGGTGAGATGCGCGAGCCGCTGACTTTCCTGCTCACGGCGGACAACGACGCCGACGGGCAGCGCGTCAAGCAGGGCGTGGTGGAGGACATCTGCGCCAATGTGATTGCCGAGCTGCGCGCGCAGGGGCTCAGCGACGGCGGCTGGGACTTTCTCGAGCCGCACGCCTTCGCCGTCCGGGAGCGCATCGAAAACCCCGAGATCCGCGCCCTGCACGTGATGGAAGGGTAGAGCAGCGGGACGTCGGGGACGCCGTCCCCTACGAAGCACAAACCGACTTTTCTGCCGTAGGGGCTGGCGTCCCCGACAGCCCGCGGCGCTGCCTGGACGTCAAACCGAGCTGTAGGGGCGACCCCGCGGTCGCCCGTATAGCATGCGCCGTGTCTGCGGGCGACCGCAAGGGTCGCCCCTACGGGCTTAAGCTCTCGGCGTTCGACCGGCGAGCCGCGGGGCGGGGCGGGCTGCAAACCGGCAAAAAGATTCACTACTCACGTTGATACACACTATTTCAAACACAAGAAGGTACGACCATGACGATCCAATGGCTCGGGCACGCCTGCTTTGCCATCACCCACAGGGGCTACACCGTGCTCATCGACCCCTACAACGCCGACTATACCAACGGCTATCCGAAGCTCCGTCTGAAAGCGGACAGGCTGCTCATAAGCCACGAGCATTTCGGGCACAATTACCGCGAGGGCGTGCAGCTGTCCGGCCGCCCGGAATCCGACTGCCCCTTCGAGATCTCGACGCTGCGCGTGCCGCATGAGTTCAAGCTGGGCAACTGGCGCGGCTTCTGCGACATCCACATCCTCGAGGCCGACGGCTGTAAGCTCGTACACATGGCCGATCTCGGCACCCAGCTCGACGGCGGGCAGATCTCCCGGCTCTACGGGGCGGACGTGTGCATGATCTGCGCGGGCTCGGCCACGGCTCTGCCCTCGCAGGAGGCTAAGCGCGCGACAGACGAGATCATGGCGAAGGTCATCATCCCCATGCACTACCGGGACGGGAACCGCGGCGGGCACCGCCTGGAAATGGTCAAAGACTTCGCCTACCACTTCGAGTCCCCGGAGTTTATCCACTACTACGACACGGACACGTTTGAAGTGACGCCGGACATGGAGCCGCAGGTGGCCGTGCTCAAATATCTGGGGCCGGAGGCCTGGGGCGCGCTGCTGCAGGCGCCGGAAAACAGGGCGCGCGCCGGCCTGCTCGCCAGGCTGCTGGGCAGAAAATAATTTGAAGCGCCCGTTTACATGCCCTCGATTCAATGGTATAATAAACCAAGCACAATTCATGATAGGAAATCGTCCGTCGATCCATAAATACAACAGGAGGTATACAAAATGGTCAACTTTTCCGACAGAATGAGCGGCATCAAAGCGTCCGACATCCGCGCGCTGCTCAAGCTCACCGCCCAGCCCGACATCATCTCCTTTGCCGGCGGTCTGCCCGCGCCTGAACTGTTCCCCGTGGAGGACATTCAGACCGCCTTTGACGCCGTCATGCGGGAAAACGGCCGCGCCGCCCTGCAGTACGGCCAGACCGAGGGCTACGCCCCGCTGAGAAAGCACATCGTCAACCGCATGGCCGCGAAGAACAGCATCCACACGGACCCCGACCATGTGATCCTCACCGCCGGCAGCCAGCAGGGTCTGGACTTCATCGGCAAGCTGTTTCTGAATCCCGGCGACGTGGTCGTGCTCGAGAGCCCGAGCTACCTCGGCGCCATCAACGCCTTCAAGCAGTACCAGCCCAATTTTGTCACCGTTCCGACGGATGAAAACGGCATGATCATGGAGGAGCTGGACAAGGTCCTCGCCACGACCGAGAACGTCAAGCTCATCTATATCATCCCGGACTTCCAGAATCCCTCCGGCCGCACCTGGCCGCTGGAGCGCCGCAAGCAGTTTATGGAGATCATCGGCAAGTACGGCGTGCCCGCCATCGAGGACAACCCCTACGGCGACCTGCGCTTCAAGGGCGAATTCCAGCCCGCGCTCAAGAGCATGGACGACAAGGGCCTCATCATCTACTTCGGCACCTTCTCCAAGATCCTCTCTCCCGGCTTCCGCCTCGGCTGGATCTGCGCCAACGAGGAGATCATCGAGAAGGTCAACCTGATCGCGCAGGCGGCCGTCCTGCAGACCGCCACCGTCAACGCCATGGTCGTCTCCAAGTATCTGGACCTGTTCGACATCGACGCCCACGTCGCCAAGATCCTGCCGGTGTACAAGCACCGCTGCGGCCTGATGATCGAAACCATGCGCGAGTGCTTCCCCGAGGAGGCGAAGTTCACCGATCCCGACGGCGGCCTGTTCACCTGGTGCGAGCTGCCCGACTACGTCAATACCCGCGAGCTTGCGGCCGTCGCGCTGGAGAACAAGGTGGCCTTCGTGCCTGGCTCCGGCTTCTATCCCAAGGGCGACGTCAACAACGGCATGCGCCTGAATTACTCCTGCTCCCCCGACGATAAGATCGTCAAGGGCATCCACATCCTGTCCGACGTGATCAAGGGAGCGCTGAAGTAATGCCGCTGGAGATCGGCCTGAAGGGCGAGGCCTGTGTCGAGGTCGTGCCGGAGAACACGGCCGCCGCGGCTGGCAGCGGGGCTCTCCCCGTCTTCGCCACGCCCTGCATGATCGCCCTGATGGAGCAGGCGGCCATGACCTCGGTGCAGCCCTTTCTGGCGGAAGGACAGGGCACCGTCGGCTCCCGGATCGAGGTCTCGCATCTGGCGGCGACGCCCGTCGGCATGGCGGTCCGGGCCGAGTCGGAGCTTGTCGAGATCGACCGCAGACGCCTCGTCTTCACGGTGAAGGCCTGCGCGGGCGAGGAGCTGATCGGCGAGGGCAGGCATGAGCGCTTCATCATCGACAACGAGCGCTTCCTGCAGAAGGCGGCAGCCAAGCTGAAATGATCGAATAACGCAAAACACGGGACAAGTCCGAAGACTTGTCCCGTGTACTTTGTTATCTTCAGTTGTTTTCGGCCAGAACCCCGGCGTCGGCAAAGACGCGGCGGATGCGCCGGGCGTAGAGCTTGACCTCGGCCGGCGCGTCGTCGAGCGGCATGCGCAGCACGAAGCGGCTGCCCCGGTGGGGAAGCCCCGTCAGCACGTCGTACAGCGCGTCCAGATTCTCGCCGTACCAGTCCTCCCACCGCAGCTTGCCCCGCAGCTCCTCATACAGCTCGCCGATCTCGGCGCAGGCGGTGAAATCCACGAACACCGTCCCGGTCAGCGCGGCCAGCAGCGCCTCGCAGCCCTCCAGCACGTCCCGCCAGGTCTGTTCGAAGTCCCGGGTGTACCAGGGGTCGGCGATGGCCTCCCCGGTCCGCCCGGCGTAGTCGAGCAGGTTGCGCAGCTTCCCGTCCGGGTCTCCGTGGAACTTGCGGCGCATATTCCAGAGGTTTTCCTCGTCCATGCCGATGAGCAGGTCGAAATCCTCATAGTCGCTCCGGCGGATCTGCCGGGCGGTCTTTCCGCCGCAGGCGATGCGGTGCTCGTGGAGCACCCTGCGCATGGGCGGATAGACGCCGTTGCCGATCTCCTCCGTGCTGGTGGCGGCGGACTCGATCACAAACTCGTCCGCGAGCCCGGCGCGCCGCACGAGCTCCTTCATCACGAACTCCGCTGCGGGGCTGCGGCATATATTGCCGTGGCACACAAAAAGGATCTTCGTCAAATACGATCAGCCTCCTGAAAAGCCGTATTCTGCCCCGTTTTGCCGCGATTTGCCGGGCAGAAAGAGTTGTTAATAAACTGTGACTCTGTCATGGAAAAAGCAAAATACGGCAAAATGCGGCAAGTCAATGCCGTCAATGGTAGTCAAATGGTAGTAAAAAACGGGGGTTCTTACTACCGTAGGGTGAAGGGGATAGCCTGGGAAATCAGCTAAACAAGGACCCGTTATATTTCATCTGGGCCTTGATCATCAATCCGATACCTACAAAAAAGCCAATACCAAACGCGATCCATCCTGCGCCTGTCTGAAATGCGAGATTGATAATCCCAGTGAAACAAGTCCCAATTTCCAAAGTAACAGACCCAGCACAACGCATAGAAGACCCACAATCATGCAAACAACAAAGCCGACTATCATTGTGCTAAACACCCCGCAAAATTAAGTAATTTATTATACACCATCACTACGGATTTTTCCACTATAAAAAACGGCACTCTGCTGCGGCAGAGTGCCTTGCTGGTTTTACAATCGTGCGCTGAAGTTTTTAAGTTGTTTGCTTGTGCTGCGAAGCGTCCAAATCGCTGATCCTGTTAAACTGGCGAAAAGTCCGTACATCCCGCTTATCAGGATTTGAGGAGGTTCATATGCTGTTTTGTTGTTCAAATAACGTCCAATCCAAGTCAAACCGGCAAAAACCAGAATGCAGTACACAAGATTTAGCCATGCACGGTTTCTGAGCTCCTTCAGCCAACGACGCCGCTGTTCCAGATAGATTTCTGTTGCGGCCGAAATGGCCTCAGCACTGTTGTTTTCATTTAGACCCAATAAATCTGCGGGTGTGGTATCTAAAGCGGCGGCCAAAGGTTCCAAGACTGTCAGGTCCGGAAAGTTTTTACCGCATTCCCATTTGCTCACTGCTTTATCCGTTATATGAAGTGACTCCGCAAGTTGTTTTTGTGTTAAGCCTTTTCCTTTACGCCGAGCCGCGATACGCGCACCTACTTCTATAGAATCCATCACTGGCACCATCCTTTCGGCCTGTATTATGACAGATTTATAGGAAAAAGTCACCCGAGAAAAAGTAGAACAGTCCTTTTCAGACCGCCTTGAACAGTTTCTGTGAGTCCTTCGTCTTGCACGCGAGCTTCTCCTGCCCCCTGCGGGCATTCTTGGTCTTCATGCGGCAGAGTTCCGCAGGCCGACTGTTTCTGCCTGCATGGCAGCTCGCAGGAGCCACTCGGCGTTCCGCTACAAGAGGTACTTGTAGATCGCCCAGAAATGACAGAATGTTCCCAGCAGACAGAACACATGGAATACACAATGGCGATACCTTTTTGTCTTTCCAAGCCCATAAAGGATCGCCCCAATGGAGTACATAACGCCGCCCAGAATCAAAACCACCAGGCCGCGCAGCCCCATGCTGTGCAGAAGGGAAGGAATGCCGAGCAGAATCGACCAGCCGCTGAGAAGATGACAGATAGCACTGATGACCTGATATCTGTCCACATCGATCGCTGTGACAAGGATCCCCAGTATGGAAAAAACAAACACGGTACACAGCAGCAGCCAACCGACCCGACCGCCGACGCCCAGCAGGGCGACCGGCAGATATGTGCCAAGAACAAGCAGATAGACGTTGCAATGATCAATCACGCGCATGACCTTTTTCCCCGTCAGTTGCGGCGGCAAGGCATGATAGACACAGGAAATCGTGTAAAGTTGGACGATTGCGACGCCAAAAAGAGAAACCGCAGTCTCCGGAAGAACCCCATGCGCCTTGATGACCATTAAAACCAGGGCAGCTACCCCGAGCAGGGCCCCCAGGCCATGGGAGATGGCATTAAAGATTTCTTCTCCCATCGTGTAATCCGGGATGCTGACGGTGTGTTTTTTGATCTTCTCCATTGATTCCTCCTTACGGATGGGGCTTGCCTTCGCGGTAAGCCGCCATGATCTCCCGAAACACCTCGCCTGGATAGGGAGGCGTCCAAACAATTGCGTTTGCACCGGCAGAAACCGTTTTCTCCAGGCTTTCATCGCTCGGGCCGCAAGTGGCAATGAGAGGAAGATTCGGAAACTGCATACGCAGCTGCGTCACGACCTCCGGCGTCTGTGCGCCTGCCGCTACATGAATGATGCTTGCGCCGTTTCGAACGCGTTCGCGGATCCCTTCAGCATTTACTGCTGTAACGATAACCGGGATATCGACTGCGTCGGAAAGCTCGCGCACAACCAGATTGGAAGTCGGTGCATTTACGACAACACCGCTGGCTCCCTGCATCTCGGCAAACATGGCAAGGTTTACCACGCGCTTTCCCTGTGTCAGACCGCCGCCAACGCCGGCAAAGACCGGAATATCTGCGGCGTGGATCAACGCTTCGGTGATGATCGGTTGCGGTGTATAAGGATATACCGCGAGAACCCCGTCTGCGTCAACGTTGCGAATGGTGGCGATATCCGTGGAGAACACTATGGAGCGAATCCGCTTGCCAAAGATGACGATGCCGCTGCAGGAGCTGATTTTCTCCGGGACGCGCAACGCGAAGCTGCGCAGCTTCCCGTTTATCTGCGGTGCACTCGACTGTCCGTTCTCCGTTTCAAAAATCACGCGGGAGGCTCTCGCAATCTCTTCCTCCCGGCGCCGTTTAAGTCTTCCCATAGCGGCATCTCCCTTCATATTTGATATTCTTGATCATCGTATAAAAAGGCAAGCGCCTGTGATTCTCTTACAAGGGAATCACAGGCATCTGAATCGTTACTTTGACTCTTCCGCCGGAGAGGGAGTTTCCACCTCTTTCAGCAGCTGTTTCAATTCCTTCGCCTCGGATTCTACGTCCTTCTTCATCTGCCTTACGGCATCCTGATGCTCAGCCTCCGCATGGATACGCCCCCTGCGGATCTCGCGTTCCACATCACGAAGCTCCAGCTTCTCATCGGCGGCTTTTTTAACTTCTTTTGCCTCCTCATGAACCTGCTTCCGCAGATCCCCGAGATCCCGGCGGCTCTGCTTGGCCGCCGCCCTGATTTCATCTCGAATTTCTCGCTGAGCCATTTTATAATCTTTCATTTTCTGTTCCTCCCGTTCTT
>CACYXC010000053.1 GCA_902778285.1 Oscillospiraceae bacterium | reverse complement strand
CATATCTGTAAAATTGAGCTGCTTTTCCATTCCCCTCACCTCAGCTCTATTTTACCATATCTCATTCGCGGATTAAATCATTAGTTACTCAAGGGGAAGCCTAAGAAACTATTGCTTTTCGTATCTTGCGAAGACCGGTTCCATCAGATAGGACCAGAGCCAGACGACGAGCCCCGGCACAAAGATGATCGGCGTGGTATACAGCAGGCAAGCTGCGGCCCCCAGCGCCGTGAGCAGCGCGGCGGCGAGCGAGCGGAGGATGTTCCCCAGCGCGAGGCGCGCGGCCGTGCGGTTCAGATCGACAAAGCCGAAGGTGAAACGGGACAGCAGCGGGAAGACCCAGCACAGCACGCCGAGCAGGAGCAGCGCCAGCACCGGCGCGTAGACCCAGGCGGCCATGCCGAAGCGGGGGTCGTCCAGCCCGGTGAGATAGCGCCAGCCGAAAAACAGCGCGGCCAGCAGCGCAAGCCACAGCAGGGCGGACAGGCAGCCGGTTTTCAGCTCCGCGCGGAAGCTGCGGAAAAAGCGGGGGAAGAGGTCGTCCTCCCGGCGGCGCAGCACATGCACCACCGTGTCGTAGAGCGCTGCTGTGGCCGCTCCGGCGGTGACGAGCGCGATGGAGCAGACGCCCCACAGCAGGCTCAGCATCACCAGCTCCCCGATGAAGCCGAGGGGCTTCCAGAGCAGGCCCTCCGGGTTGAAGAACCGCTTCATTTCACGAGTTCGGGCACCAGCTCCGCGAGCTTGGCGGCGAGCTGGGCGTGGCCCCTGCGGGTCAGGTGCGTGAAGTCCATGCCGTTGAACTCGCAGTCGGCAGCGTTCATGTATGCCGCGCCGTTGCGCTCGGCCACGGCCTCCAGATACGGCGGCAGGGCGAGGGATTTTTCCACGCAGCCCTTGCCCATGACCTCGTCATGGAAGCCCGCGCCCAGCGGCGGCGGGCAGATGACGAGGATATTCGGCCGATTCCCGCCCCAGCAGTCCACGCTTTTGCACTTGAGAAGCAGACGCTCCATGCCGACGGCAATGGCCGCGGCGTTGGCCGCGAAACGCTCCTTGGTGTCGTTGGTGCCCAGCATGATGATCAGCAGGTCCACCGGCTCGTGCGTCATCAGCGTGGAATAGGCCACGTCCACACCGGCCATGCTCTCGTGCAGCGGGTCGGTAAAGACGGTGGTGCGGCCGGACAAGCCCTCCTCAAGCACCAGATATTCGTCGCCCAGCGCCTTCTGCAGCAGGCAGGTCCAGCGCTCGTTTTCGTTGAAGCGGCTGCCGCCGTCGGCGCAGTCGGAGGGATCTGCGCAGTAGCCGTGGGTGTTGGAATCGCCGAAGCATACGATGTGTTTTTTCATGTCAGGATCCTTTCCATATCGTCGAATATGTTGGCGAAAAACTGCGGAAGCTTCAGAGCTCCGGCAGGGAGGCCGCGACGGCGGACTGGCCCACGCGGCGGAACTTCTCGTCCGGCAGGGCCAGGCGCAGCTTCGCGCTCAGCGCGGGATACTCGTCGGAGAGCACCTTGCGGCAGGTCTCCAGCAGCGCGTCCCCGCCCTTGCCGGACATCACGCGGCCCAGCAGCAGGAGATTCTCGCAGCCGTAGAGATCGTAATAGTAGGCCAGCGTGTGGGCCAGATAGCAGCCGATGCTGCGGTAGACGGCGGCGGCGCGGGGATCGTCCGCCTCCATCAGCTTCTGTACGACCTTGAGCTTCTCGGCGGGAGACAGACCCTCGTCCAGCTCGATGCCCGCTGGCGCGGCCAGCTTGCTGACGCCGTCCTGCGAGAAGTACTTGACGCCGCATCCGATGTCGCCGCTCCACTCGTCGCGCATGGCGGAGGGGTTCGCGTCTACGGGCACGAAGGCCAGCTCGTTGAGCCAGCCGGTGATGCGCCCTTCCCTGTCGACGTAGCCTACGGCCTCGCTGGTGCCCATGGCGATGCCGAGCACGTTGTTGGCCCCCAGGCTCATGGCCCCGGCCAGGGCGGTCACGTCGCCGTCGTTGACCACGCTGTAGGGGATGTCCCCGAAGGTGTCGGTAATGGCGCGGATGTAGATGTCCTTGACCTTCTGCTCAAAGAGATCCTTCGGCACCTTGAGAAAGAGAGAGGCGTTCATGGTGCGGTTGTTGATATATACACCGGCCGAAGAGACGCCGACCGCGTCCACCCGCGGCAGATGCTCTGCGGCGGACTTGAGAGCTGCGACGATGCCGTTGTAGTGGTAGTCCGGGTCGGCGGTGGTCTTGGGATACCAGACGACCTCCTCGGAGTAGACCGGCTCGCCGTCGATGACGGCGGAGACCTTCCGGTCGCTGCCGCCCGCGTCGAAGCCGATGCGGCAGCCTTCGGTGTGCCCGCCGATGGCCTTGGGCTCGTCGTGCGCCTCGGGCAGCACGTCTGCCGTGACGATCTCAAAGGGATGCTCAAAGACGTTTGCCATGTAGTCCCAGTCGAATTCCTGCTGTCCGCCGGCGCAGTAGACCGAGCGCAGATAGTCGGCCATGGCCTCGCTCCCGCGGACGTAGATGCGGAAGCCGCCCTTCATCCAGAGCATGGTCTTGACCAGGCGCTCAATGTAGTAGCGGTCGGCGGCCTCCATCTCCGGCGTGCCGTGGATGAAGGTCTCCACCGCGGCCATCTGGCCGCCGGCACGCTCCACGGCGATGCCGACAGGCTGGCGCGCGTCGGCCAGAAAGGCCCTGTTGAAGACATGCAGAGGCAGGAACGCGGGGTCCAGCTCGGGGATGTTGCGGATGCTGCAGGGGATACCCAGGTGGTTCATAAGACGCCCTCCCGTCATGATACGATTCCTGATTTTTCCGTTTCCGCCCGTCCGGGCGGTGGACGGCTCCAATTATAGCATGCCTTTTCGCCGCTGTCACCGTCTATTTGAACAATAATTTCAGAAAATATTTGTGTTGAAATTTTCTTTCACGGCTGATACTATAGGGTTATCAATCAACAGCCGATTGCGAACGACATTGCCAACCTCGAAAACGGGCCCGAAGGATTTTCAACCAGTTTTTGAGGCAGCTTTGCCGCCTCAAAAACACCCTGAGGCGAGCACGGCGAGCCCTCGCGCCGTCGTCAAACGAAACTCGTTCCATTCCGCTTTCCCGGTTATGAAATACCGTGAAAGCAGCATATCCACTCCTTCCGTTTTCCTCTCAAACGCGAAGCCTGATGCTTCGCGTTTGGTAAGGAAGAAGGAGGGAAAAGAGCGTAGTTTTCGCCATGTGTGGCGGAAACGGAGCGGCGTGAGCTTCTTCTGACGTGAGCGCGAGTGCTCGATTGCGAAACTCGTTTCGCAATCGAATCTACAAAAGGAGTGTTGCCCGATGGACAGAAGCAAACTGATCGAGAGCCGGGAATGGATCCGCGCGGAGCTGGCGCGCTGCGTGGAGTTCTGGCTGAAAAACGGCATGGACCCGGTCAACGGCGGCGTCTACACCTGCCTCGACCGGGAGGGAAAGATCTTCTCCACGGATAAGAGCGTGTGGATGCAGGGGCGCTGCGGCTGGATCTTCGCCTGGCTGTGCCGCCTCTACGGCGTGAAGGACGAGTGGCTGGCAGCCTCGAAGAGCTGTCTGGACTTCATGGAGGCCCACTGCCTCAACCGCGAGGCGGGGGATCGGATGTACTTCACCGTCACCGCCGACGGAAAGCCTCTGCGGCAGCGCCGCTATTATTTCTCCGAGGCCTTCTACGCCATGGCCAACGCCGAGTACTACGGCGTCACCGGCGAGCGCGAGTGCCTCGAGCGGGCGCGCCGGGCCTATGACATGTACTGGAGCCTGGCACACGGCATGCCCGACCCGACCGGCCTCGGCCCCAAGACCATCCCGGAGACCCGTTCGGGCCGTTCCTTCGGCATCCCGATGATCTATCTGAACGTGACGAGCGTGCTGATGCGCGTCGACCCGGAGCACAGGGCGCTCTATGAGCAGCGCGCCGCCTCCTGCGTGGAGGACATCTTCCGCTATCATGTGAAGGACGAGCTCGGCTGTGTGCTGGAGAACGTCGGCCCCGAGGGCGAGGCGCGGCTGGACTTCACCGAGGGCCGCATCGTCAACCCCGGCCACGACATCGAGGGCGTCTGGTTCCTGCTCGAGCACGCGAAGCGCACCGGGGACAAGGCTCTGGTCGAAAAGGCCGAGACCATCTTCAACCGCGCCATCAACGCCGGCTGGGACAAGGAGTACGGCGGCCTGCTGTACTTTATCGACTGCCTCGGCCGCCCGCCCGAGGCCTACGAGCACGATATGAAGCTCTGGTGGCCGCATGACGAGATCCTGATTTCCTCCCTGATGCTCTACCGCGACACCGGCAGGGAGGAGTATCTCGACTGGTTCTACCGGACGCTGGACTACAGCAGGGAGCATTTCTCCGACCCCGCCTACGGGGAGTGGTACGGCTATCTGCGCCGCGACGGCAGGCCCACCGAGCCCGCCTGCAAGGGTTCCACCTTCAAGGGTCCCTTCCACCTGCCGCGCATGCTGAGCATGGTGGACTGCATGATGGGCGAGATCCTGGGGGAGTGAGCGACCCATGGCCGAAACTGTATTCGAGACCATCAGCCGGGCCTATTACGACCTGACGGCCGCGGAGAAAAAGACGGCCGATTACGTCATGAAGCACCATGACGAGACGCAGTATATGTCCATCGCGGAGCTTGCCGACGCCAGCGGCGTGGCGGAGGCGACCGTCTCCCGCTTCTGCCGCCGGCTGGGCTACAAGGGCTACAACGCCTTCAAGCTGGCCATCGCCAACGCCGCCGCCGTCGGGCGGCATGGTGGGGATCAGCTCTCCGGCCAGATCCTGGAGGACGACAGCCTCGAGGATATGAGCCGCAAGCTCTACTCCGCGGACCTCGCCGCCATGGCGCAGACGCTCGAGCGCCTGGACGCCGAGCGGATCGGCGCCGCGGTCGACTGCCTCGAAAAAGCGGGGAAGGTGCTGTGCATGGGGCAGGGCGGTTCGATGGTGATGGCCTCCGAGGCCGCGCACCTCTTTTCCACCGTCAGCGGCAAATTCTTCCCGGTCAGCGACTCGCACAGCCAGGTCATCGCCGCGGCCAACATGGACGAGAACGACGCGCTGCTCTTTTTCTCCTATTCCGGCGCCACCCGGGAGATGTCGGAGACGCTGAACGTCGCCCGCTCGCGCGGCGCGAGGGTGATCCTCATCACGCGCTTCCCCCGCTCACCCGGCGCCGCGCTGGCCGACGTGGTGCTCTGCTGCGGCTCCAACGAGAGCCCGCTGCAGCTCAGCTCCGTGCCCGCCAAGATCGCGCAGCTGTTTTTGATGGACGTGCTGTTCTCGGCTTTCTGCCGCCGGGACATGGAGCGCTGCCGCGCAAGCCGCGCGCGCGTGGCCGAGGCGCTGGCGGAAAAGCACCTGTGAAACAGCTCAGGGCATGATTTGAAACATGGCGGGCCGCCTCTGTTTGGCGACCCGTCAATTTTACTAAAAACCGGCAAGCGGATTTGTACAGAACATAAAAATAAATTTCAAGCAGCCGTTTTTCTGAAAAAAACTTTCAAAATCAGATTGACATTGGAACGAAACTTCGCTACAATTCAAATTGTAAAGACCGGCGGCGGAGGAGCCGCCGCGATCCCAAAAATCATAAATAGGAGGAAAATCATGAAGAAACTGCTTGCACTGGCACTTGCCCTGATCATGGTCTTCGCGCTGGCGGCCCCCTCCGCTTTTGCCGACGACGCCGTGGAGATCACCCTGTGGACCTATCCCATCGGTCAGTGGGGCACTCAGGAAGTCGTTGACGAGCTGATCGCCGGCTTCGAGGCCGCCAATCCCGGCATCAAGGTCGAGGTCCAGTATCTCGCCTACGCCGACGGTGACGACAAGGTCAACACCGCTCTCGAGGGCGGCAATGCCCCCGACCTGATCATGGAAGGTCCCGAGCGTCTGGTCGCCAACTGGGGCGCCAAGGGCTACATGGTCGATCTGGCCGATATGTGGGACGACACAGACAAGGCCGAGATCTTTGAGAGCCTGCAGGACTCCTGCACCAATGCGGACGGCAAGGTGTTCGAGTATCCCGTCTGCATGATCGCGCACTGCATGGCCGTGAACGTCACCCGCTTCGAGGAAGCCGGCGTTGCGGACGTGCTTGACCGCGAAAACCACACCTGGACCACCGAGGGCTTTATCAAGGCTGTCAATGCTCTGAGTGAGACCAATCCCAATGTCGCGGCGATTTACTGCAGCGGCCAGGGCGGCGACCAGGGCACCCGTGTTCTGATCAACAACCTCTACGGCGGCACCTTCACCAACCCCGAGCATACCGCCTACACTGCCAACTCCCCCGAGAACATCAAGGCTCTCCAGCTGCTCGTCGATCTGCCCGGCATCAACTTTGACCCGGCCATCAACGGCGGCGAAGAGATCCAGCTTTTCCGTCAGGGCATCCTCGACATGGCTTTCTGCTGGAACCTGATCCAGCAGACCAACACCGACAACAACGATGCCGGCCGGACCAACGACGGCGATGAGATCGAGTTCATGGCATTCCCGGCTGAGGACGGCAACGCCAAGCTCGGCCTCGGCATCTGGGGCTTCGGTATCTTCGACAACGGCGACGCTGCCAAGATCGACGCCGCCAAGACCTTCATCAAGTACTTCGCCGACGGCGAGGGCACGCCCGGCGCCATTAAGGCTTCCGGTTTCTCCCCGGCCCGCAGCATGGCTGAAGGCCAGGACCTGACCCAGCTCTTCGCAGATGATCCCATCACCACCGAGTACATGAAGCTCCTGCCCATGGGCGGCGACTACTATCAGGTCGTTCCCGGCTGGGCTGAGGCCCGTACCGCCTGGTGGAACATGCTCCAGCAGATCGGCGAGGGCGCGGATATCCAGGCTGCCGCCGATGAGTTCGTCGCGGTTGCCAACGCTGCCGCCGGCGCCTGAGCTGAGCGTTTCCTCGCGATACAAGACGAATCCTGAGTAAGGGTGCGCACCCTCCCTGCGTTCAGCGCAGGGAGGGTGTTTCTTTGAAGACAAGCACTCCGAAATAGAAAGGAGTCCTTCCTTATGGGCAAATCTACCGGCATGAGCCGGGCGCTGGTGCGGCGGGAGACGATTGCGGGCTACCTCTTCCTCCTTCCCAGCCTCTTCTTCTTTGTCACCTTTGTGGTATACCCCATGTTTATGTGCATCTTCACCAGTTTCTTTGATTCGAACATGGGCAAAAACGCGGTGGATACCTTCATCGGCTTCGGGAACTACAAGGAGCTCCTTCAGGACAAGGTCTTCCTGGGGGCACTGAAAAACACGCTGATCATCGTCGTGGTCTCGGTCCCGACGGTCTGCGCCTTCTCGCTCTGGGTGGCCTCGGCCATCACGGATATGAAGCCGGCGCTGACCTCCGCTTTCCGCGTGATCTTCTATCTGCCGGTCGTCACCGGCTCCGTAGCGGTCACCGTCGTATGGAAGTGGATGTACAACAACTACTACGGCATCTTCAACTACCTGTTCAAGAGTGCCGGTATCATCGAGAAGAACATCAACTGGCTGGGCGACGCCAAGTACGCCCTCTGGTGCATCATCCTGATCCTGTTCACGACCTCCGTCGGCCAGCCGATCGTCCTGTATGTCTCTGCGCTCGGAAACGTCGATCATTCTCTCGTCGAGGCGGCCGAGGTGGACGGCGCTACGCGCACGCAGGTGTTCTGGAAGATCAAGTGGGCGCAGATCATGCCCACGACGCTCTACATCCTGATCATCACCACCATCAACTCCTTCCAGTGCTTCGCACTGATCCAGCTGCTGACCTCCGGCGGCCCGAACCACAGCACCGACACGATCATGTACTACATCTATTATACCGCCTTCAAGCTCTACCGCTACGGCTACGGCAATGCCATGGGCGTGGTGCTGATGATCATCATCGCGGTCTTGTCTGCCATCCAGTTCAAGCTGGGTCAGACTTCGGATTAAGGGGGTGCGGACATGAGAAATCGGAAATCAATGGCCTATCGCGTGTTCGCGCTGGTCATGGTCGTCATTCTGGCGATCCTCTTCACCTTCCCGCTCTACTGGATCATTACCGGCTCCTTCAAGACCGGCAAGCAGATCAACTCCACGACGCCGGTCTGGTGGCCCACGGAGTGGACGCTGAAGAACTACGAAAAGCTGATGAGCAAGTTCAAAGCGCCGCTTTGGGAGCTTCCTGTGCCCTTCAGCCAATACTTTACGGAGGACGGGAGCCTGACGATCGCCTCCACCGGGCCGACTGTCCCCGCCGCGATCCGCTGGCTTCTGAACACGGTGTGGATGGCGGTGGCCTCCATGCTGCTGACCTGCCTGACGGCGGCGCTGGCCGGCTACGCGCTGGCAAAGAAGCGCTTTGTCGGACGAACGGTCGTCTTTACGCTGATCGTATGCGCCATGGCGCTGCCGAAACAGGTCATCCTCATCCCCCTGATCCGTGAGATGAGCAGTCTCAAGCTCTACAACACCATGAGCGCGGTGGTCTACCCGATCGTCGGCTGGCCCTTCGGCGTGTTCCTGATGAAGCAGTTTGCCGAGGGCATCCCGGGCGAGATGATGGAAGCGGCGCGTATCGACGGCGCGAGCGAGCTGAAGACCTTTACCGCCATTGCCTACCCGATGATCAAGCCGGGCGTCGGGGCGCTTGCGATCTTCACCTTCATCAGCTCCTGGAACGACTACTTCATGCAGCTGATCATGCTCTCCTCAACCAAGAACCTGACCATCTCCCTCGGCATCGCAAACATGCAGGCCGAGAACTCCACGGACTTCGGCCTGATCATGGCGGGCGCCGCCTTCGCCGCGGTCCCGATCATCATCGTCTTCGTGATCTTCCAGAAGTACTTCACCAAGGGCATCACGATGGGCGCGGTGAAGGGCTGAGCCCATGATCTACGGACAACTGACGGATGCCCCGGCCTACCGGGGCATCCACCCGCGGCTCGACCGCGTGCTGGATCTGCTGACGCCGGATTTTCTCGCCTCCGTCGGTACGGAACGGCAGCTTCTCGAGGAGGACGAGGCGCTCTATGTGACGCGCTTTGACGTGCCGACCGTGACGGATGAGGCGCGCCTGTTCGAGTACCACCGCCGCTATCTCGACGTCTTCGTCTGCGTCGGGAGCTGCGAGCGGGTCGACATCGCGAGACCCGAAGCCCTGGCGCTGCGCGAGCAGCGCGGCGACTACTGGGGCTGCGCGGGAGAGGCGGAGCAGAGCGTCGTCCTGTGGCCGGGCAGCTTTCTCGTGCTCTTCCCCGGCGACGCGCACCGACCCGGCATGGCCCCGGCGCAGCCGGATGCTGTATCCAGGATCGTCTTCAAGATCCTTATTTAAGGAGAAACAGATGAAAGATTTAAGCAAGTATCAGGGTATTTTCCCCGCCTTCTACGCCTGCTATGACGAGCAGGGGGCCATCTCTCCCGAGCGCGTGCGCGCGCTGACCGAGTACCTGATCGGCAAGGGCGTGACCGGGCTGTATGTGGGCGGCTCCTCCGGCGAGTGCATCTACCAGTCGGTGGCGGAGCGCAAGCTGCTGCTGGAGAACGTGATGGAGGTCGCCCGCGGCCGCATCGTCATCATCGCCCATGTGGCCTGCAACAACACCGCCGACAGCATGGAGCTGGCCGCCCACGCCGAGAGCCTGGGCGTGGACGCGATCGCCGCCATCCCGCCCATCTACTTCCACCTGCCGCCCTATGGTATGGCAAAATACTGGAACGACATCTCCTCCGCCGCCCCGAACACGGACTTCATCATCTACAACATCCCGCAGCTTGCGGGCGTGGCCCTGAGCTCCGCCCTGCTGCGCGAGATGCTGAAGAACCCGCGGGTCATCGGCGTGAAAAACTCCTCCATGCCGGTGCAGGACATTGAGATGTGGCGCGACGAGGGCGCGATCGTCTTCAACGGCCCGGACGAGCAGCTGCTCTCCGGCCTTGTCGCGGGCGCCGTCGGCGGCATCGGCGGCACCTACGGCGCCATGCCGGAGCTGTACCTGAAGATCTTTGAGCTGGTGCGGAACAATGAGATCGCCCGCGCCCGGGAGATCCAGGACGAGTGCTGCCACGTGATCTACCAGATGTGCTCCTGCAGAGGCAACATGTACGCGGTGATCAAGGGCATCCTGCGCGAAAACGGCGGGCCCGACATCGGCTCCGTCCGCGCGCCGCTCTATGAGCTGCAGCCGGAGGACGGGGAGACCGTGCGCGCCTGCGCCGCCCGTATCCGCGAGCTGATCGCAAAATACTGCTGATATCGCCGAAAAACAAAGGCCGCACGGGTTTACGCCCGTGCGGCTTCAAGCTGTCGACAAAGTGTCGACAGCTTGAAAATCAAAAATGAGAACTCCCCAAAAAGTTCTCATTTTTGAGTATATCATACTAAAAGCCGATAAAACGCTTTAAAAAATTGAACAAAAATGGTATACTGTAACGGGTGATGAAGATGTACAGATATACCGAAGAAGACAGAGCGCT
>CACYXC010000052.1 GCA_902778285.1 Oscillospiraceae bacterium | reverse complement strand
GTTTGACGCGATCCGGGATGATCCCATCTATCCCCTTGTGAAGATCACCGCCCTGTACGGTCTGCGCCGGAGCGAAGTCCTGGGGCTGAAATGGGACAGCGTGGATTTCACTGCCGGACGGCTCACGATCAAGCACACCGTTTCCAAGGTAACGACAACGGTATGCAAGGACAAAACAAAGAACAGCTCCAGTCACCGATCTTTCCCCTTGTCGCCCGAGGCGAGAGAAATCTTTATCCAGGCCAAAACCGAAGAAGCAATCAACCGAAAGCTCTGCGGCGCGGACTATGAGGAAAACGACTTTATCTTCAAGTGGCCCAACGGCACGCCCTTTTCGCCGGATTACGTTTCCTCCCATTTCTCGCTTCTCCTAAAGAACAACCATCTGCCGCATATCCGCTTTCACGAGCTTCGGCACAGCTGCGCCAGCCTGCTCCTAAACAACGGATTCACGCTGAAGGACGTGCAGGAATACATGGGTCACGCCGATATTCAGATGACCGCAAACATTTACGGACACCTGGATATGCAGAGAAAACAGCTCTTGACCGAAAAAATGGCGTCCAGCCTCTTCTAACACAGCGTTAGAAAAGTGTTAGAAAAACGTTAGAAATCGGCCCTTTATCGAAGGAAAGTGAGAAACCGAGGCGGGACTTGAACCCGCACGCCCGGAGTGAGCACTAGAACCTGAATCTAGCGAGTCTGCCAATTCCACCACTCGCGCATCTCTGGAACGCTTGATTATAATAGCATCCCGCCCTGCGCTTGTCAAGACTTTTTCCGATGAAATTGCGCCTTTTTTCTTTACATCCCCGGCTGCGGATGCTATATTGATACTGTTCCACTGCATCTTTTTTCGTGTCGAAAGGAAGGTCATCTCCTCATGTATCTCGACCGTTCTGTCATCAAGGAGCGCTCCCGGCAGATCATTCGGGACTCCAATCCCAGGGTGCTGACCGCGAGTCTGATCGTGGTCGCCCTGTCTGTCGTGATCGGCATGCTCTCCGGCCGCCTGGTCGGCATCTCCAACGGCGACCTGCTGCGCTATCTGCAGTATGTGCAGGAAGGAAACGCCGACGCCGCGCTGCGCTTTCTGGCCGCGCACTCGCCGAGCGCCGGCGCACGCCTCGTGGATTTGATGCTGACATGCGTGAATGCGATCGTCGGCCTGGGCTTTCTGATCTTCCTGCTCAACAGCCTGCGCGCGACCGCGCCGGACATGGGCAACCTGCTCGACGGCTTCAACTACTGGTGGAAGCTGCTGGTGATGAACTTCGTCTGCGGCATCTTCATCGTCCTCTGGTCGCTGCTGCTCGTCGTGCCCGGCATCATCGCCGCCTATCGTTACAGCATGGCCAACTACATCCTGATCAACCGGCCGGAGCTCGGGATCATGGAGTGTATCCGGGAATCCAAACGTCTGACCGACGGCCATAAGGGCGAGCTGTTCATGCTGGATCTGAGCTTTCTGGGCTGGTGGCTGCTTTGCCTCATTCCCGTGCTCGGCTGGATCCTGCTGGTTTGGGTCTCGCCCTATCGGATGCTGTGCGTGCTGCAGTATTATGAGCAGTACAGCGGCTTCGCCGCCCCCGCGGAGGCGCCCCGGAGCGTCTGGTAAGCCCCGCGCTTTACAAACAGAAAAACTGCGCAGGGGCCTCCTGCGCAGTTTTACGGAGGGAGATACGCCATGACACGAAAACAAAATCCTGTCCTGCGCTTTCTCCTGCGGCTGCTCGCCGTGCTCATCGCCACCGCGCTGCTCCTGGCCGCCTTCCTGTACGGCGTGATCTTCCTGCTGTGCAGAGGCCCCTCGCCCACGGCGCGGGAGCTCTTCGTGCTCTCCACCGACGAGACCAGCGCCATAGGCTTTCTGCCCCGGCTGTGCCTGAGCGCGGAGGAGATCGACGAGATCCTGAACCGCCGGGCCGAGCAGGCCACGGAGGATACCGACGTCTCGCTCATCAGCGTCCCTCAGCAGGAGCCGGAGGACACGACGAAGCCGGACGCCTGGGGCTACGTCGACGAGGACGGGGGCGGGCTGATCTACGTCCCCGTGGCGGGAGAGAGCTTCGTCGGCCACATGCTGATCGTGCTCGACCCGATGCGCGTGATCGTGGGCTGCGTCCCCGAGAGCTTCCAGTTCCGCGGCTACACGCTGGAGGAGCTGGTGACGCATTTCGACGCGGCGGCCGGCATCAACGGCGGCGACTTTGAGGACCCCAACGGCACCGGCAACGGCAGCACGCCCGAGCACGCCGTGGTTTTCAAAGGCGAAATATACATGGGCGGCTACGGCACGGGCCACGGCTTTGCCGGCCTCGACGGCGACGGCATCCTGCACGTCGGCTCCTTCAGCTCCGATGAGCTTCGGGAGAAGAATATCCGCTACGGCACCAGTTACGGGCCGGTGCTGGTCGTCAACGGCGAGATGGCCGATCCCGCGTCGCTCCACAGCGGCGTCAACCCCCGCACCGCCATCGGACAGCGCTCCGACGGCGCGATCCTGATGCTGGTCATCGTCGGGCGCCAGCCCAACAGTCTGGGCGGCACCTACCTCGACGAGGCCGAGATCATGCTCAAGTTTGGCGCGGTCAACGCCTGCAATCTGGACGGCGGCAGCTCCAGCCTGATGTGGCTCGACGGCGCCTATGTCAACGCGCCCGCGACCATTGTCGGAATCCGGCGGATCCCCACCAGCTTTCTTGTTTTGAAGGAGGGGGTGAGTCTGGATGACTGAGCAGAAGAGGCGGCGCAGCCGCTTTCTTCCGGGCTTTTTGCTCTATCTGCTGTTCCTCGGCCTGCTTCTGGGCGCCCTGCTCTTCGTATTCCGGGACTTTTTGCGCGTCTACGAGGCGACGCGCCCCCAGCGGGCGCTTGAGCAGCTTCAAAGTGATTTCGCGGCGCACCGCTTCGGCGAGGGCTGCCGGGAGGCGGTCTCGGCGCTGGGTCTTACGCTGCAGAGCGAGGAGGAGGCGATGACCGCCGTCTCCGCGCTGCTGGAGGACGCAGATTTCGTCGAGGACGTCACCCTGAGCGGCGAGGCGCAGCGCGTCTGCCGCATCGTCGCCGACGGCGTCACATGTGGCCATCTCACGCTGCGGCAACAGGAGGCGCTGGCCTACGGCCTTGCGCCCTGGGCGGCCGGCGAGCTGCGCTACGACTTCTCCCCCTGGCTCTACTCCCTCTCCGTCACGGTCCCGGAGGGCTACAGCGTGTACTGCGGAGACACGGCGCTGGATCAGAGCTTCGTCACCGAGAGCGGCGTACGCTATGCGGCGCTCGGCGCGTGCTACGACGATCTGGAGGGCCTGCCGACCATGCTGCGCTACGAGATCGGGCCGCTGTTGGGCGAGACGAGCCTGCGCGTCTTTGACGCGTCGGGCCGGGAGCTCTCCCCCGAGGAGCAGAATGAGGACTATTATCTGGACAACTGCAGCGCGGAGCGGAAGGAACAGATGCAGGCCTTCGCGGACCTGTTCGTCCGCAGCTATGTGAACTTCACCGCCTACCGGGCGGATTACCATCAGCTCAGCGCATTGCTGGCCCCCGGCTCCGCCGCGGCCAAACGTCTGGAGCAGGCGGTCGGCGAGCAATGGTGGTCCGGCTCCAGCACCTGTGAGCTGCTCTCGAACCGGGTCAGGCACTGTGTGGATCTGGGCGATGGGCGGCTGCTGCTGGATCTGAGCTATGAGACCGAGACCACGAACGCAGTGGGTCCCGTCACCGCGACCTACAGCATGCGCCTGGTCCTGATCGAGCAGGACGGCGCCCTGCAGGCCGTCCATATTTTCAACTACTGATATGCGCGCAGGCTTTCTGCGCATCGTACGGAAAGAGAAAGGCCATGACCAAGAACAGATCGCCCATACTCCGGTTTTTTCTCCGGCTGCTGGCCGTGCTGCTGGTGACGCTGCTCATCGCGCTCGGTTTCGTGTACGGCGTGATGATCCTGCTGTGCAGGGGGCCGTCCCCCACGGCGAAGGAGCTCTTCGTCCTCTCCACGCGGGAGACCAGCGCCATCGGCTTTCTGCCGCGGCTGTGTCTGAGCGCGGAGGAGATCGACGAGATCCTCAGCCGTCAGGAGGCGAAGCTCACCGAGAGCACCGACGTCTCCCTGATCACGGTGCCGCAGCAGACGCAGGAGGACAAGAGCGCGCGGGACGCCTGGGGCTACGCGGATGAGGACGGCGACGGGCTGATCCTCGTGCCCGTGAGCGGGGAGAGCTTCACCGGCCACATGCTGATCGTGCTCGACCCCGCCCGGGTGATCCTCGGCTGCATCCCCGAGAGCTTCCATCAGAAGGGCTATACCGTGGAGCAGTTCGCGGAGCATTTCGGTGCCGTGGCCGGCATCAACGGCGGCGGCTTTGAAGACCCCGGCGGCATGGGCAACGGCTCCGTCCCCGACACCACCACGATCAGCTACGGCGTCATGTATACCGGCTATCAGGGGCCCGGCATCGGCTTTGTCGGGCTGGACGACAAAAACATCCTCCACGTCGGTCTCGGCAGCAACGAGGCGATCGTAAAGGCCAACATCCAGCACGGCACGGGCTACGGCCCGGTGCTGGCGGTAAACGGCGAGGCCGTGCCCCCCGAGAGCCTGCTGAGCGGCCTCAATCCCCGCACCGCCATCGGCCAGCGCTCGGACGGCGCGATATTGATGCTGGTCATCAACGGGCGTCAGCCCAACAGCCTCGGCGCCACCTACGCCGACGAGGTCGCGCTGATGCTGCGCTTCGGCGCGGTCAACGCCTGCAATCTGGACGGCGGCACCTCGAGCCTCATGTGGTTCAAGGACGGCTATCTGGGCAACAGCACCACGATCGTCGGCATCCGCACCATCCCGACCTGTTTTCTGGTCATGCCGGAGGGAGGGGACAGCCATGAGAGCTGACAAGAACGCGCGCCGCTTCCGTCTCGGGCTGCTGCTCTACGCGCTGCTGCTGCTCCTGATCGCCGGCGCGGCCCTGCTGCTGCTGCAGCGCTACCTGAGCGTCTACGAGGCCACGCGGCCCACAGTCGCGCTGGAGGAATACCGCGCGGCGCTGCTCTCCCCGGCGTCCACCGAGGGCTGCCGGGCGGCGCTGGCCGATCTCGATCCCCGCCTGCGCGCGCCGGAGGACAGTCTCGCGCTTGTACGCGAACAGCTCGAGAACGCCCGCTTCGCCGAGTCGATGTCCGAGAGCAGCGAGAGCGAAAAGCATTACCGCGTCGTCGCCGGCGGACAGGCGCTGGGCGAGCTGACCCTGCGCGCCGGGGAGGAGCGCGGCTTCGGCCTGCGCGGCTGGCAGGCCGCGCAGGAGCATTACGATTTCTCCGCGCAGTTTCACGGTGTGTCCGCCGTGGTGCCGCCGGACTATCAGGTCTTCGTCGGTGAGCACCGCCTCGGCCGGGACGAGCTGCGCGAAAGCGGCGTCCCCTATGAGCGGCTTGCCGACGCCTATCCGCTGATCGACGGCCTGCCGACCCTGCTGCGCTACGAGAGCGGGCTGTATCTCGGCGAGCTCCCGCTGCGGGTCCTCGACGGCGCGGGGCGCGAGATCCCCCCGGAGCAGCAGAGCGAGGAGCGCTATCTGGACAACTGCGGCGCGGAGGACCGCGCCGCGATCGAGGACTATGTGGAGCGCTTCCTGCGCCCCTACATCCTCTTTACCGCCAACATCGATCAGGAGCGGGACGGCTATTTCACCCAGATCCTGGCCCTGAGCCTGCCGGGCAGCTCCCTGCGGCAGCGCCTGCAGGAGAGCATCCGCGGCGAGTGGTGGAGCTGGGTGCGCAGCTGCGAGCTGCAGGAGAGCGAGATCACCGGCTGCACCGACCTGGGAGACGGCCGTTTTCTGGTGGATATCCGCTACACGACGCGGGTGGTGGCCATCTCCGATCCTGTCGTCGAGAGCTTCCGGATCCGGATGGTACTGGACAACACGACAGGAAAGCTGCTCGGCAGCTTCCTGTATAACCGCTGAGGCCGCCGATGAAGAGATTGCTTCTGATGTTTGCCGCGCTTCTGTTCGCCTTCCTGCTGGGCGCAGCCGCGCCCGCGCAGGCGGAGGGCGGCGGCGCGGCCGATACGCTGGTGCTCGGCGGCGAGAGCGCCGGGGAGATCCTGGCTCTGGCCCAAAGGCCGGAGCTGCGGTATATCGACGCGACGGCGAGCACCGAATATGAGGCCCTGCTGCGGCTGCGCGAAAAACTGCCCGACTGCGAGATCCGCTGGGAATATGAGTTTCAGGGCGTCCGCTATCCCAGCGACACCACGGAGCTCAAGGTCACGGACCTGACCGGCCTTGAGGAGGCGCTGCGGTATCTCCCGGCGCTGACCGACGTGGACCTGCTGGAGGCCGACGCGAAGCTTGAGGATCTGGACCGCTTCGACGAGATCCGGCCGGACATCTTCTGGCTCTGGGAATTCACCTTCCAGGGCTGGCAGAGGATCCGCACGGATATCCGCGTCTACTCGTCCCTCAACGGCTATCAGACCACCCGATCGCTGGACTACTACTACCCGATCGTCAACTACTGCAAACACCTGCGCGCGCTGGACCTCGGCCACAACTCCATCACCGACATCACCCCGATCGGGGAGCTGAAGGAGCTGGAGGTGCTGATCCTGGCGGACAACTTCATCACCGACGCAAGCCCTCTGGCCGGGCTGCACAATCTGGTCTTTCTCGAGCTGTTCATGAATTACGGCATCGAGGACTACAGCTTCCTCAACGAGCTGACGCAGCTCAAGGATCTGAACCTCTGTTACTGCAGGACGCTGGAGCATCTGGACTTTCTGGAGAACATGCCCGCGCTCGAGTTTGCGATGTTCAAGCGCACCGCGGTCAGCCCGGAGGAATTCGCGCAGTGGCAGGAACGGCTGCCCGATGCGCGTCTGGTCCTGGCCGACGGGGACATCGAGTCCTCCGGCAGCGGCTGGCGCATGGCCGGCCGCAACAAGCAGGTCCGCACCGCCTTCACCCACTGGCGCGATATCGTTCACTACGAACACTATAACGAGTTTGATTTCAAAATCAACGGCGGCGTTTTCCCCATCACCGACTTTTTCAGGGAGGATGACCCGTGGTGGTAAGGCCGCCAGGGGATCAAGGACTATACTATGAAACGACTTGTCTGTCTTGTACTTCTGCTCTGTCTGGCTCTTCTGCTGCCCGCCTGCGGTATCCTGCCGGAAGGATCGGCCGCTGCCGCCGTCGCGGAGACGCCTCTTCCCACGCCCGAGCCGACGCCGGAGCCGACCCCGACGCCCACGCCGCCGCCCACCGAGTGGACGATCACCGACGAGAGCGCCGAGGAGATCCTCGCGCTGGCGGAGCTGCCCAGCCTGGAGCGGATCGACGCGACCGCGAGCACGGAGTACGACGCGCTGCTGCAGCTGCGCGAAAAACTGCCCGACTGCGACATCCGCTGGGAATATGAGTTTCAGGGCGTCCGCTATCCCAGCGACACCACTGAGCTCAAGGTCACGGACATGACCGGCCTCGAGGACGCGCTGCGCTATCTGCCGGCGCTGACGGATGTGGATCTGCTCGAGGCGGGGGCCGAGATCGAGGATCTGGACCGCTTCTCCGAGATCCGGCCGGACGTGTTCTGGCTCTGGGAGTTCCGCTTCCACGGCTTCGTCATCCGCACGGACATTCTGGTGTATTCCTCTCTGCAGCCGATCGGCTTCGTCCCCCACGACGACGCCTACTACTACCCGATCCTGAAATACTGCACCAAGCTCAAGGCGCTGGACCTCGGCCACAACTCCCTGAAGGACATCTCGCCCATCGGGAAGATGACCGATCTGCAGATCCTGATCCTGGCCGACGACCATCTGACCGACGCGAGCTGTCTGGCAAACCTCAAGGATCTGATCTATCTCGAGCTGTTCATGAACGACGAGCTGGAGGACTTCAGCTTCCTCAAGTCCCTGACGAAGCTCAAGGATCTGAACCTCTGCTACTGCACGCACCTGACCTCGCTGGATTTCATGGACTATATGCCCGATCTGGAGTTCATGCTGGTCAAGTACACCGGTCTGGACGTGGATTACTACAATGAGATGAAGGCCAGCCATCCGCAGACGCGCATGGTCTTCTGGGACGGCGACCGGGAGTCCACCAACAGCGGCTGGCGCGACACGCCGCGCAATCACATGATCCGCAGCGCCTTCGCCAACTGGCCCTCCATCGTCCGCTACGACTACTACAACGACATGGATTTCGAGTTCTACGGCAAGATCTACCCGATCACCTATTACGTGAGGGAAGACTGAACGCAACAAGGATGGCCGCCCGCTTATCACGCGGGCGGCCATCCTTTTTTGAAAACTTGTCGTTTTACTTCTCCAGCAGGAGGAAGCCCAGGACCTTCTTGCCGGACTCCGCGGCCCGGATCAGCTCGCGGCGGAGCTCCGCGTGCCTGGACTGCTGCAGGGTCTCCACAAAGACCAGACTGTCGCTCTCATGGAAGGCCTTGAGCGCGTCCGCGTCCCGGCAGATGCTGCCGACGCTCAGGATCTTTCTGTCCGGCAGCGCAGCGGCCAGCTTCTCCCCCAGGCCCCTGATCGCGGCGGGGTCTCCGCTGCCGCTCAGAAGGAGCGTCTCCCCCGCGCACTCGGACAGATTCACCGCCGCATAACGCAGCCCTTCTTCTGTACTTATCCCTGCGGGGATACCGTAGTGGGCGGCGATCCGCCTGTCCAGCAGCGTCTTTCCGGCGGCGCCGGGGATCACGCCCAGCACGGGCAGAGCGTAGCGCGAGGCCACATCGTCCGGGTCAGCCACGGTGCCGTGCACCACGAAGGCAAAGGCACAGACGGCCGCGCAGAGGAAGGCGCCGGCGGCAAAGCCGAGGATCGCCCGCTTCACGGCGGAGCGGAGGTAGGCAGAGCGGCTGGGATTCTCGATGTCCGGGCTCTGCAGCGCCTCCATGGCCGCGACGGCATTGCCGAGATTGGTGGAGGTTGTCGACAGGTTGGCGTCAAAGTCCTTGTGCATCAGGCCGAGCTCCTCGTCGCTCTGCAGAGCGACGCGCTCGTTGAGCAGGGCGATGCTGTGCTCGCAGATCAGCTCGCCGATCTCCTGCATGCCGGACCTGACGGCGTCCTTGACGGCGGCGGACAGAGCCAGCGCCTGCTCCTCCGTAGCGCCGTAAGCCTTATAGTGCAGGGTGGAGCTTCCCATATCCGCGCTGACGGTCAAAAAGCCGCGGTAATTGTCGATCGCCTCATCGGCAAAGAGGCAGCCCGCGTCGCGCAGCACCTGCCCCTCGTCCAGCGCGCTGAGGCGCTCGCTGTAGGCGGCGATGATGGCCTGATTGTAATTCGGCTCGCGCGCCAGCGTGTCGAGGAAGAGGCTGCTGCCGGTGTCCACAAAATAGACGCCCTCGCAGACATAGACGTGGAAGGGATCCAGCGCCAGCAGCCCGCAGTGGGCGCGGTAGTCCTCCTGCTGCTCGAGATCGAGACTGTAGCGCTCGATCTGACTTTCGTACTCCTTGCGGTTGAGCTCGTAGACCCGTACCGCCTCGGCGTTGCTCTCCTCCACGTTTCGCAGATACTCCGTATCACGCAGGCGCGGGAAGGAGCGGGCCGCGCTCACGCCGCCCAGCAGCAGCGCCAGCGCCAGAGCGCAGACAAGGATCCTGCGCCATTTGCCCAGCACCGACCAGAACAGATCGGCCATGTTCAGCACCGTGGCGCTTTCGCGGATCTTTCGGATCATATTCTCGTTCATACGATACCTCCGTGCGTGCTTTGAGGTAAATGATATTGTATCATACCGCCGGGCGGATTGCAACCGCTCTGTAACCTTTTGCCTCAAGATTTCCTCGATCCGGAAGAGAAACAACAAGGCCGCGGCTCTCGCCGCGGCCTTGTTTGTATAATGGCTTATCCCGCAGGAATCCGGATCACTCGGCGTCCTTGATAGCGGCCTGCGCGGCGGCCAGACGGGCGATGGGAACGCGGAAGGGGCTGCAGGACACGTAGTCCAGGCCGACCTTGTGGAAGAACTCGACGGAGCTGGGATCGCCGCCGTGCTCGCCGCAGACGCCCAGGTGCAGGTCGGGACGCACGGAGCGGCCGAGCTTGCAGGCCATGGCGACCAGCTTGCCGACGCCGATCTGGTCGACGCGGGCGAAGGGATCGCTCTCGTAGATCTTGCGGTCGTAGTAGGCGCCGAGGAACTTGCCGGCGTCGTCACGGCTGAAGCCGAAAGTCATCTGGGTCAGGTCGTTGGTGCCGAAGGAGAAGAACTCGGCCTCCCTGGCGATCTCGTCCGCGGTCAGAGCGGCGCGCGGGATCTCGATCATGGTGCCGACGAGGTACTTCATGTCGGAACCGGCCTCCGCCAGGACCGCGTCGGCGGTCTTGACGACAACGTCCTTGACGTACTTGAGCTCCTTGACCTCGCCCACCAGCGGGATCATGATCTCGGGGACCATGGTCCACTCGGGATGACGGGCCTGGACAGCCAGCGCGGCCTTGATGACGGCGCGGGTCTGCATCTCGGCGATCTCGGGGTAGGTGACGGCCAGACGGCAGCCGCGGTGACCCATCATGGGGTTGAACTCATGCAGGCCGGCGATGATGTTCTTGATGGCCTCGACGCTCTTGCCCTGATCCCTGGCCAGCTGCTCGATGTCGGCCTCCTCGGTGGGAACGAACTCGTGGAGAGGCGGATCGAGGTAGCGGATGGTGACGGGGCAGCCCTCCATGGCCTCGTAGATGCCCTCGAAGTCGGCCTGCTGCATCGGCTCGAGCTTGGCCAGTGCGGCAACGCGCTCCTCCAGCGTGTCGGAGCAGATCATCTCGCGGAAAGCGGCGATACGGTCGCTGTTGAAGAACATGTGCTCGGTGCGGGTCAGGCCGATGCCCTGAGCGCCCAGCTCACGGGCCTTGGCGGCCGAGACGGCGGTACTTGTCGGCCCAGCCCATGATGCGGCCGAACTCGCCGGCGATGGTGGCGTCGACCGTGGGGATGATGCCGTCGTAGATCTTGCCGGTGGAGCCGTCGATGGAGATGTAGTCGCCCTCGCGGTAGGTCTTGCCCGCCAGCTCAAACTTCTTGTTCTCCTCGTCCATCTTGATCTCGCCGCAGCCGGAGACGCAGCACTTGCCCATGCCGCGGGCAACGACGGCCGCGTGGCTGGTCATGCCGCCGCGGACGGTCAGGATGCCCTGCGCGGCCTTCATGCCCTCGATATCCTCGGGGCTGGTCTCGAGACGGACCAGAACGACCTTCTCCTTGCGCTCGGCCCAGGCCTTGGCGTCCTCAGCGGAGAAGACGACCTTGCCGCAGGCGGCGCCGGGGGAGGCGCCCAGGCCCTTGCCGATGGGCGTGGCGGCCTTGAGGGCCTTCGCGTCGAACTGGGGGTGCAGCAGGGTGTCGAGGTTTCTCGGGTCGATCATCAGAACGGCCTTCTTCTCGTCGATCATGCCCTCGTCCACCAGGTCGCAGGCGATCTTCAGCGCGGCCTGCGCGGTGCGCTTGCCGCTGCGGCACTGCAGCATGTAGAGCTTGCCGTTTTCGACGGTGAACTCCATGTCCTGCATGTCGCGGTAGTGGTTCTCGAGGATGCCGCAGACTTCGACAAACTGCTTGTAAGCCTCGGGGAACTTCTCCTCCATCTGGGAGATGGGCATCGGGGTGCGCACGCCGGCGACCACGTCCTCGCCCTGGGCATTGGTCAGGAACTCGCCCATCAGCTTCTTCTCGCCGGTGGCGGGGTCGCGGGTGAAGGCGACGCCGGTGCCGGAGTTCTCGTTCAGGTTGCCGAACACCATGGGCATGACGTTGACGGCGGTGCCCCAGGAGTAGGGGATGTCATTGTCGCGGCGGTAGACGTTGGCGCGGGGGTTGTCCCAGGAGCGGAACACGGCGCGGATGGCTTCGTACAGCTGCACCTTCGGGTCGGAGGGGAAGTTCTCGCCGATCTGCTTTTTGTACTCGGCCTTGAACTGCTCGGCCAGCTCCTTGAGGTCGGCGGCGGTCAGGTCGACGTCGTAGACGACGCCCTTGCGCTCCTTCATCTGGTCGATCAGCTGCTCAAAATACTTCTTGCCGACTTCCATGACGACGTCGGAGAACATCTGGATGAAGCGGCGGTAGGAGTCATACACAAAGCGCTCGAACTTGGGGTCGGGATTGCCCTTGATCATGGCGGCGACAACGTCGTCGTTCAGGCCCAGGTTCAGGATGGTGTCCATCATGCCGGGCATGGAAGCGCGGGCGCCGGAACGGACGGAGACCAGCAGAGGATTGGCCAGATCGCCGAACTTCTTGCCGTTGATCTGCTCCATGGTCTCGACGTTCTTCATGATCTCGCTCATGATCTCGTCGTTGATCCTGCGGCCGTCCTCATAGTACTGGGTGCAGGCTTCGGTGGTGATGGTGAAGCCCTGGGGGACGGGCAGGCCGATATTGCTCATCTCGGCGAGGTTTGCGCCCTTGCCGCCGAGCAGCTCACGCATGGAGGCATTGCCCTCGGAAAACAGATAGACATACTTTTTGCTCATTGAGTTCGTCCTTTCTCAATTGTATAAAAATGTGCTTTTTTGCCACTGCTTAGCTTAACACACTTTAGGGAAAATAATCAATGCATTTTCCCTACAAATCCGCGTGGATCAAGCTGTACAATTCGTCAGTAATTGCTGAAAAATCACCAATGCCGAGGACTTCTCCCCGGATTTTCGGATCAAATCCGCGCAAAACGAGCACTTTTTCCACCTGCTCCTTGCCCAGGCCCAGCCCGGCGCTCAGGGCGTTGACGAGAGTCTTGCGCCGCTGGTTGAAGGCCGCGCGGATCACGCGAAACAGCAGCGCCTCGTCCTTCCCCTGTACCGGCGGCTGCCCGCGCCTTGTCAAGCGGATGACCGTGGAGGTCACCTTCGGCTGAGGCACGAAGCAGGAGGGCGGTACGTCGAAGAGGATCTCGGTCTCGCAGTGCCACTGGACGAAGAGCCCGAAGGCTCCGTAGTCCGCGGTGCCGGGCGAGGCGCAGATGCGCCGGGCCACCTCCCGCTGGATCATGACGGTGATCCGTTCAAAGCAGCCCGATTCGATCAGCGCGGTCAGCACCGGCGTCGTCACATTGTAGGGGAGATTGGCGCAGACGACCGGCGTCAGCCCCGGGAAGACCTCCTTCACGAGCGCAGGCAGATCCTGCCGCAGCACATCGCCGAACAGGACCTCCACATTCTCGCAGCCTGTGAGCGTCTCGGCCAGGACGGGCTGCAGCGAGCGGTCCAGCTCCACGGAGAGGACCTTTCCCGCGCGCCTGGAGAGCTGCTCGGTCAGGCAGCCGATGCCGGGCCCGATTTCCAGCACGCCGACCGTCTCGTCCAGCCCCGCCTCCTCGGCGATACGCTCGGGGACCCAGGCGGCGGTCAGGAAGTTCTGCCCCAGAGATTTGGAAAAACGAAAGCCGTGCCGCGCCAGCAGCGCGCGGATCTCATTGTAGTCGGTCAAAAACATGGATACTCCTTCGGCTTCCCCGCGCACGGGGAAGCTGTCAGCGCAGCTGACTGATGAGGTCTTTCCCTCTCCGCAGAGAGACCTCATCCGCCCCAGTGTGCGCACTGGGGCACCTTCCCCGTGCGCGGGGAAGGCTGTTTACTTCTTCAAAATCTTCTCATAAGCCTGTCTGGCCGGGTCGTGTCCGGGCTCGGCGAGCACCTCTATGTTGCCGCGGTAGCGGTAGCCGCTCTCCCGCAGCAAGCGCTGCATGGCCTTGTTTTTGCGATGGGTGTCCGTGCGCACGCAGCGAAGAGAGAAGGCGCGCGCCTGCTCTTCCACGCAGCGGAGCATCTGCTCCGCCATGCCGCTGCCGCGCCATTCCTTTCCCACGGCGCAGCGGTGCAGCACGCAGTATGCCATGCCCTCGGTCCATTTGCCGTCGGTGATGGCGGCGTAGCTCTTCTCCTCCCGGGTAGAGAGGGTGAAGAAGGCCGCGATCTCTTCCCCGTGCAGCACCACGAAGCACTCCCCCCGCTCCATATCGAAGCGGAAGTGCTCCGCCGCGGGATAGGGCCCCTGCCACTGGTCCACGCCGTGCTTTTTGAGCGAGGCGCGGGCGTCCTCGACCATGGCGAGGATGGCGGGCAGATCGTCCTCCGTCGCCGGGCGGAACGTCACCGGCTCCGCGATCTGCCGCCTTCCGGCCTCCTTCTCGATCTCCGCGAGAAGCTTTTGATCCTCGGGATCGGCGGGCGCAAACCTTTCAAACAGGTCGGGGCGCTTGCTGCGCGTGCGCAGCAGCTGCTGCTTGCGCCGCCAGCGCTCGACGCGGGCGTGGTCGCCATTGAGCAGGACCTCCGGCACGCGCCGGCCCTCCCAGTCCTCGGGCCGGGTGTACTGGGGATATTCCAGCAGCCCGTCCCAGTGGCTCTCGCCGATGTAGCACTGCTCGTCGGCCAGCACGCCGGGCACAAGGCGGCACACCGAGTCGGCCACGGCCATGGCCGCGATCTCGCCCCCGGTGAGCACAAAGTCGCCCAGGGAGATCTCCTCGTCCACGCAGGCTTCGATAAAGCGCTCGTCCACGCCCTCATAGTGGCCGCAGACCAGCACCAGATGGTCATAGTCCCGGTTGAGGCGCTTGGCGGTCTCCTGATTGTAGGGCTGCCCCTGCGGGCTCATATAGATCACGCGGCGGCGTCGCTCGCCCGCCTCGGCGAGCACATGCTCCAGGCAGGATTTGAGCGGCTGGGCCATCATGACGCAGCCGTAGCCCCCGCCGTAGGGGTAGTCGTCCACCTGGTTCTGTTTGTTCTCGGTATAGTCCCGGATCTGGACGCAGTTGATTTCCACGATGCCCTTTCTGGCAGCTCTGCCGATGATGCTCTCGTGCAGCACGGCGTTCACGGTATCCGGGAACAGGGTCAGTACATCGATCCGCATCTCACATGCCCTCGATGAGCCGCACGGTGACGATCCCGGCGTCCGCGTCCGTTTTCAGGATGAATTCCGGCACGGCGGGGATCAGGTGCTCCGTCTCCCCCTGTACCACGTAGATGTTCTGGGCGGGGCGCTCCAGCACGTCGGTAAGCGTGCCGATCTCGTTTCCCTGCTCGTCCACGACGCGGGCGCCGAGGATGTCCTGCAGGAAGAAGCTGCCTTTCGGCAGGCGTATGTCGCCGCGATCCACGGTGATCGTCTTCTCCTTGAGCGCCATGGCGGCGCTGACGTCGTCCACGCCCTCGAGCTTTGCGATCAGAAAGTGCTTCTGCACTCTGCCGCCGAGGAGCTTTTTCTCGACGCCGCCCACAAAGATCCGCGGGAAGCGGCGCAGGAAAGCCGGGCTGTCCAGCCAGACCTCGATCTTGACCTCCCCGGCCACGCCGTGGGTGTTCACGATCCGGCCGGCCTCGATATACTGCTGTTTCTCCATGGGGCATCCCTCCAAATCGGCATAACAGTGTTATTATAACACATTCCGCTTCGTTTGTCTCCCGGAAATGTGCGCGTTTTCCCGTCCGCGGTCTTCTAATGCATCCCAGCGGTTTGGTCCTAAAACAATGTCATTCTGAGGAGGCGAACGCCGACGAAGAATCTCCCGTACCCCCCTCCGAGATCCTTCGCTTACACTCAGGATGACAGGTATTGAAATTGTACTGCGCCGGCGGCCCGCTGGAGGTCTTCCCTACGGTCTCTGCGCCTCCAGCCCGTTTTCCGTGAGTATCAGCACGCGATCGCAGACCTCGGCGATGAACTTGCGGTCGTGGGAGACGGCGAGGATCGCGCCGGGGAAGGCGTGGAGCATCTCGCGGATCTCCGGCCCGGAGAGGGGCGAGAAGTTGCGCGTCGGCTCGTCGAGCAGCAGCACGTCCGTCTCCGTGAGACCGAGCTTTAACAGCAGCACCTTGGCCCGCTGCCCGCCGGAGAGCTCGCCCAGCGGCCGCTCCATCTCCTGCGTCATATAGTGCATGGCGCCGAGGAAGCTGCGCGCCTCGGTCACGGCCGCCTTGTCCCCGGAGGGGGCGAGAAAGTCCACCGGCGTCTGCGCCGGATCGAGCAGCTCGTTATAGTCCTGCGGCATGTAGCAGACGTGCAGGTTCTCCCGCGCCTCCAGAAGGCTTCGGATCTGCCGCAGCAGCGTGGATTTGCCCGCGCCGTTTCGCCCGATGATGCAGAGCTTTTCCGGGCCCTGCACATGCAGCTTCAGATCGCGGGAGAGCAGCCGGCCGTCCGGCGCGCGCAGCTCCGGCAGCTCCAGCTCCAGCACGACGCGCCCCGCCGGGAGCGGGCGCTGATAGTTGAGCTTGACGTTGATGGCGTCCTCGGAGACGGGGATCTCCGTCATCTCCGCGTGCTCGCGCTCGTAGCGGCGCTCCGTGGCCTTGACCGAGGCCATCTTCTTTTTCAGCAGCCGCCCGCCGGAGGGGTCCCGCCGGCTGATCGTGCGCTGCTCGTGCTCGACCCGCTGCTGGATGCGGCGGAAGCGCTCCAGCGCGGCGCGCTCCTCCCGGCGCTCGCTGTACGCCATCTGCTCCTGTTTCTCAAAGCCGCGCCGCCGCTGTTCGACGAACTGCGCGTAGGGCATGTTGGCCACGGTCCAGCGGCTGACGGACTTGCGGTGCAGCTGCTCGAGCAGGATGACCTGATTGGCCGTGCGCTCGATGAGCGTCTCGTCGTGGGAGATGAAGAGCACGATGCCCGGGAAGGCCGTGATCTGCCGCTCCAGCCATTCGAGCGTCTCGATGTCGATGTCGTTGCTGGGCTCGTCGAGCAGCAGGATGTCCGGTTTTTCCAGCAGCAGCCGCGCCATCGAGAGCTTGATGCGCTCGCCGCCGGAGAGACTGCCCATGCTCTGCTCGCTGTAGAAGATCTCCTGCGGCAGGCCCAGCTCTCTTGCCAGCAGGCGCAGCTCCCTGTGCCCGGCGTTCCAGAAGCTCTCCTTCTCGCTGAAAAAGGTGTAGACGCTCAGCACCCGCTCGCGCTCCGGGAGCTCCTGAGGCAGATAGGCCGTCCGCCCGTCCCGGACGCACTCGCCCTCGGCCTCGACATAGCTCTCCACGAGCGCGGGGTCATAGATCCACTTGAGCAGGGTGGATTTGCCGTTGCCCTCCTCGCCGACGATCACAGCCCTGTCGCCGGGGTTGAGCACGAGATTGAAGTCCTTGAGCAGGGTCCGCAGATCCTGCCGGTGGGTAACGCTCAGATGTTTGATTTGCAGCATAGGTCCTCCATAAAAATGATCCTTCCCGCGTGCGGGAAGGATCATTGACATTTCGTATATGCTGCGGCGCGGAGAAAGCCCCTCACGGGCTCTCCCTGGACAGATGAAACGGCAGTGATCCGATCCGGCGCACGCAGACAAAGCCCTCCTCCGAGAGCCTCCTGTATTCACCGAAATCAAATCACTCGTTTTTCATTCGCCCGTCCCGCGTCCTTTCTTTTGATGGTATCACAATACCACGGCCCTGTGCCGTTTGTCAAGCCGCCCAGCGCCCGGAGGCGTCGAACGTGCAGGCTTTGCCGTCGATCGTGCGGGTGGCGAGCGGCGGGCAGAGCGTGAGCAGGAGCAAAGCGCGCATTCCTTTTTTCATATCGGCTTCTCCTCCTGTAAAAACCGTGTCAGCTCCCGCTGATTGCGCAGGATCACAGTCTTCTCCGGATACTGCGCCGCGATGCGGGCATAGTTCTGTCTTCTGGCGCGGGTGCGGCCCTTATACAGCACCCACCGGACGAATTCCGCATCCAGCTTCTCGATGCAGCCGTCGCCCATGTCGGGGCGGGTCTGCCCTCTGAACTCCCGATAGCGCCTGACGACGCGGCGCAGGCAGGAGAAGCGGTCAAAAAGCAGCAGGACGATCCGGTCCGCCTCCGCAAGTCGGCGCTCACGGCACATGCTGCTGTAGTTGCCGTCGATGACCCAGTTCTCGTTTCGATCCATAAAGTCGGAGACGATGCGCCGCTCCTCGGCAGGCTCACGCTCCTTCCAGCGGGGCAGAAAGCGCACGCTGTCCAAATGCAGCACCGGGATACCGCGGCACTCGCCGAGTTCGCGCGCCAGCGTGGATTTCCCGCTGCCGCTGTAGCCGAGGATGGCGATTTTCATAGCACTCCCTCCTTCTCCGCCTCTGCTTTCCGATTGTAGCAAAAGCCCCCTGCAGCGTCAAGGGCGGTAAAAGCTTACAGCCCCTGCAGGCAAAAAAGCCCCTCCGGTGTTATCCGAAAGGGCTTTTGTGTATTCGGCTGTCTATGCGTTAATCAGATCAGCTCGATGACGGCGACCTCCGCGGCGTCGCCGCGGCGGTTGCCGATGCGGGTGATGCGGGTGTAACCGCCGTTGCGGTCGGCGTACTTGGCAGCCAGCTCATCCTTGACCTTCTTGGCCACGTCCTCGCGGGTGATGAAGCTGAGCATCTGGCGGTAGGAGGCCAGATCGGCCGCCTTGCCGAGGGTGATCATCTTCTCGACCATGGGAGCGATCTCCTTGGCGCGGGTAACGGTGGTCTCCATACGGCCCTTGTCCAGCAGATCGGTGGTCTGCTGGCGGAGCATGGCCATCCGCTGCGCGGTGGTCTTGCCGAGTTTTCTCGTACCGGGCATAATTGCATTTTCCTCCTATTACTGATTATCCTCGCTGGCCAGAGACAAGCCCATCATCGTCAGCTTATGCTCGACTTCTTCCAGGGACTTGCGGCCGAGGTTGCGGACCTTGATCATCTCGTCCTGCGTCTTGTTGACCAGGTCCTCGACAGTGTTGATATTGGCGCGTTTGAGGCAGTTGAAGCTTCTCACGGACAGATCGAGCTCTTCGATGGTCATCTTGAGCACGGTGTCGGGCTCCTTCTCGACCTTCTCCACCACGGTGGAGTTGGCGCCGATGGAGTCGGACAGGTCCGTAAAGAGGGTAAAGTGATCGCAGAGTATCTTTGCCCCGAGAGACAAGGCGTCGCGGGCGGTCATGGTCTTGTCCGTCCACACCTCGATGGTCAGCTTGTCGAAGTCCGTCTGGTTGCCCACACGGGTGTTTTCGACGGTATAGTTGACCTTGAGGACCGGGGTGTAGATGGAGTCCACGGGGATGGTGCCGATGGCCATCTGCGGGTTCTTGTTCTTCTCGGCGGAAACATAGCCTCTGCCATGGTCCAGGACGAGCTCCATATTCAGCGCGCCGTCAGGGCCCAGGGTTGCAATGGGCTGCTCGGGATTGAGGATCTCGACCTCGGCGTCGGGCTTGATGTCGCCGGCGGTGACCAGGCCCTCGCCGGAGGCCTCGATATAGACGGTCTTGGGGCCGTCGCTGTGCAGACGGGCGATGATGCTCTTGACGTTCAGAACGATCTCCGTCACGTCTTCCTTGACGCCGGGAATGGTGGAAAACTCATGCTGCACGCCTGCGATCTTGATGCTGGTGCAGGCGGTTCCGGGGAGAGAGGACAGGAGTACCCTGCGAAGAGAGTTACCAAGCGTTGTGCCATAGCCGCGTTCCAGCGGCTCCACGACGTATTTGCCGTAAGAGCTGTCGGTCGGGGTCTCGATGCACTCGATACGCGGCTTCTTAATTTCGATCATATAGTAATATAACCCTCCTTCATAATCTTGCGCTGTGCGTAAGCGCTGCGGTTGATCAGCTTACCAATTTGAGGGTATCTGTATTGTTGTGAAAGCCCTGCTTTCACAGCAATATTGGATCGAAGCGCCCGTTCCCCGCCCCTGGCGGGGCAGCCGGAACGGATGCGTATAAATCCTCATGCGGCGGAAGCTTTCATTGGGTGGGGCGCGGCGGGTGCCGCATGTGGATTTACTTGGAGTACAACTCGACGATCAGGCGCTCTTCCACGGGGAAGTCGATATCCTCTCTCGTGGGGGCGGCAACAACCTTGCCGATCATGTTGTTCGCATCGAACTCGAGCCACTTGGGGACAGCGTGGTAGGCGTTGGCCTCGAGGTTGACCTTGAAGCGCTCGATGCTGCGGCTCGACTCCTTCAGGCCGATGACCATGCCGGGCTTGACCTGGTAGCTGGGGATGTTGACCTTGCGGCCGTTGACGGTGAAGTGACCGTGGTTGACCATCTGGCGGGCCTCACGGCGGGTGAGGGCGAAGCCCAGACGGAACACGACGTTGTCCAGGCGGTTCTCAAGCTGGATGAGGAGGTTGTCGCCGGCCTTGCCGGGCATGCGGACAGCTCTCTCATAGTAGCCGCGGAACTGCTTCTCCAGGACGCCGTACACGAACTTGACCTTCTGCTTCTCCTGCAGCTGGGTGGCGTACTCGGACTTCTTCCTGCGGGTCTGGTTGTTGCTGTTGCGGGTGGTTTCCTTCTTATAGTAGCCCATGGCGGCGGGGCTGATGCCCAGCGCCTTCGCGTGCTTCGCGATGGGCTGTCTGTTCTTAGCCATAACAGTCTATCCTCCTTCTATTATACGCGACGACGTTTCGGAGGACGGCAGCCATTGTGGGGGATGGGGGTCACGTCCTTGATCATCGTGACTTCAAGACCGGCGGTCTGCAGAGCGCGGATCGCAGCTTCACGGCCGGAGCCGGGTCCCTTGACGAACACCTCGACACTCTTCAGGCCGTGCTCCATGGCTGCCTTGGCGGCAGTCTCAGCGGCGGTCTGCGCGGCGAAGGGGGTAGACTTCTTGCTTCCACGGAAGCCCAGGCCACCGGCGGAAGCCCAGGAAAGGGCGTTGCCCTGGGTGTCGGTGCAGGTGACCATGGTGTTGTTAAAGGAAGAGCTGATATGAACCTGGCCCTTCTCAATGTTCTTGCGCTCTCTTCTGCGGGTTCTGACTTTCTTCTTAGCGTTCGCTGCCATGTTTCATATCCCTCCCTTACTTCTTCTTGTTCGCGATGGTGCGTTTCGGACCCTTGCGGGTACGGGCATTGGTCTTGCTGCGCTGGCCGCGGACGGGCAGCCCGCGACGATGACGGAGACCGCGGTAGCAGCCGATCTCGGTCAGGCGCTTGATATCAAGTGCAGTCTGGCGGCGCAGGTCTCCCTCAACGATAAAGTTGTGGTCGATGCACTCGCGCAGTTTGGACTCTTCCTCATCAGTCAGGTCCTTGACTCTGGTGTCGGGGTTGATCCCGGTCATCTCCAGGATCTTGTTTGCGCTGGTTCTGCCGATGCCATAGACGTAGGTGAGACCGATTTCGATTCTCTTGTCCTTGGGCAGGTCAACGCCGGCGATACGTGCCATAAAGTTATTCTCCTTTTGAATAATTTTTCCGCACTTGTGCAGTGCAAAGGCTTATTCCCGCCGGAGGGGAGCCTTTGCCCCATGCGGGATGAATATTAGGACAGGTTGATAAACCGTGCCGACTTTGCCCTTGCGCTTGATGATCTTGCACTTCTCGCACATGGGCTTCACGGAAGGTCTGACTTTCATTTGTTATACCTCCTACTTGCTTCTCCAGGTGATGCGGCCGCGGGTCAGATCGTACGGAGACATCTGGACCGTGACCTTGTCGCCGGGAAGGATCCTGATAAAGTTCATCCGGAGCTTGCCGGAAATGTGGGCCAGGATGATATGGCCGTTGCCGATATCCACCTGGAACATCGTGTTGGGCAGGGATTCAACGACCGTGCCCTCGAGTTCAATTACATCGTCCTTTGCCAAAGATAGTTCCTCCCAGTCGTCTCGTCAAATATCGTCTGCCATCGTAAGGATCTCGGGCTCGCCGTCGGTGATGAGGATGGTGTTCTCGTAATGCGCGGCCAGCGAGTGGTCCGCCGTGACGACGGTCCAGCCGTCGCGCAGGATGCGGATCGCCCAGTCGCCGGCGCACACCATCGGCTCGACACAGATGGTCATGCCCTTCACCAGCCGGGGATTGACCCGTCCGGCGCTGCGCGCGGGACGGTAGTTCGGGACCTCGGGCGCCTCGTGCATCCCGCGGCCGATCCCGTGACCCACGAAGTCGCGCACGACCGAGAAGCCGTGGCTCTCCACGTAATCCTGGACCGCCTCGCCGATGTCGAGGACCCGGTAGCCGACTTTTGCAAACTTGATCCCTTCGAAGAAGGCCTGACGGGTGACTTCCATCAGCTTCTTCGCCTCTTCGCTGACCTCGCCCACGCCGTAGGTGCCCGCGCAGTCTCCGATGAAACCCTTGTAGGTCGCGCAGAGATCAATGGACACGATATCGCCGTTGTGCACGGTCCGCCTGCCGGGGATCCCGTGAATGACCTCATCGTTGACGGACACGCAGGTCGCCGCCGGGAAGCCTTCAAAGCCCAGACAGCTGGGCACGGCGCCGGACTTGACGATGAACTCATGCACCGCCCGGTCGATCTGCCGGGTCGTCATGCCGTCGCGGACGGCCTGGCGGCCCATGGACCGTGCGCCGGCCGCGATCTTCGCGGCCTGGCGCATGATCTCGATCTCATGGGGCGATTTGATGGTGATGCTCTCGGACATTGTTCAGATCCCCAGAGCGCTGCGGATGACCGCGGTGGTCTCCTCCGCGCTGGGCTGGTTCTCGACAGCCTTGAGCAGACCGCGTTCGGCGTAGAACGCCTTGAGAGGCTCGGTCTCCCTGTGATAGGTGACGAGGCGGGCTTTTACGGTCTCGGGGTCATCGTCCTTCCGGCAGATGACCTCGCCGCCGCAGACGTCGCACACGCCGTCCTTCTGCGGGCGGTGGGAGAGCATGTGATAGGTGGCGCCGCAGTCCCTGCAGACACGGCGGCCGCCCAGACGGTCCACGATGACCTGGTCCTCCACCTCGATGGAGAGGGCGCAGTCGATCGCGATGCCCATCTTCTCCATGGCCTCCGCCTGGGGGATGGTACGGGGCACACCGTCGAGGATGTAGCCCTTTGCACAGTCGTCCTGTGCCAGTCTGTCCTTGATGATGCCGATGATCACCTCATCGGGGACGAGCTGGCCGGCCTCCACATAGGCCTTGGCCTGCAGCCCGATCGGGGTGCCTTCTTTCATGGCGGCACGCAGGATGTTGCCGGTGGAAATGGTGGGGATCCCGAGCAGTTTGCTCAAAACCTCCGCCTGAGTGCCTTTACCCGCGCCGGGGGCGCCGAGAAGTATAAGCCTCATGTTTTCCTCCTTCACAAAATCAGGACAGGAAACCCTTGTAGTTGCGCATGATCATCTGGGCCTCGAGGGCACGGACGGTCTCAAGCGCAACGCCCACGGCGATCATGATGGACGTGCCGCCGATGGACAGGCCCGTCAGAGACGCGGTGCTGCTGAAGTGGGAGATCAGGATGGGGACGACGGCGATGATGCCGAGGTAGACGGCGCCGAACAGGGTGATCTTGTTCAGGACCTTCTGAATGAACTCGCTGGTCGGCTTGCCGGGGCGGAAGCCCGGGATGAAGCCGCCGTTGTTCTTCAGGTTGTTGGCCACCTCGATGGGGTTGAACTGGATGGTGGAATAGAAGTATGCGAAGAAGATGATCAGCAGGAAGTAAATGAGCGCGTACAGAAGGGAGCTCGGGCCGAACCAGGTCTGGGTCCATCCGCCGCTCTTGCCGGTCAGCGCCGCGATGGTGCCGGGCACGGAAGAAATGGACTGGGCGAAGATGATCGGCATAACGCCGGACATGTTCACCTTCATGGGCAGATGGGTGTTCTGGCCGCCGTACATCTTCCGGCCCACCACGCGCTTGGCGTACTGGACGGGGAGGCGGCGCTCAGCGTCGCTGACGAAGACGATCAGGACGATGATGGCCAGGGCGCCGAGGTACATCAGCACCGCGACCCACCAGGGCAGGGAGCCGCCGATGACGTTGCGGATCGTGTTGAGGATGCTCACCGGCAGGCGGGAAACGATGCTCGCAAACAGGATGATGGAGATGCCGTTTCCGATGCCGAACTCGGTGATCTGCTCGCCGAGCCACATGATCAGGGCGGAGCCGGAGGTGAAGGTCAGGATGACGACGATCGCGGCCGGGATGCTCTTCTGATAGTCGGGGTTGAGCAGGTTGTTGTTGCGCATCAGCATGTAGTAGGCAAAGCCCATCAGCAGGCCGATGCCGACAGTGGAGTAGCGGGTGATGGAGGCAATCTTCTTCTTGCCCTCCTCGCCCTCCTCCTTGCTCAGGCGCTCCAGCGCGGGGATGGCGATGCACAGGAGCTGGATGATAATGGAGGCGTTGATGTAGGGCTGGATGGACAGAGCGAAGATGGTCGCGGAAGCGAAGGCGCCGCCGGAGAGGACGTTCATGAAGCCGAGCATGGTGTTTTCCAGCTGGGTGAAGTACATCTTCAGGGCGTCAACATTGACGAAGGGAACGGGGATGGCGTTGCCGATACGGTACAGCAGCACGATCAGCAGGGTGAAGAGGATCTTCTTGCGCAGCTCCTCGATCTTCCAGGCGTTCTTCAGTGTCTCAAGCACTCAGACCACCTCAGCCTTTCCGCCAGCCGCCTCGATCTTCTCTTTCGCGGACGCGGAGAAAGCAGCGGCTTTGACAGTCAGCTTCCTGGAAACCTCGCCGTTCCCGAGGAACTTCACGCCGTACCTGCACTTGGAGATGACGCGGGCGTCCAGGAGAGCCTGGGCGTCGACCACGGCGCCGTCCTCAAACTTGTTGAGGGCGTCGACGTTCACGGTCTCCAGGGGCTTGGCAAAGATGTTGTTGAAGCCTCTCTTGGGGATGCGGCGGGCCAGAGGCATCTGGCCGCCTTCGAAACCGATGCGGACACCGCCGCCGCTGCGGGCCTTCTGACCCTTGTGGCCGCGGCCGGCAGTCTTGCCGTTGCCGGTAGCGTGGCCTCTGCCCTTGCGCTTGTCAACGTGGGTGGAGCCGGCTACGGGAGACAGTTCATGAATAAACATTCTGCTTGCCCTCCTTATTCTTCTGTGACCTTCAGCAGGTAGCCGATCTTGGCGATCTTGCCGCGGGTCTGGGGATTGTCGGGCTGTACGGTCTCGTTGCCGATCTTGTGCAGGCCGAGGGACTGGGCGGTGGCGATGTGGCTGTCCAGTCTGCCGTTGAGGCTCTTGACGAGCTTGATTCTAAGATTAGCCATGTTTCGTCCTCCTTAACCCTGAACTTCTTCAGGAGTCTTGCCCCGGACGGCGGCGACCTGAGCGGCGTCGCGCAGGGACTTGAGGCCTTCCATCGTGGCGGCGACAACGTTCGCGGGGTTGTTGGTGTTCAGGCACTTGGTACGGATGTTGCTGATGCCGGCAGCCTCGACGACTGCACGGACAGCGCCGCCGGCGATGACGCCGGTGCCTTCCGGGGCGGGCTTGAGCAGCACGCGGCCGGCGCCGAAGCGGCCGAGAACCTCGTGAGGAATGGTGGTGCCGCTGAGCGTGATGGAGACGATGTTCTTCTTGGCGTCCTCGAGGCCCTTGCGGATGGCTTCGGAAACCTCGTTGGCCTTGCCCATGCCGAAGCCGACGCGGCCCTTGCCGTCGCCCACTACGCACAGAGCGGAGAACTTCGCAACACGGCCGCCCTTGACGGTCTTGCTGACGCGGTTGAGGGATACGACCTTCTCAATAAACTCGGAGGGAGCCTCCTCCTTATTGCGGCGGTCACGTCTGTCATTGTTGTAAGCCATGATATATCCCCCTTCCTCAGAACTTCAGGCCGCCCTCGCGGGCGCCTTCGGCCAGAGCCTTGACACGGCCGTGATAGATATAACCGCCACGGTCGAACACGACTTCCTCGATGCCCTTCTGCAGAGCGCGCTCCGCGATCGCGGCACCGATCTTCTTGGCGGCCTCGACATTGCCGCCGTTGCCCTCGAAGGCTTTCTCAACGGTGGAGGCGGACGCGAGGGTCTTGCCGGCCACGTCGTCGATCACCTGGGCATAAATGTTGTTTTCGCTGCGGAAAACGGACAGGCGGGGTCTCTCGGCGGTGCCGGAGATCTTGCCGCGCACACGGTTGTGGCGCTTGATGCGCTGTCCTCTGGTATCAGGTCTCTTAATCATTCAGGCATACCTCCGTTTACTTGGCACCGGTCTTGCCTTCTTTGCGGCGGATGACTTCGTAGTCGTACTTGATGCCCTTGCCCTTGTAAGGCTCGGGAGGACGCTTGCCACGAACTTCCGCTGCAAACTGGCCGACCTTCTGCTTGTCGATACCCTTGATCACAATGTGGTTGGCATCGGGGACGTCGATCTGGATATCCTCGGTCTCGGGCATGATGATCTGGTGGGAATAGCCCAGATTCATGACCAGGTTCTTGCCCTCCTTGGCGGCACGGTAGCCGACGCCGTTGATCTCGAGCTTCTTCTCGAAGCCGTTGGTCACGCCGACGACCATGTTGTCGATCAGGGTCCTGGTCAGACCGTGGAGAGAACGGTTCTCCTTGCTGTCATTGGGACGGGTAACGTGGATGACGCCTGCCTCGACGTTGACCTTCATCTGAGGCACCAGATCACGCTCGAGGGTGCCCTTGGGGCCCTTGACGGTGATGTGGTTGTTCTCGCTGACGGTGATTTCGACACCGGCGGGAACGGTAATGGGAGCTCTACCGATTCTAGACATTCTTCAGCCCTCCTTACCAGACGAACGCAAGGACTTCGCCGCCGACATGCTCTTTGCGAGCCTGCTTGTCGGTCATGACGCCCTTGGAGGTGGAAATGATGGCGATGCCCAGGCCCTTGAGGACACGGGGGAGCTCGTCAGCGCCGGCATACACGCGCAGGCCGGGCTTGCTGACACGGCGGAGGCCCTGGATGGCCTTCTCCTTGCCGGGGAGATACTTGAGAGTGATGCGAATGACACCCTGGGTGCCGTCATCGATGACCTGGTAGTTCTTAATGTAGCCCTCGTTGAGCAGAATCTCGGCGATGGACTTCTTCATCTTGGACGCGGGGACATCGACGGTCTCATGCTTGGCGCTTCCGGCGTTGCGGATGCGGGTCAGCATATCTGCGATGGGGTCGGTGATCTGCATGTTGTTTATCCTCCTGATTTAGAGTTACCGTCGGCTCTGCCGATCGGTCTGAGCCGCGAGGTTCCATGCCAATACCTGATTGGCCACGGCCTTTCACGACGACGTCAGAAGAAACTCGCTCCACTCCGCTTCCGCCGGGCGGCGAAAGCTTCGTATCCGCTCCTTCCTTCTTCCTTTCCCGATCGAACCCGCTTCGTTGGGCTTCGATTCGGTCTGGAAGAGGGACTCGGAAAAGAGCATTCGTGCCGGGAAACGGGCGGTTTGTGCTTCTTCCGTATATTTACAACGGGAGTGATCGGTTCCCGTCATAAAGCTTTTAACGCACGTTTAGCGATCCTCTCGGATCGCTTCGCGCGCAGCCTCGCAAAATAGTATTTTATCAGAATCTGCAAGGCATTGCAAGTCTTTTTTGCCGTTTTGCAAACTTTTTTGGGAGAAATCAGCCGGCTCTTCGCCGTTTTCGGTTCCCTGCCGGCTGTTCGTCTCTTCATTCGTCTGCATCGGGCCGGTTTTTGCCCTCGACCTTGAAGGCACGGAGCCTTCAAAATCTACTGCATAACCGGCTTCTGCGCTAATATTTCGTCAGACGAGGCGGCAAGCCGACGCTGTACTGAAGTACTGCGAGGCGCAGCCAACGAAGTATGGCGGAAAATTAGAAGGAAGCCTTTGCCAGTGCGCTGATTTTTTCTTAGGCGATGACGGCGGGGCGACGCTGTACTAAAGTACTGCGAGCCGAGCCGGTGAAGCATAAGGAAAAATTAGAAGCTGGCCTTGCTTCTGCACTAATTCTTTCTCAGACGAGGCGGCAAGGCGACGCTGTACTGAAGTACTGCGAGCCGCAGCCAACGAAGTATCAGAAAGAAATTAGAAAGAAGCCTTGCGGACGCCCGGGATCTGGCCCTTATAAGCCAGTTCGCGGAAGCAGATACGGCAGATGCCGTAGTTGCGCAGGTAGGCGTGGGGGCGGCCGCAGATCTTGCAGCGGTTGTACTTGCGGGTGGAGAACTTCGCGGGTGCCTGCTGCTTGAGGATCATAGATTTCTTAGCCATTCTTCTTCTCCTCCTTAGCTGACGAAGGGAGCGCCCATGAGCTTGAGGAGCTCGGGGAAGATGATCTGCTCCTTCAGGCCCAGGCTGTAGTTGCCGCGGCCGTCGAAGGCGTCGGCGCTGATGCCGCGGAAGTCGCGGACACGGGGCAGCGCCACGTTGAACAGACGGTCCAGGAACTCCCACATGCGGTCCTGGCGCAGGGTGACCTTCACGCCGACCTTCATGCCCTCACGGAGCTTGAAGTTGGCGACGGACTTGCGGGCCACGGTGGCGACGGCGTGCTGGCCGGTGATCGCGGAGATCTCCTTGATGACGCCGTCGAGGGCCTTGGCATTGTCCTTGCAGTCGCCGCAGCCGACGGACACGACGATCTTGTCGATCCTGGGGATCTGCATCACGGACTTGTACTGGAACTTCTCCATCAGAGCAGGAGCAACTTCCTTGACGTACTTTTCCTTCATTCTGGTCATAAGTCAGTTATCTCCTTTCTCTCAGATTTCGGCGCCGCACTTCTTGCAGACGCGGCTCTTCTTGCCGTCGGTGATCTTATGGGCGACGCGGGTGGCCTTGCCGCACTTGGGGCATACGAGCTGGACCTTGCTGACGTAGATCGGGGTCTCGACCTTGATGATGCCGCCCTCCTGGCCCTGCTGACGGGGCTTCTGGTGCTTGGTGGCGACATTGACGCCTTCCACGACGACCTTCTCGGCCTTGGGGTCGGCGATCAGGACCTTGCCCTGCTTGCCCTTGTCCTTACCGGACAGAACAACGACTTTATCGTCTTTCTTGATGTTCATTCTCTCTTGCCCTCCATCAAATCACTTCGGGAGCCAGGGACAGGATCTTCATGTACTCCTTGTCGCGCAGCTCACGGGCGACGGGCCCAAAGATACGGGTGCCGCGGGGGTTCTTGTCACCGGTGTTGATCAGAACCGCGGCGTTCTCGTCGAAACGGACGTAGGTGCCGTCGGCGCGGCGGACGGGCTTGACGGTACGGACCACGACGGCCTTGACCACATCGCCCTTCTTGACGGAACCGCCGGGAGCCGCCTTGCGGACGGAGCAGACGATCACGTCGCCGATGCTCGCGTACTTGCGCTTGGAGCCGCCCAGCACGCGGATGCACTTGAGTTCCTTGGCGCCGGTATTGTCGGCGACCTTCAGATAAGTTTCCTGCTGAATCATGGTGTCGCCTCCTTACTTAGCCTTCTCAACGATTTCGACCACG
>CACYXC010000051.1 GCA_902778285.1 Oscillospiraceae bacterium | reverse complement strand
TTTGAGTATATCAATCGCGAGAGGGAATAACCAATCCCCTCTCGCGCTCTCCCCATGCGTGTCAAACTTCGGCAGCATGGGTTTGTCTACAGTCTGAGCTGTCGACAAAGTGTCGACAGCTTGAGCGGCAAAAATGGGAACTTCCGAAAAAGTTCCCATTTTTGCACAGATTGTACTGCGAAAGGGGATTACCGATCTCCGCCCCCCTTTTGTCAGCTTCGCTGACATTTCCCCCGCCGGGGGAATCTTCCTCTCGCGCTCTCCCCATGCGAGTCCGACTTGTTCTGTATGGGTTTGTCTACAGTCAGACCCGGAGCGCGAAAGCGCTCCGGGTCTGTTTCGTTATGATCTGTGTTTCTCAGCTCGCGGGCTTGAAGGTGACAACGATCGAGACCTCGTAGGCGGGCATCACGAAGCTGTTGTTCGTAACGACGACGCGCTCACCGGCGCCGGTGCGGGTGACGGTGATGCTCTCGAGCGCATAGCCCTTGTCGGGGATGGGGACGACCGTGACCGTCTGGCCCTGGCCGGCGCTGTTGACGACTTGGCCGCCGACCTGCAGGACATAGGTGCCGTTGGAGCTGGTGTGCAGGCTGTAGGCGCCGCCGCTGGCCGGGGTGATGGTGCCGGAGGGCGTGGTGCCGCTGCCGCCGCCTGCGGGCGCGGTGCCGCCGGCGATCGTGCCGGGCGCGGGCAGGGTCAGCACCTGACCGACATAGATCTTGCTGTAGTCGGCGATCTTGTTGGTCGCGGTGATCCAGGCGTAGTTCTTATAGAAGTCGATGCCGAGGGTCTGGCAGACCTTGGCCACCGTGTCGCCGCTCTTCATCGTGTACTGGATAGTGGGCGTGGTGGTCGTCGGCGTGGTGCCGCCGGTGGGGACAGTGCCGCCCGCGGGAACCGTGCCGCCCGCGGGAACCGTGCCGCCTGCGGGAACCGTGCCGCCTGCGGGAACCGTGCCGCCTGCGGGGACAACGCCGCCCGCATTGGCCGGGACGGGCACCAGGAAGGTCTCGCCGACCTTGATGCTGGTCAGATCGTTCTTGTTGTTGATCGCCTTCAGCAGGTCGATGTTCTTGCCGTATTCGATGCCGTTGGCCGAGCAGATCGCCACAACGGTATCGCCGCTGACGACCTTGTGGGCGACGAGCTTGTAGTAGCTGCCGGCGGTGGGGGGCACGGTGCTGGGCAGCAGCAGGACCTGACCGACCTTGAGGCTCGTGTAGTTCTTGATGTTGTTGAGCTTGGAGATCGTGTCGGCATTCGCGTCGAATTTGATGCCGTAGTAGTTGCAGACGCTGTACACCGTCTCTCCCGACTTGAGCGTGTGAGAAATCAGGTAGCCGCCGACCGTATCGGTCGAGGCGGCAGGAACGGTCGTCACGATGGGCTGCGTGGTCGTTGTGCCGGGCGCGGCCGCTCCGGGAGCAACGGCGCCGGGGGCGACGGCGCCGCCGGGCGTGGTCGCAGCGCCCGTACCGGTCGTGGCGGTGGCGATGGTGCCCGGGGCGGGCAGGACCAGCACCGTGCCGACGGGCAGGGCGGAATAATTGGTGATATTGTTCCTGGCGGTGATCCAGTTGTAGTTGCGGGCGAAGTCGATGCCGAGGGTCTGGCAGACCTTGCCGACCGTATCACCGGCCTTGAGCGTATAGGTGATGGTGTCGCTGTCTGCGTGAGCGGTCGCCGTCAGGCCGCCGATCAGCGACACGAGCAGCGCCAGGCCCAGCAGAACGGAAAGCACGCGTTTGTTCATGTTGTTCCTCCCATCGGCCCTCCCGGGCCGCTTTTCCTCTCATCATGCGAAAGTGACAGTCTTTTCCATGCTTCGAGCGTTTTTGTGTATTTTATTATAAAATGTTGGTTTCCATAATGCAAGAGGAAAAAAATTATTTTTATGGATTTTTAAGATTTCCCGCGCGTTTGCGTGCGCGGAGCATCTTGTAGCGCTCCTCCGTGGCGAGTCTGGCCTTGGCCACGGAAACCTTTTCCTTCGGGAAGCAGTAGTACTGCGCGTCCCGGTCGCCGATGCAGATGATATCCCCCAGCTCATACCAGTAGTAGTCGGCATAGAGGCTGTAGCACTGGGCGGCCGGCCGCTCGAAGTGCAGCTTCCCGCCGCAGCCGTCGAGCGTGAAGCCGCTCAGATCATGGCGCAGGCGACCCTCTCCCACCATGTATATGGCCTTGAAGTCCACCAGCATGCCGATCTCGACCTCGGTATCCAGCAGATAGCTGCCCTCCTCAAGCTCGCGGCGGACCTCCCGCCGCTCCCAGGCGTACCAGTCCGGCACGTGCGTGAAGGCGGGCTCGCCGCCGTCCGCGGCGCGCAGGAAGCCGTACGGGTCCAGCTCGTATTTCCTGCCGCAGGCATGGCAGACGAAGGACGTGCCGCGCCCCTCGGTCTGCCCCTCGGCGCCGCAGTGCGGGCACTTGTACAAAATGCGCTCCAGCCCGTCGGCGCGGAAAGGCTCGCTGATCTCGATCCGGTTCTCCTGCTGCCAGCGGAAGCCGTCGAAGGAGAACATCTCGTCGAGCATCGCGTCGAGCTCGGCGTTGCTGTGCGCGCGGATCTCCTCGGGCGTGAGCAGCCCGCGCACCACGGCGCTGACCTTGACCTTCCGCTTCTGCAGGCAGTTGTAGAGCGGGTCGCGGGTGAAAGCCCCCTCCGTCAGGATGCCCACCACGGGCACCTTCAGGCGCTTGACCATCACGCCCAGCCCCCGCGGCAGCGGCGTGGCCGTGCCGTCAAAGCTGTAGCTGGCCTCCGGGTAGAGCAGTACGCTGCATTTTTTCTCTTTCAGCGCAATGTCGATATCTGCGATCAGCGAGGCGTCGGTCACGAACTTGTTGGTCGGGATGCAGCCGATCTGCCGCATCAGCCACTCCTTGCCCACGAAGCCGTCGGAGGTGCAGATGATGCAGTAGGGCTTGGGATACATCACGCGCGAGACGATCTCCAGGTCGATGAAGCTGGAGTGGTTCATCAAAATGAGATACGGCCCCTCTCCCAGCTCCTCCATCCGCTCCGTGCGGAAGGAAAACTCCGCGTCCTTCAGATCCCCCGACGCGGCCGCGCGCACCAGTGTGCGGAAGAAGAGATTCGGCCGTTTCGGCTCCTGATACGCCGGCCTCGGCAGCGCCATCACCTGCTCATAGGGCAGGACCTTCGTTTTTATCTTCATATACTGTATCTCCCCTCAGACCGGGCCGATCATTTTGCCGTCTGCGCGACGGCGGCGTCCAGCGCCGCGGTGTAGCCCTCGACATAGGCGCCCACGATCGGCTCGCCGACCAGGTGCCCGCCGCTGTCCACAAAGAAGCTCGTGGGGACGGCCTGCACCGAAAAGATCTCGTTGAGCTCCTCGCAGGGCAGCAGGATCGTGTAGGTCACGCCGGCCTCCTCCAGACGGGCCCTGCCGTCGGCCAGGCCCTGCGCCTCATCCCCGTCGAGCAGGAAGCCCACGAGGGCGCAGTCCTTCTCCGCAAACTCCCCGCTGAGCCGCTGCAGATCCGGCAGTTCGCGCACGCAGGGCGGGCACCAGCTGGCCCAGACGTTGACCATTGTGACCGTATGGGCGGAGAAGAGCTCCTGCGCGGTGACGGGGTTGCCGTCGAGGTCCGTCGTCTCGAAGACGAGGCCGTCCCAGGCGCTCTCTTCCCCGGCCGCGGGTTCGGCAGCCGGGGCGGGCGCTTCCGTCGGAGCGGGCGCGGGCGCCTCCGTCGGAGCGGGCGGAGCAGCGCGGCCGCAGGCGCCGAGCAGCAGCGTCAAAAGCACGCAAAGCGTGATGCAGAGGATCGGTGTTTTGTCCTTTCTCATCATATGGCGGACACCTCCATTCGGATTCTGTAATCTATCCTACCACGGATTTGGGAAAACGCAAGCCAAAAGGAACGCGGCACAGCGCAGGCCGGCGTCTTCCCGCGGGAAGGCGCCGGCCTGCATTCGTGATTCAGGGAAGCTGCTTGATAAAATACAGCAGCAGCATGTGCCCGGGATAGAAGGCGTAAAACAGCCACTTGAGGCCGCGGCCCTTCTGCCCGTTGTAGAGGAACAGCGGCAGAAAGCCCAGCAGGCCGTAGATATAGACGCCCACGTTTCGCGTGACGATATGGAAGATCATGCCCATGACGCAGCGAAACCAGAGCTCCTTCTTCCGAAACAGATAGAACAGGAAGACCAGCCCCACGCCGTAGATGTTATAATCCGTTCCCAGGAATAATGCCGCTGCCATGATCGCGAGCGCCGAGCCATAGGCCAGCGCCATGCGCGCGGGCGTCTGCTCCTTCGCCATGAGCGTATCGAAGCAGAGCAGGGCCAGAATGGCCAGGAAAAAGGTGCACATCACGTTCTGATGGCCGAATTCCAGTCTCCCCGCCGTCAGCAGGTCGAAGGGCAGCTCGCTGGCCAGAGCGAAGACGCCCATGCGCAGCAGATACTTCCTCCGGTCGCGGGTGTGGAGGAAGCCCTCCGCCACGAAGAAGGCGAAGATCGGCATGGCGATGCGGCCGATGATGCGCATCCAGGTCTGTTCGGGGAAAAAGTTGTCGCCCACGTGGTCAAAGACCATGCTGAGCATGGCGAGCAGCTTCAGCGCCGTGCCGCTCAAGCAGGTATAGACGCGTCCTTTTTTCATCTGTTCTCTCCCTGTGATTCGAGTCTTTCCAGATATGCCAGCAGTTCCGGCGTCCGGGACCAATATCGGACGCCCCAGTTTTCAAAGCTCCATTCGTCCATGTAGCCGTTGCACTCGTAGTCGATGTAGAAAAGCTCCCTGCCGTGCACGACAAAATTCGTCGGGAAGTAGTCGATGTTCAGCCCCGCGGCCTCCGCCTGCGCCGCCATCTCGCGCGCCTGCGGGAGATACGGCTGCGCGGACTCGCCGCGCCGCAGCAGCTCCATCACGGTCGGCCCCTCGATGTACTCTTTGACGATGCGCTCATTCTGCGCGTCGACGTCCAGCATTTGCGGGACGCGGATGCCGGCGCGCGTCAGCCGACCGTAGTCGTGCCGCTCGGCTTCGAGCTTGTCGCCGAAGCTGTAGTAATCGCAGGGCTCGTGGTGGATCTGCTTGAGCACCACGCGCCGCCCGTCCCGCTCGGCGAGATAGGAGTAGCCGCCCTTGCCGCGGCCGAGCAGGGATAGGATCGCATATGGTTCCCCGTTTACAAAAAGTTCTTCCACTGCCTTTCACCAGAGCCCGGGCACGAGGCGATACTTCACGCGCCGCTTGTACTCCGCGTAGCCATCAAGCCCCGCCTCCAGCACGGCCTCCTCATTCCGGATGCGTTTGACGATGATCGGGATATAGACGAGCATGACCGCGAAGGAGATGGGGCTTGACAGCACCAGCGGCATGGACAGGAACAGAAACAGCGTCACGGCGTACATCGGGTGGCGCACGATGCCGTAGAGGCCCGTGTCGACGACCTTCTGCCCCTCCTGCACTTCGATCGTGCGCGAGAGGTAGGCGTTTTCGCGCAGCACCTCGGCATAGAGCGCGTAGGCCAGCAGGAAGACGGCCGCCGCCGCCCAGGACGCCCAGCCGGGCAGCAGGCACCAGCCGAAGCGCCGATTCAGCCCGGCCAGCACGAAGGCCGCGAGAAACATCAGGCCGCTGAGCGCGATCACCGTTTTCTGCTCCGCCTGCTCCTCCTTCGCGTTGAGCCGCTTTCGCAGCAGCTCCGGGTTTTTCTTCATCAGGACCAGGCCCGCCAGAAACATCGGGACAAACAAAATGCCGATCAGCAGCCAGGCCTGCCAGTAGTCCCAGGTCCCGGCCGGGAGAAAGAGCAGCGCGCCGACCAACAGCAGCCCGCTCATGAACTTGACCATCGCCTGAACGAATTCTTTCCCGCTCATGTTTCTCTCTCCTCTCATCGGCAGAAGGCCGCTACGCGCGCAAGGAAGTCCGGCGCTTCCTCGTACAGGCCGTGGCTCAGGCCCTCATACAGATACAGCTCGCTGCCCGGGACCGCCCGCGCGATCTCCTCGGAGGCCGCGGCGGTAACGATCCGGTCCTCACACCCGCCGATCACCAGCGTGGGGCAGGCGATCTCGCAGAGCCGGTCATAACAGTCGTGCGTCACGCAGGACTCCGCCTGCGTCAGGAAGCGATCAAAGCTCTTCGGCCTGCCGAGGCTGCCGAGCAGGCTGTATGCGAGCCTTGCCTGCCGCAGGCGCTTTTCGGAATAGGAGCGCTCCGCGGTGTCGAGCATGATGCCCCTGTAATCGCCGCGCTTTGCCATCTCCGTCCAGCCGGCGATCGCCTCCCGGGCGGTCTCGTTGGGGCGGCTGAGCGTCACGACCAGCACCAGCTTCCCCACTTTATCAGGATGATCGATCGCGAGCCACTGGGCGATCATCCCGCCCTGCGACACGCCGACCACCGCCGCTTCCCGCAGGCCCAGCGCCTCCATGGCGGCGTTCAGATCCTCCGCCATCTCGCGGGTAGTCATGTGCTCGGGCAGGGAGACGCGGCGGCTGAAAACATAGACCGTGAAGTCCTTTGCCAGTTCGCGAAATTGAAGCGCAAAGGGCAGGGCCATGCCCCTGACGGTCTTGAGCCCATCCCCCACGCCGGGGAGCATGACGAGGGTTTTCGCTCCGCCGCCGAAGCGGATGTAGTCCATCTCGCCCGAGGGAAGACTCAGGCGGGCGTTTATCGCGTTGAGCATGGGTCATTCTCCTCTCAGTCCAGCAGCTTCACCGGCTGCCAGTTCAGGTAATCGCCGGAGACCAGGCGATAGAAGACGCCGTTTTTCTCCCCGTGGATGCTGTCGCGAAAGCGCGCCTCCCCGTGGCTGTGGGCGTAGATCACCTGCTCGGCGCCGTACTCCTCCGCCATGGCGGTAAAGCCGCTCTCGTCCTCGAGGATGCTTGTGGGCGGGTAGTGCAGGAACATGATGTATTTGCGCAAGCCCTCCGCCCGCGCCGCCTCGAAGGACTGACGCAGACGCTGCAGCTCCCGCTCCACCAGCTTTCTGGCGTGCTCCTCGTTCTTCTCGTCCCAGCCGACGATTCGCCCGCGGGCGTTGAGCCAGAAGGGGCCCTCGAAGGTGAAGCCCTTCGTGCCCACCAGCGCGTAATCTCTGTAAGTGAAATAGTTGTTCTGCAGAAAGGAGAGCCGCCCGGCGAACTGCGCGTTGAGCTGTTCGGTACGCCCCGCGTCCCAGAACATGTCGTGGTTGCCGCGGCAGAGGATCTTCCGCCCCGGCAGCGCCTCGATATAGCGCAGATCCTCCCCGCACTCGGCGAGGCTGCGGCCCCAGCTGTGGTCGCCGAGGAGCACCAGCGTGTCCTCGTCCGTGAGGAGCGCGGCGCAGTTTTTGCGAAACTTCTCCTCGTGGTTCTTCCAGACTCGCTCTTTCCTCTGCGCCTGTGCCTTCAGCGGCGTCTCGAAATGCAGGTGCAGGTCTCCGATGGCGTACAGGCTCATGGCTTTTTCCCTTGATTCATCTCGTCCACAAAGGCCGCCGGCCTGGCCGTCATCTCCGCCCAGGCGGGGCGGAAGCCGCTGCGGAGCGCGTTGCGGACAGATTTGATGTTGGACCAGGCGGCGCAGTAGAAGGGGACCATGCCGCGCTCCAGGATCTCCAGCGCGAGGCGCGAGGTCAGCGCCGGGGCGATCCCCTGCCTGCGGTATGCCGGCAGCACGTCCACGCCGATCTGCCACATGTCCTCACAGTCGGCCGAGCAGCCGGCGAGGCCGAGCATCTCCCCGCCGTCGTAGGCGCCCACGCCGAGTACGTCCAGCTCTTTGCGCTTTTCGCACAGGGCATTGCTCCACTGCGGCAGATACAGCTCTTTGAAATCCGCCGGGTGCAGCAGGCGCAGCTCATAGCCGCAGGGCAGCGCCCGCAGAAGCTCGAGCTCGGGCAGGAAGTACTCCGCCATGAAGCAGATCTTCTGTCCCAGCGGTGCGAGCGCGTCGTTCAATACGTGCAGATTCGGCGTCTCGAAGCAGTGCTCGGGCGGGAAGCTGCCGATATAGCGCTCCGCCGCCTCGCGGTATTCCGGCTGCACGGAGGCCACGATGTTGCCGCCGTAGCTGACGAGCTGGCAGCTGAAGGGCAGGCTCAGATAGCGCCGCGCGCGCTCATTTTTCCGCGACAGCACCACGACGTTCTCCGCGCGCAGGAAGTCCTCCGGCGCGCAGGACAGGTCGATGGCCGACTGCCGCCGCGCGATCTCCCAGATCTGTGCCTGTGTCATCGATGCCGCCCGCCTTTCCCGGCCTGAGCCGGTCGTTTTCCTGATTGTATCATGAAGACCTGGCCCTGCGCAAGCCGTTCCTGCCGCGAAAGCGGCCCTGTCTCCGGGAGCAGGCAGCAAAAAACCGCTCGCGGATCTCGCGGCCGCACCGGAAAAACGCAGGCGATGCGGCCGCCCACACGAGCGGTCCTTCTGTATGATTTCGGGCGCGCGCGGAGAACTCTTCGCCTGTCATTCGGGATCGCATAAGGCTATGATTGACAGGCGTCTTCTCTCTTCCGTCCGTTTTCTTCCGTCCGCCGATCGGCGTCGGCCTCAGGAGGCGTAGATCTTTCCGACCAGATCGACGAGCAGCCCGGTCGGCAGAAGGCGCGTAAGGAAAACAAAGAGCTTGTATTTCCCGCCGAGCGTACACAGGACGGGCACATTCTTTTGAAGCGCCTTGCCGGCCACGAAGGCGCCGGCCTTCTCCGCCGGTATCCCCGTCCTCTCGTCATGCTCCATGACCGCGACGCTGCGGGAGATCCTGCCGCCGTACACGTCGTCTCCGGCGGGATTCTTCCTTCTCGCCGCGGTGAAGCCGGTGGCGATATCCCCCGGCATGATGCAGCAGATCTCGATCCCATAGGGCTTCACCTCGCTCTGCAGGGCGAGGCTGTATGTCCTCACCGCCGCCTTGGAGGCGGAGTAGTACGCCTGAAAGGGGATGGCGATCGGCGCGGCCACGGAGCTCATATTGAGGATCCGTCCGTAGCCCTGCCGGTGCATGTGGGGAAGCACGGCGCGGTTGACGCGGACCATGCCGAAGAAATTTACGTCGAACTGTCTCTTTGCCTCTTCGGTGTCCGTATACTCGATCGCTCCGGAAATGCCGAAGCCGGCGTTGTTGACGACGACGTCGATATGCCCCTCGCGCGCGAGCACCTCCTCGACCGCGCGCTGCACCTGCAGCTCATCGGTGACATCGGCCCGGATGTGGATCGCGGCGTCCGTACCCTCTTCTCTCCGGCTGAATTCATAGACACGGCAGCCCTGTTTTGTCAACGCTCTGGCTGTGTTCAGCCCGATGCCGCTGGTACCGCCGGTAACGATTACGACTTTGTTCATGGTTTCTCACTCCCCGATATGATGACGGTGCAGCACCTCGGCGATGATGCCGACCGCTTCGTCGATCAGCGCCTCCGAATGGGTGGCCATCAGGCTCGTGCGAAGCAGGCACTCTGTCGGCGCAGTGGCGGGCGGCAGCGAAGAATTGACATAGACGCCCCGCTCGTACAGTTCCCTGGCGATCGTCAGCGTGGGGATCGGTTCATAGGTGTAGATGGGGATGATCGGAATCCGCTCTCCGTTGGACTCCTTCATGCGGATGTTCGCCTCGCGGAGCTTCCCGCGCATGTATACGGCTCTGGCCTGGAGCGTTTCCGGCAGCTCCGGATGCGCCTTCAGAATCCTGAGCGCCGTCAGCGCCGAGGCGCAGCTCGCGGGCGTGATCGACGCGGAGAAAATAAAGGGCCGGGAGCAGTGCTTGACGTAATCCACCACACGCGCCGACGCCGCCATGTATCCGCCGAGAGAGGCGAGAGACTTGGAGAAGGTCCCCATGTAGATGTCGACCTCGTCCTCCAGACCATAGTAGCTGGCCGTGCCGCGGCCGCCCTCGCCGATGACGCCGAGGCCGTGCGCGTCGTCGACCATGACGCGCGCCCCGTACTTCTTCGCCAGGCGGCAGATCTCCGGCAGATTCGCAATATCGCCGCCCATAGAAAAGACGCCGTCGGTAACGATCAGGCATCCGGCGCTCTCGGGGACGACACTCAGCTTTCGTTCCAGATCCTCCATGTCATTGTGCTGAAAGCGCAGCATTTTCCCGTAGGACAGCCTGCAGCCGTCATACAGGCTGGCGTGGTTCTCCCTGTCCATGATCACGTAGTCGCCGCGGCCCACGATCGCGCTTATGATCCCAAGGTTTGACTGAAAGCCGGTTGAGAAGGTGACCACCGCGTCCTTCCGCAGGAAGTCTGCCAGCTCCTGTTCCAGTTCCAGATGCAGCCGGAGCGTGCCGTTGAGGAAGCGGGAGCCGGAGCAGCCCGACCCGTATCGGCGGATGGCTTCGATCCCGGCCTCCATGACTTCCGGATTCACGGTCAGTCCGAGATAGTTGTTCGAACCCAGCATGATTCTGCGCTTTCCTTCCATGATCACCTCGGTATCCTGTCTGGATTCCAGCGCGTGGAAATAGGGATATATCCCCTTCTCCCGGACCTCATCCGCCAAAGAGGCTTCCCGGCATTTTGCAAAGATATCCATACTTTCCTCTCCCTTCCCTAAAAACATTAACTTTTTGAAGTTTTTTGCATTTTACCATATATGGCAGCTTTTGGCAAG
>CACYXC010000050.1 GCA_902778285.1 Oscillospiraceae bacterium | reverse complement strand
TTGCACAGATTGTACCGCGAAAGGGGATTACCGTCCCCTCTCGCGCTCTCCCCATGCGAGTCCGACTTGCTCTGTATGGGTTTGTCTACAGTCTGAAATGGGCTGTGAAAAACGTAGTTTTTCACAGCCCATTTCAGTTTGTCAAAAAGTCCCTGCAGACTTTTTGTCTTCACTTCTGCCGCCGCGTATCCTGGTATCCTCTATTTCCGGAGCAGGATAACGTGATTCAATCCGTCATCACTCCGCCCGACCCTGCAGAAAATGCCATCCTGCAGGATGTCGTACCTGGACGCCATAACAGCCAGCATCATGGTCGGGAATCCCGGATCGTTGACCGGACTGTCCTCTCGAACACGAAACTGGAAGAAGCTCTGCCGGCCGCCGTCAAGATGGGGAAGACTTTCTATCCACTCGCAGACATGCGCCCAGCCGCTGCGTTCAAACACCTTTTCTGCGTCCGCCGGAATCTCTTCTCCGTTTTCGCTGTCCGCTCCCGTGACCGAAAGGATCAAATTCTTATCGCCTTGCTCTCCTTTAGACAGATTTTCCATGACCGTTTTTACTGTGTCAAGAACACGGGTGTCCGCCTGCCGGGCGATCTCCTCGCTCGCATTTCTGATCTGCGTCAGCCAGTCTGCAAGGATTTCATGCACTTTGGCGTTGACCTCCGTCTCCTGCGGGATGTCTAATCCGAATTCCTCCAGAAGCTTCGGATCGTCCGCTCTTCCCTCCATGAAATCCGCGAGCATACAAATCATTTTCTGCATTTCCATTTTTTCATTGAGATATGATTTTTGTATTTCTCTCATCCGCGCCAGCTTTTGCTCCTGTTCCGCGATCTTGCGCTCAAACGCCTCCTGCAGCCGGTCGTCGCCATCTTCCAGGATCGGCCGGATCTCATCGATAGAAAAGTCCGCCTGCTGCAGGCTTTTGATTTTCACGAACTGCATGGCCTGATCCTCTTCGTAATACCGATACCCGGTCCACTCATCCACCCGTGCGGGGGTCAGCAGACCGATCCGATCATAGTAGCGCAGGGTTTGGGTATTGCATCCGCAGAGCCTGGCGAATCCTTGAATGGTAATCATATCTCTTCCTCCTCAAAGCGAGTGTATCATTGCAGTTAAGTGCAAAGTCAAGGAGAAATTCTAAGCTTTTTCCGCTCGTAAAACACTCGGGAAAGCACTGAGCCCATCCTTAAGCTTTGCTGCAGCTGGATTGATTCGATTGTACCATCGCTGATCGGAGCCGGTCAATTCATCCGAAACAGGCGTCAGCCGCATGGCTGTTTCCCAAAAGTCCGAAGGCGGCACTTTCTGACGAAGTGCCGCCTTCAGCCCCTGTTTTTTTATTCTGTCGGTTTTTCATAGGTGATGTAGCGGGAGTAGATATAGCCCTTCTGGTTGTCCACGGTGACGGCCGTCCAGTCTCCGGTCTCGCCGGTGACCAGGACCTCCTTGCCCGTGTCAAAGGTCGCCATGATGAATGCGCTGACCGAGGCGGACTTGCGCATGCGCACCTCCTTGCCGTTGACCCAGGCGGTGACGGCCGTGGCGTTGGGATCTTCGCTCTCGTCCTTCTCCTCCACGACGACCTCGGGAATCTCGCCCAGATACTGGAAAATCACATTCTCGGCGTTCTCGGACAGACGCAGATGCTGCCCCTCGTCCAGTGTGAGCTCCTTGCTCTTGCTGGCAAGCACCGTGACGGTGCGGGTGCTCTCCTCGAGCATGAGGTCCTGAATATCGGTGCTTTTCTCCTCCGGCACGTCGTCGCAGACGGTGACCTTGGCGGAGGCCGCATTGTTGTTGAGCACGCGGTAGATACCGACGGGCAGGTGGAAGGCGATGTAGCTCTCCTCCACGCCCTCGTCGTTTTCGGCGGTCCAGGGCTGGCCGTACTCGCCCTCCTCGTTCCAGCTCAGGATGATGAAGGCGGGAGGCCCGTCGTTTTCGCTGCGCGGCTTCCCGGCACCGGGCGTGTGGGGCTTGAATACCGAGGCCAGCACGAACAGGGCCAGACCGATCGCCAGCACCCGCCATCCGTCCAGACGCCAGCGGCGGAGGCGCCGCCGCAGCGCGCGGATCGGCAGAAAGACCAGCGCGGCCAGCAGGTACAGCAGGCTTGACCAGGAGGGCATGAAGATCAGCGCCGCAACGACGCTCGCGAGCGCGGCGATGTAGCCGATGAAGTCCTCGCTGCTCATATCCCAGACGCTGGAGAAGGCATCCTTCCGCCGCTTCTTTTTCGGCGCGGGGCGGGCTTTGCTGCGGATCAGCGGAAAGCGGCCCTTCTTTTTGCTCCCGGGCGCGGCGCGGTCTGCGGCATCCGCGCTCTCTTGCCCGTGTGCGGCCCCCTCGCTGTCCTCCGCCGGGAGGAGCGCCTGACAGGCGCAGAGGATTGCCTGGCGCAGCGCTGCTTCGCGCAGGATGCCGGGCTCGTCTTCCGCCTCGGCGCCGAGGGCGGCGGCGATCGCAGCCGGATCGTCGCTCTCCAGCTCCGGCTTCAGGGAATGCGCCAGCGTGCGCACGTCCACAAAGGCGAATTTGCCCGCAAAGCCCTCGCCCTCCAGCATGTGCCGGACAAAGCCGAGGGCCTCCTCGTCGGCCACGACGACGCCGTCCTGCAGCAGCCTGGCAAGGCTGGCGGCCATCTGCGAATAGCGCAGACCGCCCTTGGCGTCCTCATCGCTGACGCCGGTCAGCTCTTTGAGCTCCGCGGGGATGGGCAGGCCCGGGTCGATGAGCGCGCTGTTGCGGTTGACGATCTGCCCATCCTCCACGCGCAGCATGCCCAGCTGAAACACCCGGTCCGACGCGGGGTCCGGTCCGGTGCTGCGCAGGGCGAGGACCAGATAGTCCCGCAGCGCGGCGATGGCCTGCGGGGATGCCAATTCATTATAGGTAAGCATATCTCTCTCCTGAGAAGCGGCGGAGCCGCCGCGCAGAGTCGTTTCATCCGATGGATTTATATTATATCCTGCCGGGCGCGGCGGGTCAACCTAAGAAATCTTAAGAAAGGGAAAAACGGCCGGAGCGTGAATGCTCCGGCCGACGCGCGTTTTGGCTCAGCGCCCGGCTTTCCGCCCCGTGAGCTTGAAGATCAGCAGATAAAGCAGCGCGGCGTAGGCGGCCGCCAGTCCCATCACGACCCAGCACATCACGTCGGAGCGCGGCGCCATGCCGACCAGGATCAGCACCGGCGCGCCGAGCACGATGCCGAAGCTGCTGCCGACGACCAGATTGTTTGCGGCGGGCGTCTTCAGCTCGGGATCGATCTCGCGCAGCAGCAGCACGCCGGAGCTGATGGTGCCGGTCAGCATGCCGTACATGGAGATCAGGCCCTCGTAGTAATAATCCGGATAGACCTTCCTGCACACGATGCGCAGATGGACCCAGGTGACGATCGCGCCGCAGATCACCAGCAGCACGAAGGGCAGCCACAGACCGCGGATGTCCTCCAGATTGATCGAGCCGATGCCGGCCACGATCATGATGTCGAAGAAGAAGCCGGAGATGCGGTTGAGCAGGTAGTTGTTCTGATACTGCCGGAGGATGACGCCGGTCTTGCGCCCCCTCTGCAGCAGAACCCGCACCAGCATGGCCAGCGCCGCGCCGATGATGAAGTTGAAGCCCCAGATCAGCGTGTTGAGCGTGGCGGCAAGGCCCTCGGACAGGGCGGCGATGCCGGAGGTCAGCCCCCAGGCGGCCAGATAGGTGAGCAGGTAGACCAGCAGCACCATGGCGATCTGGACGGAAAGCTTGTCGATGGAGTCAGAGATGGGGATCTCGTCCCGGCTCTGGAAGAAGTCCGCCGGGTGCTGTTCCGCGGCAGAAGAGCGCGTTGCGCCGATCTTCCCCCTGCGGGAGAGCACGTTCAGGATCACGACGCCCACGATGCAGGCCACCAGATAGCCCGCCGCGGCGACGGCGAGACCGAAGCTGCGCCCGCCGGTAAAGCCGAGAGCCTCATAGCTCGAGCCCACGTTGTTGGCCTGCCCGGGGCCTTGGCCGTAGCCCATGGGCAGCAGCAGGCCGGCTGCCTTGAAGAGACCCGGCTTCACGGTATAGGCCAGCAGCAGCGTGACGAGCAGGCCGACCACACCCTGTACCATGTAGGAGCTGACGATGACCGCGCCGGATTTGAGCCCGGTGAGGTCGCCCTTCCGCCGGCCTCCTTCCTCAGGGACGCGCAGGCTCATGGCGATGAAGCCCAGCGCGATGCCGTGGTAAACCAGCATCTCCATAAGCAGCTGGTCGATCCGGACCAGGTGCAGATACCTGGCGATCAGCAGCAGGAAGCCGCCCAGCACGGCCACGGGCATCAGGCTCCTGCGGATAAAGGGGATCTTCTGGCGCAGGAGGTTTGCCAGCATGATCGCTCCTGCGATGAGGCCCATCTGGACGATAACGTTCCAGAGGGCATGGTTGGCGGCGGAATAATCCATGTATTTGGCTCCTTGTCTTGCATCTTTCACTCACGGGGATAAGGCGCGGTGCCGGGACGGAGAAAGGTCTTCAGCCGTGCTCTTTCCAGATCTCCAGATATTTGCGCAGATTCGCGCCCTTGTCGGAGCGGATCTGATAGTATCGCTCCCCCACGCTCAAGAGCAGCAGGTAGGTCTGCACCGGGGCCATATCCCGGATCTCTGCGAGCGGGAACTCCCGTCCCGCGCAGCAGAGGCGGTCCTCATACAGTGCGAGCGGCCCGCGGCCCAGCTCCTTCTCACCGTGCCCGGATACGATCTCGGTCAGCAGGACCTCCGGGTCGGCGAAGAGCGCATCTCCCGCCTTCTCAAAGCTCCGTTCATGCAGGGCCTGCTTCTGCCAGTCCTCCCAGTCCGCGACGGTCCCAAAGGGCTCCGCGGGGGAGAAAAAGCCGGTCTCCTCATAGCGCAGAGAGAGACCGCAATCGCAGAAAACGCGGTCGTCCTCGGTTTTCAGCGTGCCGATCCTCCGGCAGCGCGGGCAGAGATACATGGCGCGCTCCAGCCCCTCGGCGAGCGTCCTGCCGCGATAGGGCTGCCGCCACTCCCGCTGCCGGGTCCATGCGTCCTCAAAGCAGTCGCGCTCGATGGCGGCGTTGATGTCGGCAGGGCTCATGGCCTTGAGCTGCTCGGGCGGGTAGATGTTCACCGGGTGCCCGTGCACGCGGCCGCGGCGCACGCTTCTGGCCCAGCGCGGCTTGGAGAGATAAGCCCCCTCCAGCCGGTAGGTGACCAGCGCGGCGCCGGAACTCTTCGCCAGCTTCCCCGTGGCGGCGAAGACGGGATTGCTGCGCCCGTCCCAGCACTGCTCGCCCTCGGCGAAAAGGCAGATCGAGTGCCCGGCGCGCAGATGACGCAGGCAGGCCTTGACCGTATCGGTGCCCGCAGAGGCCTTGCGCCGCGGGATCGGCGCCACGAGCCATTCCAGCAGCCGTGAGATCAGGCCGAGGCGGAAGAGATGCTCGCTGGCCACATAATAGACCTGCTTGTCCTTCAGACTCATGGCCACGAGCAGCGGGTCCCAGGCGTTGACGTGGTTCGGGACCAGCAGTACCGGGCCGTCAATATGCAGGTCCTCGTGGGTCATATTGAATTTCCGGCAGATCCAGCGGCTGACCGGGCCGTAGAGCATACGCCAGATCCTTTGATGCCGTTCGTAATCGTCCATGCTTTTTCCAGATCCTTCGAATATCTGTTCCTTTGCGTTATCGTATCACAATTGACAGCGCCTGACAAGAAAAAACTCCCCCGCGCACTCTGAGCGCAGGGGAGGAAGCGTTATTGCTTTTTCGGCAGCTTGAAGCGTGGACGCAGTCGGACGAGCCAGAACAGATGCAGGCGGGCGAGCGCGACGTCATAGATCATCATGACGGCAACCAGCGCCGCGAAAAAGAGGGCGTTCATCCAGAAGCTGAAGCCGCTGAAATCCTCCAGCAGGGAGGAGAGCTGGAACACCCACAGCAGCAGGGCGTACATGGCGCCGAGCGTCAGCGCGAAGAAGACGAGCTTCAGCAGAAAGCGCGCCGCCTTCGGCTTCACCGCGTCCAGATAGGGGCGCAGGATCGGGTAGTAGCCCAGGAAACAATAGAGGAAGGCGGCCTCCCGGTCCACGCTCAGCAGCAGCGCGAGCGCCGCGGTCACGGCCCAGGTCATCCAGGCCCAGCGATCGCCGAGCTCGCTCATGACCGGGAGCAGCAGCACGCCCGCGATCATGGGGCTGCAATAGGTGGCGACGGGGATCAGCCCGCCGGCTGTCATGATGACGGCGCCGAGCGCGGCCATCAGCGCACAGAAGGCGACGGACCGGCTGCTTTTGCGGCTCTGTTCTCTCATAGGCGCTCAATCGGTCCGCAAATGCAGCTTCGAGCGCCAGTAGCTTTTGCCGAAGGTGATGCACTCGGCCAGCAGGCACAGCGGCAGGGCAGCCAGGACATCCAGCACGGAGTGCTGCTTGACGAAGCAGACGGCCAGGCAGATCATGATGACGACGAACAGGAGCAGCGCCTTGCCCCAGCCCGGCACGTCCTTGTCCTTCCACGCCACGGAGAGCACACCGAGGGAGTAGCCCACATGCAGCGAGGGGCATACCCCCGTGCTCGTGTCAAAGGAGTAGATGAAGGCCATCAGCTGCGTGAGCACGTTGTCGCGCGCAAAGACTTCGGGCCGGAGATCCTGCCGGCTCGGCCAGAGCACGTAGCAGGTCATGGCCACCGCCTGGGTCACGATGATATAGATCTGCAGACGGCGGAAGTTTTCGATTTTGTAGAGGAAGGTGTAGAGAAGCGACCCGAAGATCAAAAAGTACCAGCCCACGTAAAAGATCACGAAGAACTCGTTGAAGGGGATCAGGTCGTCCAGCGCGCAGTGGATCGGGGTACAGCGCTCGGGAGGGATCAGGTTCTCGGTGATGAAATACATCGAGAAGTAGAAGATCCATCCGGCCAGAAGCTTGATGTGTGAAAAACGAGGCTCATTCAGCCGGCTGAAACGAAATTCGCGGTAGTCAACCACAGGCTTTTTCATCAGTATATACCTCGACGGGAGTATTCTTGGGATAGTCCCGCTTGCGGATGTTCCGGTAAGGGACTACGGTATGCTCCGGCAGGGAGCAGGCGATGTCGGTGATCGCGTCGGCGAGATACGCACAGATTCTCGCACGCTCCTGCGCGATCGGGGCGGCGGGGTCAAAGCGGATCGCTTCGCCGAAGTGCATCTCTGCGCGTTTCGGGCAGACGTAGAGCGGGACGAAGGCGAGGGCCGTGCCGGTCTTCTTGTAGTAGAAGCGGGCCAGATCCACGAATTTGTCCTGGAAGGCGTAGAGGATGTTGTTGTACCTCTCGTTTTTCTCTGGGAAAATGACGATGCTGCTGCCCGCCTGCAGCTTGGTGATCGACTCGCGGTAGGTGGAGATCAGGCGCGTGTCGTGATAGACAGGGATCGTATGGGCGTTGTTGAAGACGCAGACCGACAGCGGCGTGATGAGCCTGCTGACGATGCGGAAGAACCAGTGCGTCCATTTCGGCTTGAAGGACCAGAAATCCGTAAAGGCGTAGTCCGCGACCTCCTTCCGGTGCATCATCTCCCCGGCACACCAGATCTCATGCCGCCCGGGCATGTAGAGCTCTCCCGCGATGGGGCCGTACATCTGGCTGTGATTGCCGACGATGACGCAGGGCTCGTCGGGCAGCTTCCCGTCGCCCACACGCCGGAACTTCGGCGAAAAGAGCCAGACGAACCAGCGGATGATGCGGTATAGGAGAGATGTTCTCTTGTCCTCCATGAGATGCCTCCCAAAGCGAGATAGACAGTATCATAATGATCATCGGATGGCAAAATCAATCGGGGATTCGATTGATTTCGCTGCCAGACGACACGTTTGGCGACAAATGACGGGTTCCATCATCTGCACGGGGATCATTGCAATCAATATCCGGCAAAACGCTTTGCCGCGTTTCGCCATAATATGGATATTATACCACAGCGGCCGGGAAAAACCTGAACGAAGCGTGAACGATCCGCACAGTCCGGCAGCATGAGCGGATCGGATATCTGCCGCGTTCCACCAATAAAAGAGCAGATATGGCCGCGCCATACCTGCAAACCGCATTCGTTTCCCCTAAGGTAAGAGGGATAATCCGAACCACGGTTTTCCCGGGATGGAATCCGCCCAACCTTCGTTAAAATACTCAGAAATACGATAAGTATTCCCTGCGTTTTTGCCTCGGCTGGACGAATTCCAGCTCCGGGAAAACTCTTCGACCAAAACGGATGAGATTTCGGATGATTTTGGGTGCGGAGGAAGCAGGCTTGCTGACGCAAGTCAATGACGACAAGCCCAAAAGCGCCGAAAGAGCGCCGTTTTGGCGGGTTCGGAGTATCCCTCTTACCTTTTATTGTATCGAATGAACAGGGTCTTGTCAATCCCGGATCGCCTACGGGCCTTCTGTCGGTCAAACAAGCTGAAATCGATAGAGAAACGCTTAAATTAAGTGTTGTTTGAGCTGCTTTTTCGTGTTATACTTTGTTTTATCAAGGGACAATACCGCAAAGAGGTGACGATTATGGCGACTTTGAAGGACATCGCCGCAGCCTGCGGCACATCGATCGCGACAGTTTCCTACGTACTCTCCGGCAGGGGGGATGAGCGGCGCATCTCGCTCGCCATGCAGGAGCGAGTGGCAAGCATGGCAAAGAAGCTCGGATACGACGTGGCCTCCAGAAGCAGGAAAAACAGGCGTCCTACCATAGCGGTCTACTGGCCGGAGCGTCAGCTGGACTCCATGCTCCCCTCCTTCGTCTCCGGGATGAACACGGCTCTGGGCACGGCGCCGATCACGGCGGACGTGATCATTCAGCCCTATGAGTCGGGCCATCTCGTGGAGCAGAGCTATCTCTGGGCGCCCGGGCGGATCGGCGCATCGGTGATCGTATCTGCCAGCGCCGAGGATATCGTGACGCTGGAAAGCAGGAAGACCACCTATCCGGCCGTGCTCGTCAACCGCTCGATCCCGGGCTATCCATCGGTCTCCGTCGATGAGAATGAGGCCTCAAAGCTGGCGCTGGAATACGTCAGGGAGTACGTCGGCGAGGATATGATCCTTGTTCTGCCGGACAGATGGCTCCTCGGCGCGCAGTACCGCAGCCGCTTCGTACAGGATACCTGCAACCGCCACGCCATACAGCCCAGGGCAAGCTACACCTGCGGCATCGAGATCGACGACGGCTACGCGCTGGGTCAGAAGCTGCTGCTGGAGGGGAAGCTGCCCCGCGCGATCATCTGCGTCTATGACACCGTGGCTGTCGGCATCGAGCAGGCCCTGCGCGATGCGAAGCTCCGCCCCGGTACGGATGTGGAGCTTGTGACCATGAGCACAAGCTACAACAGCTCCAACACCCGCCTGTACAAGGATTTGACGGTGGTGGATCTGCGGCAGGTGGAGGTGTCCATCCGTGCGATCAACATGGCCATCGAGCTTGCGACGCACGCGGTGAACGACGTACGGCAGATGGTGGTGCACCCCACCCTGATCCCCCGCAGGTAATCATGAATACAGGATGGCGAAAAGTTTGAAAGCTTTTCACCATCCGATGATCATCATCACCAAAACCGGAGGCGAGAAGAATGGCGAGATCGGCCAATCAGAAACTGAAGCTCCTGTATCTGCTGCGTTTTCTTCAGCGGCAGAGCGACGAGCGCCACCCCGTGACCGTGGCGGACATGATCGAGGAGCTTTCCCAACATGACATTGCCGCCGAGCGCAAGAGCATCTATGACGACCTGGAGACGCTGCGCAGCTTCGGCGCGGATATCGTGCAGCAGCGCGGGAAGCAGACGGGCTACTACATCGGCCAGCGCGATTTTGAGCTGCCGGAGCTCAAGCTGCTGGTGGACAGCATCCAGTCCTCCAAGTTCATCACCGAGAAAAAGACGGTGTCGCTGATCCGCAAGCTCGAGAATCTGGCCAGCGTCCATGACGCGCGCATGCTGGAGCGGCAGGTCTATGTGCGCAACCGGGTCAAGAGCATGAATGAGAGCGTCTACTACAACGTGGACGAGATCTCCAACGCCATCAACCGGGACCGCATGATCCGCTTCCACTATTTCGAGTTCACGGTGGAGAAGGAGCGGCAGTATCGCCGCGGCGGCGCCGGCTATGTGCTCAGCCCCTTCGCCCTGATGTGGGACGATGAGAACTACTATATGCTGGCCTGGGACGCGGAGGAGGCGCGGATGAAGCACTTCCGCGTGGACAAGATGAGCGCCATCTCCACACTGGAGACGGCGCGGCAGGGGAAAGAGGCCTTCCGGGATACGGACATGTCCGCCTATTCCAAAAAAGTGTTCGGCATGTTCACCGGACAGGAGAGCGCTGTGAAGCTGCGCTTTGCCAACCACCTGGCCGGCGCGGTCATCGACCGCTTCGGCAAGGACGTGATGCTCATGCGCGACGGGCCGGACGCCTTCACCGTCGCGGTGAACGTGGCAGTCAGCCCCCTGTTTTTCGCCTGGGTCTTCGGCTTCGGCACCGAGGCGGAGATCCTCGGCCCGGACGCGGTGCGGCAGCAGGCGAGGGACGCGGCGCGGCAGATCGCGGCGCTGTATGAATAAGGACTGAATAACAGGGCCGTTGCAAAATGGAAGTTTTGCAGCGGCCCCTTTTTCAGGCCTAAAAGTCGAAAGAAACCGAGGATCTGTGGAAAACCGGCCACAAATCTCTCGG
>CACYXC010000049.1 GCA_902778285.1 Oscillospiraceae bacterium | reverse complement strand
TTCCGAATAATGGCTGATAACTGCAGGAAAAGATGGGGTCCACCGCTACGCAGCTCGTAACAAGACGGGAAATTCACCCTTGACAACATTGATCTTCCAGAATCAGCATCTTTGCACCTCCTCAGCAGTAGACGAGTTCGCTCAGCACGATCTCTTCCGCTCGGTTCTGGATGCTGTTCATGCGGCGTACCCACTCCATTTGATCAGCGGCTTTGAGTTGTTCGGTCACGCCTTCCCGTTTTGCCATCTGTTTGGTGAGCAGTTCCAGCTTTTCCTCACAGCTATGGTCGATCTCGGTCAGGTGCTGATCCAAGCCACCGGTTAAAAGCATGCTGGAATACAGAGCAGGGCGATGCTCCTTGAGATAGCGCCTCCGCATGCGGCCCCATTTGCCAAGGGGAGGGGAGTCGGGCATTGCAAGGTTCGGGAGAAGATAGCCATTGATATTGGAATAGGTTCCGCCAATTTCTTCAAAGATAGATTTCATAGAAAACTCCTTTCGACCTGACCACAAAAATGACCCAAGCCAGATTAAATAAGTGGTAATTGGATGGACGGATTGATACCTGATTTTCTGATTTTTAATTGTATTTTGCAAGAATAGATGGATTAGAATACATAAAATGAAAAACGTGGACTTCAAGTCCCGCCTCGCGCACCAAAAGCCCCGATTTCATCCGCGGGGCGTTTCCGTTTGTCGTGTTCGTTTTGTTGCGGCAGGGCACGCACCGAAAGCCTTCCCCGCGCACGGGGAAGGTGGCCCGACGGGCCGGATGAGGTCCTGTTTGACGCGGGAAGCGTGAAAATGCAAGAGACCTCATCAGTCGCTGCGCGACAGCTTCCCCATGCGTGGGGAAGCCCGCAGATCGCGCGCCGGTTTTGCGGAATACCACCCTCCGCCGTAGGGGCGGCTATCAGCCGCCCGCCGCGTACCGTAGGGCCGGGCATTGCCCGGCCGTTTCCAAGACCCTCGTACAGCCGATCGATGATCGGCCCTACGAGAGATGCGCCTCCGGCGGGCCGCCGGGGGCGTCGGCCCCTGCGCGGTAAAGCATGTTCTTCAGGAAACGGCCCCGCGGGCGAATACCCGCGGGGCCCTGAAAACTGAATCCTGAAAACTGAAAACTCAAAACTACCGTTTCCTGCTGACCGTGTCAGCCAGGGCGAGGATGTCCTCGCGGGTCATGGGCTTCTCCGCTTCCTCTTCCTCCGGCTCTTCCTCCTCTGGCGGCTCCTCCGCCGCGGCCTCGGCCTCCGCCCTGCGTCGCCGCAGCTCGCGCAGCGTGAAGCTGCCGGACGCGGTGCCGATCACGGCGAGGATGCCCAGCGCGCGCACGATCGCCTCCACGCGGGTGTATTCCGCCCAGAACAGCGGCAGCACGATGTCCGCCGCGGCCAGCGCCGCCCCGCCGATCAGCACGCCGGTGATGCTGCGCTTGTTGAGGATCTTTTTGAGCGGCAGATCGGGGAACACGGCCTTGACCGCCGCGGCGAAGCCGCCCAGCAGCGCCGCCAGCAGCAGCGCCCAGGAGAGGATATTCCCCACGATGGGGCCCAGCACCGGGCCGAGCAGCGCCGTCGCGCCGGTGACGACGAGCCAGCAGAGCAGGCCCGCGACCGGGATCGCCAGCAGTCTCACCGCCAGCGGCACGCGGAGCTTCCGCCGCTCGTCGTCCCAGACCTCGGGCGGGGCCTCCTGCTCCGCCGCGGCAGCGGCGCTCTCGCCCGTCTGCTCCGTGCCGCCGTCGTCCCCGTCGTCCCCGCTGCCGTCCAGATCGTCGTCATCGTTCTCGGTATAGACGATCTGCGGCACCGGGTTCTCGTCGTCGGGCATCAGCGCCGGGGAATTGAAGATGCCGCCGACCAGCATGCTCGCGGAGGTCACAAGCGCCACGGCCCCGGAGGCCAGACGGCGTTTGCGCTCCTGCCGGCGGCTCTCCGCCGGCAGCTCGGACGCGTCCGCAGGCAGTTCGCTCTCGGCTTCGGGAAGATCGCAGCCCTCCCCGGAGACGAGCTCGCCCTCGACCTCGGTGAGTTCTTCGCCGCTATTGCTTTTTTCGAGGTCCTCGGTGCTCATGCGCGCCTCCTGACAGCGTTCTTGTTGATCCATTATACTCCATAAATCAAATCATGCCAAGGGCCGAAGTCGGCCCCTGGCATTTTGTTTTACTTTTGAGCCTGCTCGGCCGCCTTGCTCTTCGCCAGCTCCTCTTCCTCGAGCACGCGGTAGGCCACCTTGCCCACGAGGGTCTTGGGCATGTCCTCCCTGAACTCGATGTCGTAGGGCATGGCGTACTTGGCGATGTGCCGGCGGCAGTAGTCCATCAGCTCCTGCCGGGTGGGCTCCACGGCCGGGACGCCGGGCGCGAGCTTCACGAAGGCCTTGACCTTCTGCATCCTGTAGGGGTCGGGCACGCCGACGACGCAGCTCATTTGCACCTTCTCATGCGCGTCCAGGATGTTCTCGATCTGGCCGGGATAGACGTTGTAGCCCGAGGAGATGATCATGCGCTTGGCGCGGCCGCGGAAGTAGATGAAGCCCTCTTCGTCCTGCGTGCCGAGGTCTCCGGTGTAGACCCAGGTCAGGCCGTCGGCGTGCGTGCGGAGCGTCCGGGCGGTCTCCTCCGGGTGCTTCATGTACTCCTTCATGACCGTGGGGCCGGCCAGCAGGATCTCGCCCTCCTCGCCGTAGGGCAGCTCCCTCTCGGTGCCGGGCTCGACGATCTTGATATAGGTATCCGGGAAGGGGATGCCGATGCTCCCCTCCTTGAATCTCGTCGGCGGGGTCAGGCAGCAGGCCGTGACGGTCTCGGTGGTGCCGTAGCCCTCGCGCACCTGAATGCTCGCCTTGTGGTCGTAGAGGAACTTGTCGAACTTCTTTTTCAGCTCGATGGACAGGCTGTCGCCGCCGGAGAACACGCCCTTGAGGCAGCTCAGGTCCGCGCCGTCCATCGACGGCAGGCGCAGCAGCGCCTCATACAGCGTGGGCACGCCCGCGATGAAGTTGCAGCGGTATTTGACGATGTCCTTCGCATAGCTTTTGGCGGTGAAGCGCGGGATCAGGATGCAGCGGCCGCCCTGCGCCAGCATGGAATGGATGCACACGCCGAGGCCGAAGCCGTGAAACAGCGGCATCGCCGAGAGCATCCTGTCCCCCGGACGGAACATGGGATTGGTGGCGACGATCTGCTGGGAGAGAGCGTTGAAGTTCCGGTTGGTCAGGACGATGCCCTTGGTGGTGCCGGTGGTGCCGCCGGAGTAGAGGATGACCGCCGGGTCGTCGGACTGCCGCCTGACCTTGTAGTTATAGAAGCAGGCGTTGGACAGGCGCATGAACTCCTTCCAGCGGATGACGGGCGCGTCCTTGGGGATGGGCTTGATCCTGCGGCCCTCGGTGAGCATGTAGCCCGCGCGCACGGGCTTGGAGAGCGCGTCCTTGACCGAGGCGATGATGATGTTCACGACGCCGGTGTTCTCGCGGATGGCCTCGAATTTATGATAAAACTGGTCGAGCGTGATGGCCGTCACGGATTCGGACTCGTTGAGGTAGAACTCGATCTCCTTCTCGGCGGAGAGCGGGTGGATCATGTTCGCAATGCCGCCCACGAGGTTCACGGCGTAGAACATGTAAATGGCCTGCGGGCAGTTCGGCATGGCGATCGTGACCTTGTCGCCCGCGCGCACGCCGATGGTCCTGAGCGCCCTGGCGCAGCGCTCGGTCTCGCGGATCAGCTCGCGGTAGGTCGTGGACCTGCCCATAAAATCGAAGGCGATGTTGTTGGGGTACTTCTCCGCGATCTCCGCCACCTTGTCGAACATGGAGCCTTCAAAGTAGTCCAGGTGCATGGGGATCTCCCCCATCTGCGCCGCCCAGGGCGTTTTGGCGCTAATCTCAGTCGGCATTTCCGTTTCCTTTCAGCTTTGGCTCCCCTGTGCAGGGGAGGCAAAGCTGTATGTATTTATTGATAATCAAAGCCGCTGGGCTCGCCCAGGGGGCGGTCCAGGAGCTCGGGATGCGCGAAGATGTGCTTGACCAGCTTGAGGCTGCGCGCGAAATAGAAGCCGTCGGCGATGCGCTCGTCCAGCGTGGCGCCGATGTCCACCACGTCGCGGATCTCCTTGTGCCCGTCGGGCATGATGAGCTCTTCCCTGCGGATCGTGCCGACCGTGATCATGATGCTGTTGGTGCCGTAGTTATTCAGATGGTGATAGACGGCGGGGGCCTTGATGCTGCCCAGATTGGACAGCAGCACCGAGGTGTAGTTCGGATCGCCCTCGGTGAGGAAGCGCGGGTTGACGCCCCAGAAATCCAGCCAGCGGATGATTCGGATCACGAGCATCAGAAGAGGCCGCGGCATGGCCGCGAATTTGTCCAGCAGCTCGTCGATCCCGCCGGTGGCCACCTCGCTCTTGCGCGTCTCGCGCACATCGCCCACGATCCTGCGGCTGAGCGTGTCCAGCGTGTCCTCGTCCGTCGGGACGAAAACCATCAGGCTCTCCTCGCCGTTGTCGGCGAAGCGGCGCTTGCAGACAAAGCTGAGGCTGATCTCATCGCGCTCGTACATGCGGCGGCCCTGGATGAAGCGGTTCATCTTGGGCCGTTCCTTCACCATGCGGGCCACGCTCATGATGAGCGCGTGGAACATGGTGGTCTTGTACTCCGGATGCGAGGCGTTCTTCTCCTCGAGGTATTTCAGCAGCTCGGTCACGTCGAAGCTGTCGTTCATGAAGACCTCGCAGTCGGTGCGGTTCGGCATCAGGTGCGCCATGACCGTCTGCAGCCCGGGCACGGCCCTGACCCAGCGGCCGTCGCGCCGGTCGCCCCGGCGCCTCTTTTTCTCTTCGCTCATCGTATCGACCTCCGTCTTATTTTCTCCCGGTTGTTGATTGTACCCGATGCGCGCATGAATTTCAAGTTTTTTAAGCATTGCTTCGACAAAAAAACGGGCACAGTGTGCCCGCCCAGACTGTAGACAAAGCCGGCGAAACCAGATATGACTTGCATGGGGAGAGCGCGAGAGGAAGATTCCCCCGGCGGGGGAAATGTCAGCGAAGCTGACAAAAGGGGGGCGGAGATTGGTTATTCCCTCTCGTGTTTGATATACGCAAAAATGAGAACTTTTTCGTAAGTTCTCATTTTTGCCCTTCAAGCTGTCGACACTTTGTCGACAGCTTGAAGGGCACAGTGTGCCCGCCCATTTTGTTTCGTCATTTGAATTTCAGTTTCGGTTTATAGTACTCGAAGATCACGCCGTCGCGGCCCTTTTCGTTGCGCGGCTCGTGCGAAGTCCAGCCGAAGCGCATGGCGCCGAGGAGCTCCGTGAGGCGCACCGTCAGCGGCCGGGGGCCGATCTGATAGGCGATGAACTGCGGCCGGGCCAGAATATTGTACAGCGTGCGGCTGAGCATAAAGGCCCGGATCACCGGGAGTTTATCCTTTCGGAACTCCCGATAGGGCGCGGCAAGCTGGCCGCGGATCAGATCCGGTGCGTGGAAGCGGAACCACGCGACGATGAAGGGGTTGAAGCTCTCGATACACACGTCGCCGCGGTAGTCCTCCAGCAGTCGGTAGGTCTTCTCGCACAGTTCCCTGTTATGACGGCCGGTTTTCAGCTCCACGATCAGCGGCCCCGCGCCGCGGATGGCGCCGAGGACCTCGGAAAAGAGCGGGATGCTCTCCTCCGTGCCGCACAGGCGCAGCTCTCTCAGCTCCGAAAGCGTCAGCTCGTCCACGCGCCTGTCCACGCCGCAGACCCGTCTGAGGTCCGCGTCATGGAATACGACGACCTGCCCGTCCTTCGACAGCTGCACGTCCAGCTCGATCCCATAGCCCGCGCGCGCGGCGAGGCGAAAGGCCGCCAGCGAGTTCTCCGGCACGGAGCGGTCCCGGCTGTGCAGGCCGCGGTGGGCGTAGTTGACGCCGCGGAAGGGCGCGCGCTGCCGTCTGGTGGCGCTCCCGGGGGCAAGGAGGTACAGCGGCGCGGCCACGGCAGCGCCCAGACCGATGAGCAGTTTTCCGATTTTCTTATTCATTGCTTAGCCTCGCTGCTTTTTTGAGATTCTTCGCTTCGCTCAGAATGACAGATACAGAATCCTTACTCGTCGTCCCCCAGGGCCTCGAGGCCAACCACATTGGCGACCTTTTTGGCCTTGATGTTCTTGACGAGCGCCGTGAATACGCAGAAGCTCAGCGCGGTCAGAACGGCGGCGTAGACCGGGAGCGTGCGCCAGGCCTTGGTGGCGTTGAGCACCAGACCCAGCAGCACGGGCGTGACCGTCTGGGCGGACATGCTGGCGGCGTAGTAGAAGCCGGTGAAGCGGCCGATCTTCCTGGAGGAGCAGAGCTCCACCACCATCGGGAAGGAGCAGTTGTGCACCAGGGCCATGCCGAAGCCCTTGAGCACCCAGACCGCGTAGAGCAGCGTGGGGAAGGCGAATTCGCCGCGTTCGCCGACGGCCTTGTGCGTCGGGGCCACGAAGCACATGACGATCAGGCCGGCGAAGGTGATGGCGAGGCCCGTGGAGATCGTCCACTTGCGGCCGATCCTGTCGGCGATGCCGCCGGCGATGGCAAAGCCGATCACCGAGGCGAGGCCGCCGAGGATGGTCAGCACCATCGTGGCGCTCGAGACGGACTGCAGATGGTAGATGACGTAGTTGCCGATGTAGGTGCCCAGCGCGTTGTCGGACATGAACCAGAGGAATTCCGCGCCGAGGATGGCCAGCAGCATGGTCCTGTTGGCCTTCGACATGGGCTTGTCGTCGTCGATGGGGGTCTCGACGGCGGCCATCGCCTCGCCCAGCGCCATCTCCTCCTTCAGCTCCTCTGCCAGTCTGTTCTCCTTGATGGTGGCGAAGAGCACCATCGCGGAGATCACCATCAGCACGGAGGCGATGATGAAGGGCAGCTCGATGGTCCAGATATTGCGCTCGGCCATGGGGGCGTTGATGTACTTGGAGAGCACCAGGAAGATGCCCAGCACCGTCGCGAAGGCGCCGCCGAAGTAGCCCATGATGTTGATGATGCCGTTGGCCCTGGCGCGCAGGGGCTTGGGCGTGATGTCCGGCATCAGGGCGACCGCCGGGTTGCGGTACATCATCATGAACATCAGCACGATCGCCATGGCGACGACCATGCCGACGATGTTGTTGTAGTGGAAGAACAGAGGGATAAAGGGGAAGGCCACCGCCGACACGAAGGTGCCCGTCAGGATGAAGGGCATGCGCTTGCCGATGGGGGTATGGGTCCTGTCGGAGAGATTGCCGAAGATGGGCAGCAGGATCAGCGCGGCCAGATTGTCGCAGGCCATGATGATGCCGACGATCCACTGCACGTTCAGGATCTTGTCGGGATCGCTCGCCTTCAGCTCCGCCGAGTTCATGCCGTAGATGTTGCGGGCGAAGATGTCCGTCAAAAAGGTGGGGCACCAGGAGTCGTACACCTGCCACAGAAGCAGGATGCCGAAGAAGGCAAAGCCGATCAGCGCCGTGCGTTTGTAGTTCAGGCGCAGGCCCTGGGGGGCGCTTTTCTCTTTCATGGGGATCGTCCTCTCTCTCGTTTTTGCGTACAAAAACGGGGCCCTCCCTCAGGCGGGCCCGTTTTGTCTGTTGCCGCGCGTTTCGGCGATCAGTCGCACTCGGGCATCAGTTCGTCGGAAATGATCGTGAGCAGCTCGTCGAACTTCTCCACGTCTTCCTCGCTGAAGCGCTCCCGCATCCGGTTCACCACCGTCTGCTCATAGGAGGTCAGCAGCTCGGCGTAGGAGTAATACTTATCCGACAGCACAAGATGATACTCGCGCCGGTCGGTCGTGGAATTCTGGCGGACCAGATAGCCCTTTTTGATCAGGCTGTTGACTTTATACGTGGCATTGGACTGGGATATGTTCAAGAAATCCGCAAACTGGCCGACCGTCGGCTCTTTCAGGGCGCGGATGATCTCAAGAGAGAAGCCTTCCATGGCGGAGAGGGAGCCGTCCCGCTCTTTGACTTTTTCAAAAATCTTCCTGTAGAACTGAACCTTGAACTTCTCGTATACTTCGATGAATGATTGTTCCAGCATCGTGCATACGCCTCCCATCAATAATTTTAAGTTTACTCCCAAATCACCCGTTTGTAAATGAGAATCTCTCGTTTAGAACCGCCAAAATCTTCGTGTCCAAACTGTGAATTTTCACAACAGATACGGCGGAAACTATTGACAAGAAGCCGGCCCGGTGGTATATTAGCACTCGAAAGTTGAGAGTGCCAACAGTCGGAAGATGAGAGTGCTAAGATGATCAGCGAGAGAAAAAAGAAGATACTGGCCGCGGTCGTCGATGAATACATCCGCACCGCCGAGCCGGTGGGCAGCAAGGCCATCGCCCAGAGCGGCGCGCTGCACTGTTCCTCCGCCACGATCCGCAACGAGCTTGCCGAGCTCGTGGCGATGGGTTATCTGGAGCAGCCGCACACCTCGGCCGGCCGTGTGCCGACTCCGATGGGCTACCGCATGTACGTCAACGAGCTCATGGAGAAGCAGAAGCTCTCCCTGGAGGAGGCGGAGGACATGAACCGCCGCCTCGAGGCAAAGCTCCGGGAGCTCGACGCCACCATCTCCGACGTGAGCAGGCTGGCCTCGCAGATGACCGACTATCCGGCGCTGGCGCTGACCAGCCGCGCGGCGGCCACCGTCAAGCGCTTCGACCTGATCTATGTGGACGCCAACACTTTCATCATCGTCCTGATGCTCTCGGGCAGCACGGTCAAGAGCAAGCTGGTGCATCTGCCGGTGTCGGTTGACCAGAGCCTGATGCAGCGCCTGTCGAGCCTTTTCAACGCGAGCTTCACCAACATCGCCGAGGACCAGATCACGCCGCTGCTCATCCGCTCTACCGAGCGCGCCGCGGACGACACCATGGGCGTCACCTCCGTCATCTCCGCCTTCGTGATCGAGACGCTGACCGAGGCGAACACCCCCTCCGCCTTCATCTCCGGTGAAAACCGGCTCCTGAGCCAGCCGGAGTTCCGCGACCCGGACAAGGCGCATAAATTGATGAGTTATCTGTCCGGCGGCGGCTACATCCTCCCCTCCCCCGAGGGCATGGGCGATCCCAGCGAGGTGCGCGTGCTGATCGGGCCGGAGAACGTGGCCGAGGAGCTGAAGGATTCCAGCGTCATCATCGCCAGCTATGACGCGGGCGACAATACCCGGGGCCTGATCGGTGTGGTCGGCCCGACCCGTATGGACTATTCCGCCGTCGCCGCCAAGCTCCAGTTTCTGGCCGCGGGCCTGTCTCGCCGCCTGGGCGGGGGCGAGGTGCCGCCGGAGGGTATGCATAACAAGTTGATCATCAAGGGAGACGACCCCAATGAACGAGGATAAGAAGCAGGAAACGCCGGTCGAAGAAACCGAGGAAATCAAGGAAGAGACCGCAGAGGTCAAAGAGGAAGCCGCCGCTCCCGAAGAGGAGAAAAAGGCAGACAAGAAGGAAAAGAAGTCCGGCAGGAAGAAGGACGATGAGCGTGTGGCCGCGCTGGAGAGCGAAAAGGCCGCCCTCAATGACAAGTTCCTCCGTCTCGCCGCCGAATATGAGAACTTCCGCCGCCGCAGCCAGAAGGAGAAGGACGCCCTGTACGGCGACATCAAGGCCGACACGGTGACGAAGTTCCTGCCGGTGTACGACAATCTGGAGCGCGCCCTGAATACCGGCACCGAGGACGAGGCCTACCGCAGGGGCGTGGAGATGATCATGACCCAGTTCTGCAGCACGCTCGAGAAGCTCGGCGTGACGCCGATCGAGTGCCTGGGTGCGAAATTCGATCCCTCGCTGCACAACGCGGTCATGCATGTGGACGACGAGGAGAAGGGCGAAAACGAGATCGTCGAAGTCTTTCAGAAGGGCTTCAGGCTCGGCGACAAGGTCATCCGCTTCGCCATGGTCAAGGTAGCGAATTAGTTTTCAGTTTTCAGTTTTCAGAAGCAAAACGGCTTTGCCGTTTTGAATATAAATTTAGTATACAACGATCTTTTCATACAGGAGGAAATCATCATGGGTAAGATTATCGGTATTGATCTGGGTACTACCAACAGCTGCGTCGCCGTTCTGGAAGGCGGCGAGCCCGTCGTCATCGCCAACGCCGAGGGCGCGCGCACCACGCCGTCCGTCGTGGCCTTCGCCAAGAGCGGCGAGCGTATGGTCGGCCAGGTGGCAAAGCGTCAGGCCGTCACCAATCCCGACCGCACCATCTCCTCCATCAAGCGTGAGATGGGCTCCAACTACAAAGTCACCATCGACGGCAAAGCCTACACGCCGCAGGAGATCTCCGCGATGGTCCTGCAGAAGCTGAAGGCGGACGCCGAGGCCTATCTGGGCCAGACCGTCACCGAGGCGGTCATCACCGTCCCCGCCTACTTCACCGACGCGCAGCGTCAGGCCACCAAGGACGCCGGCAAGATCGCCGGTCTTGACGTCAAGCGTATCATCAACGAGCCGACCGCGGCCGCTCTGGCCTACGGCATCGACAAGGAAAACGATCAGAAGATCATGGTCTACGACCTCGGCGGCGGCACCTTCGACGTGTCCATCCTCGAGATCGGCGACGGCGTCATCGAAGTGCTGGCCACCGCGGGCAACAACCGTCTGGGCGGCGACGACTTCGACGCCTGCATCACCAAGTATCTGGTCGACGAGTTCCGCAAGGCCGAGGGCATCGACCTGAGCGCCGACAAGGTCGCCATGCAGCGTCTGCGCGAGGCCGCCGAGAAGGCCAAGATCGAGCTGTCCGGCGTGACCACCTCCAACATCAACCTGCCCTATATCACCGCTGACGCCACCGGCCCCAAGCACCTGGACGTCACCCTGACCCGCGCCAAGTTCAACGAGCTGACCCACCACCTGGTCGAGGCCACCATGGGCCCCGTGAAGCAGGCCATGTCCGACTCCGGCCTCAAGCCTGCCGATATCAGCAAGGTGCTGCTGGTCGGCGGCTCCAGCCGTATCCCCGCCGTGCAGGAGATGGTCAAGTCCCTGACCGGCAAGGAAGGCTTCAAGGGCATCAACCCCGACGAGTGCGTGGCCATCGGCGCCGCCATCCAGGGCGGCGTGCTGAACAAGGACGTGGACGGCATCGTCCTGCTGGACGTGGCGCCCCTGTCCCTGGGCATCGAGACGCTGGGCGGCGTCTGCACCCGTCTGATCGAGCGCAACACCACCATCCCCACCCGCAAGAGCCAGGTCTTCTCCACCGCAGCCGACAACCAGACCTCCGTTGAGGTCAACGTCCTGCAGGGCGAGCGCGAGATGGCCGCCTACAACAAGAGCCTGGGCCGCTTCCATCTGGATGGCATCGCCCCGGCCCGCCGCGGCGTGCCGCAGATCGAGGTCACCTTCGACATCGA